>JBBUEZ010000022.1:5912-11017 GCA_038056715.1 Patescibacteria group bacterium
GTTTTGCAAAATGTTCGGCCGATCAAATTGCCTTTCTTTCGGCAATTTGATTTAGCGCCTAAAACATTTTGTTTTGCAAAATGTTCGGCCGATCAAATTGCCTTTCTTTCGGCAATTTGATTTAGTGCGACCGCAAGACGCTGTATCGGCGAATTGATCACATTCACGAATTTCGCAAGAAGAATCTCACGCGACGGGATGGACGCAATTTCTGTCATCTCTATCTGCGTCTTATATGCCGCTTCAAAGATTCCGCCGACGATTGCCACGCGACCATCGCTTTTCTTCTGGAACACATACACCTCGCGCGCCGGAAGCGTCATATCCTCTCCCGTTCCATATGCAACGGCAATCTCGCCTGCAAGTTCCGGAATCTCGCCTGATATCTTCTTTTCTGAAAGTGCCCGTTTCAAGAGTGTTTTCTTAGCAACCGTATACCCGACACCTTGCACGCGAAGCGCTTTGCGCATCGCCGTCGTCTCGGAAACTGGCATTTTGTGAAAATTCACGAATACCGCCGATGTTGCGTCTTTGAGTGCGTCTATCACTTTCGCGACAATTTCTTTCTTTTTATTTTTTGTGATTGCCATGACTTTTTATCTACGATAAGAACGCGGAACAATGCGGAACTGACGCGGACTTATGCAGAAAAGTATATTTTCCGCGATATTCTGCGTGTGTTCGGCGTGGCTCTGCGTTTTTTCACCGTAGGTGAAAAAAAATAAAACGACCTTTCGGGCCGTGACAACAAGGTAAACCCCCACACCTTTCACCGCATAACGCCCCCTGTTTCAGAAGATGTTTTGGGCGCTATATCAAATATCTCCACAGAAATTATTTCATTACACGGAAGACCGGCGTAAGAAACAATGCGGTGAAAGGTGTGGGGGTAAAAAAAGCGTATGCGCTTCTCCTACCTAGACAGATGGTTTCCCATTAAAGCCTTGTAGGCTGTCTGTTGTCTCCGGCGAATATGTAAAAACTATCGCATCCTTATGAAAAAGTCAATGCATTTGTAAGCCCGCCCACATTTTGCCAATCTCTCCTATTCCATATTTAGTAGGTAAAGTGGAACAACAAGCGACACGTGAGCACAAAAGATTCAGCAAAAGTGCCGTTAATATCAACAAAAAAAATGGGAGGATACCGTCGCGGCATCCCCCCTGCTGAACCAGTCGCAACACATGGTATCGTCTAAAAAATACCAGCGCTTGCGCAGACCAGCCGAAAAGTTTCTAGACGTACTTTTTGGCTAACGCGCGTAAGCATGCGTACGAACAGTGATAGTCTTATTGTTGTGCCCTTTTACAGTAACTGGTGTGTTCCTCTCGCCGCAGACGGTACAGAACGTGGCTGCCGGATGCTTGCAGAGCCGTTCAAAACCAATCGGCTTTTTGCAATCATTGCAATTACCACTGAACGCGCCCGCTTTGATCTCGTCGGCGCGAGAGCGGAGTTCCCTGATCCCCGCATCCACAACCGATATCCGCAAACTGAGGGCAGCGCATGGACTCTCACCGTCCATCGCGTCCCCCCTGGACACTCTTCCTCGCCCACAGAGTTCCTCCCACTCACACCGGAGTTGGTGAGCAATCTCCATTTGCGCCATGATTGCCTTGTCCGCACAAATGGCAAGGCCATCTTTTTGCTCCTCTGTCAGATTTTTCTTCACTGTGTGTCTCCTACTTCTTGTGAAAGAAATTCTTCCCCCGTGCGCGTGGTGATGCACGGACCTTGTGGGATAAGAACTGTTCCCGAAAAAATCGTACTCCTCTTCTCAAAAAAATGCAATGGGGAATTATCCACTGCGGCCGTCTTATGCGTCCGCGGTACATTTACATTACGTTATCCAAAAATCACTTTTACCTATTGTGTCCCATGGGGCACAATAGGTAAGAGCGTATGAAAACATACGAGTGAGGGAGGTGCGAATGGCGATTTACTTCAAAACCACTTTCGTGATGATAATCGCCTCTATCGGTCTGTTATTTTCTCCCGTTTTAACCGATTCAATTTTGTCTACCACATCCATGCCGGAAACCACTTTCGCAAACGGTGTGTGTTTGCCGTTAAGCCAAGGTGTCGCTTCGGTAGTAATAATAAAGAACTGGCTCCCGTTCGTATTTGGACCAGCGTTTGCCATTGCAACAATCCCGCGCACTAACAAAACATTTGTCTTTTCGTCCGCGAATGTATATCCCGGTCCGCCAGTACCCCAGAGCGCCTGTTTCGTATCATCCTTGGAAAGCGGATCGCCGCCCTGAATCATGAAATCTTTAATCACGCGGTGGAATTTCGTCGCATCATAGAATCCTTTTTCGGTAAGCGTAATAAAATTCGCCACAGTTTTTGGCGCTTCTTTTGCCAAAAACTCAATTTCAATGTCCCCCATTCCTGTGCGCAGAATCGCTCCCGCAGCATCAATTGCGCGCGCTTTTGCGCTTATTTCCGCCTTATTTTCCTTGTCTTTTGCGTATTGCATAAAATAAAGGGTTACGGCGACCGCCACCACAACAAGTGCGCCTACAAACCAAATTGTTTTTGCTATGTTCATGTTGCGTATCGCTACACCATCACGTAACTATTTATTAAAAAATCCTCTGACTATATTTTTAATGGATGCTCCGCCCCGCCGCGCGAGATCGCGCGTGCGCGTTTTTGATTTGGAAAGTTCGCGCGCGATCTCGTCTTTGACATCATCCAGCGCGGCGTACAAATCCTCCTTCTCCGAAGCGGCGTTGTACTGCTTGCCTCCGACGAACAGATTAAACTCCGCGCGGAACACATCCCCCGTCTGGTGATGTTTCGTGGTCTTTCCCACTTCCACATCCACCATGGCACTCGTGTCGTCCGGCGCAACGAATTTTTCCAATTGAGAAACCTTCTTCGCCGCGTAATCGCTGATCGCGGACGTGAGTTCAATATTCGTCCCTTTTATTTTATTGATCTTGATCATGCGCGTATTATATCTTTTCTTCTCCCTCTTCTGCAACAGAAAACATCTTCGTGCGCGTGTGGTGCCCGCTTATCAAACGCGCCTTCCCCACGGAGACGCCGAAGTGTCCCGCAACGAGTTCGCGTACGCGTGTGTTCGCCCTATTACGCTCCGCTTTCTCGCGCACGCTCGCGATAAAACAATTCTCTTTCCCTTCTTCGGGCGTGAATGATTCCTTTTTCGCGTTCGGTACAACTTTTACTCTAATAAACATCGTGTTCGTCTTTTGACTTTATAGACTTTACAGACTTTATAGACTTTTAGACTGTGTGGACGAGAACCATATTCGTTCCGCCGGTTTTGCCGAACGGAAGTCCCGCCGCAACGACAACCCTCTCTCCCTGTTTTGCGATACCGTTTTTTTTCATGAATGCATCAATCACTTCGGTTGCGTGGTCAATATGCGCAAAATCTTTTGTCGGCATCGGAATGCATCCGAATGACAATGCCATTTTTCGCGCCACATGTTCGCGTGATGTCATGACGAACACAATTTGGCGCGGATGAAACCGTGCGATCATACGCGCCGTTCCGCCCGATTCCGTGAGCGCAACAATCGCTTTCGCTTCGGTTTCTTCCGCCGTGCGCACCACCGCCCGCGACACGCTGTCCACGACAGTATGCGTATATTCTTTTCTCCACTTACTGCGAAAATGAAAGTCGCCCCAGCGCGCCTCCGCGGTCTCCGCCACCTTCGCCATCACCATCACCGCCTCCACAGGATAATCCCCCAGCGTCGTTTCTTCCGAGAGCATCACTGCGTCCGTGCCGTCTAAAATGGAATTCGCAACATCCGAAACTTCCGCGCGCGTGGGTACGGGCGATTTGATCATAGATTCAAGCATCTGCGTTGCCGTAATGACCGGTTTGCCCGCCGCATTGCATTTCTCAATGATCATCTTCTGATGGATCGGCACGTCCTGCGCGGGCACCTCAATCGCCAAATCGCCGCGCGCGACCATAATGCCGTCGGAGAGCGTAATAATCTCGTCAATGTTCTCTATCGCTTCCTGTGTTTCAATTTTTGAAATGATTCCTGCCTGGGACTTGTGTTTGAGAAGGAGCGCGCGAAGATCTTTTACATCTTTCGGGCTCCGCACGAATGAAAGCGCAACAAAATCAACTTTGTGCGACATGCCGAACGCGAGATCTTTCTTGTCTTTTTCAGTGATAGAACTAATGTTCAAATGCGCGCCCGGCACATTCACCCCGCGCTTCCCCTTCGTCTCGCCGCCCACAATCACCTTGCAAATAATGTCGGTTTTGGTCGTGCGTAATACTTCCAGTTTTTTCTTCCCGTCGTCAAGCAGAATCGTGCCTCCCTTCTTCACCTCGCGCGGAAGTCGTGCATAATTGACGAATGCTTTTGTCTCATCCCCCACAATTTTTTTGGTCGTCAATGTAAACGTGCTTCCTTTTTTGAGCATCACGCGCTCTTTGTAGAATTCGCCGATGCGAATCTTTGGGCCCGCAAGGTCTTGGAGAATTGCTATCGGACGCCCAATCTTTTTTGAAACCTTCCGCGCGTTCACGATGCGCTTCCCGTGCTCCTCAAAATCTCCGTGGGAAAAATTAAGCCGAATAACATCCATCCCCGCGCGCGCAAGCGCCGTCATTGTTTTTTCATCTTCCGTTGCCGGACCTATCGTCGCAACGATTTTTGTGCGCTTTTGCAATGCGAGTTTTTCCATAATATTCTGTATCATACCCCCGTGCACACCCATGGTCAAACAAATTCGGTTGCAAAATAGGTCTTTTTTGCTATGATGACGAAGTATTTTATATATTCCGCGGCCCGCCTCGCATCGACAAGCGACGGCGAGTCGAGGCGGGTGGCTCAATGGCCCGCACCAAACTTCTGCTCCGCGGTAGCTCAGCGGTAGAGCGACCGCCTGTTAAGCGGTTGGTCGTAGGTTCGAATCCTACCCGCGGAGCAGAGAGTTGGTGCGGGGTGTATGCCGCAGATCGCTCCCAACGAGTTGGTTGTAGGTTGAGGTGCGACCTTGTGGAGCACCGAAAGACCTTCTTCAGATATTTTGTGAGGCACGAAACAAAATATCGAAAAGGTGTACTGGTCGAGTAGCGACCGCTAGTCCTACCCGCGGAGCCA
>JBBUEZ010000023.1:0-6365 GCA_038056715.1 Patescibacteria group bacterium
CTCCAAAAAATCCATTATCCACAACATATTATTTTATGGAAGTCAGACTTCCATATCTTTCCGAGGTGAGTCCTTGTATCCTGCGGAAGTCAATCTTCTTGAGCAGGGAAAGGTTGACTTCGTGTGTGAAGCATAAGGCCTCATACATGAGATTGACTTTCAATTTTTGGCCGTGTTAGGATAAGCATATGGAAAAATTGAATACAAGCACTTCCTTTTACTCAATAGTTATTGAAGCCTGCGAAGAAGGCGGGTATTTTGCTTATTGCCCGATATTGCAGGGCTGTCACGCAGAAGGCAAGACATACGGAGAAGTCATAGACCATATTCGCGATGTTATCAAAGTCCATCTTGCATTGCGAAAAAAACATAAAGAATTAATTTCTTTCATTAAAGTTAAAAACAGATCAGATATAAATATTCAGATACCTGTCCCTGTGGGAAACTGATTTTATGGGTTTAAAATTTCCAGCCGCCGATTATCGTGATACGACAAAAATAGCAAAGAAACTCGGTTTTTATTTCTACCGGCAGGCAAAGGGCAGTCATGAAATTTGGAGAAGAGACAGAGATAGTAGGCAAACGACTATACCGAATCATGGCAGCAAAATAATTAAACGAAGAACGCTGAAAGCGATATTGGAAGATTTTCGGATTTCAGCAGAGGAATTTATTAAATTAAAGAAGGGCAAATAGTTACTGTTGAAGCCAACCATTTTACGGAAGTCAGACTTCCATAAGTTTAGTCTCCAAAAAATCCATTATCCACAACATATTATTTTATGGAAGTCAGACTTCCATACCATATTAAAAACCGGAAAGGTTAAACCTTTACGGAGAAAACCTTTACATTGAAAGACGCAGGAAGACGATGCTAACATATACGCATGAACACAGGGAAGACAGGTCTGACCTGTCCGCCCCTATGATGTCTATCGCGCTTGGAATAATGAAAACAGAGGGAAATAACTACGCATTTATAGACGGTCAAAATCTGCTATACTACACGTACGCACATGAGCACGGCAAATATACAGAAAAAAATAGCCCCCGTTTTGAAAAGATACGGCGTGTCGCGCGCGTTCATATTCGGCAGCGTCGCGCGTGGCGACGCGCGCCCCGACAGTGACATTGACCTCCTTGTTTCATTTGAAAAACCAATAAGCCTCATCACGTTTTATGAAATGAACGACGCGCTTGAAAATCTGCTCGGGAAAAAGGTTGACGTGGTGACAACAGGCTCGCTCAATAAACATTTTGCTCCGTATGTAGTGAGAGATATGGCACAAATATATGATGGAAAAAAATGACACTGTATATCGCGCCCAAATACTTGATGCAATAGCAAAGGTTGAATCTTTTGTGGGGACTGTTCATCTTGATGCGTTTACAGAAAATCAAGAGAAACAAAGCGCGGTAATTCTCCAGCTTATTATCATAGGCGAATTGTCAAAACATCTTTCCGATAGTTTCAAATCTCAATACAATATGCCGTGGAAACAAATTGCCGGGCTTCGCGATCGCGCTGTCCACGATTATTTTTCGCTTGACGTCGAGCAGTTATGGAAAACAGTTCAAGAGGATATTCCTGTTCTAAAAAAAGCATTGTCTGTATAATATAACAAGATAATTCCATGACCACTTACCTCAAACTCTTTTTTTTCACCCTCGCATTTGCGATTTTTCTCGCACCTTTTGCACTCGCAGAAGAGGGTGCAACCACGACGCAAGAAATTGCGACAACGACTGTAGAGATTGCGCAACCGACAATTGTTGAGACAGTAGCAACAACGAGCGCTGTCGGAGCGGATGCAACCACAACTCCCGCAACATCTGAATCTGCCATAACAACATCCGACACAAACTCCCAAGAGGAGCCCACGGCAGAGACCGCAACTTCTACGGAAGTCAGACTTCCACTTCCATCAAACGAAAGTCAGACTTCAGTAGAACAACAAAATCAACCAGAGCCGACTATAGTTGAACGTATCGTAGAAGTGATCCGCGAAGTTCCTGTATATGTACAGGAACGCGCCTTTGATCCCGCCACCGCTCCCGGCACGGTCTCGCTCTCCGTTCGGATGCCCGATGGTACGCCGCCAACCGTTTCCGTCTTTGCCTCTTTTGTCGGTGTCGGCGGCAAAACATTCGGCGGTCCTTTGGACAAGGACGGCGCCATCACCGTCACCATGCCGCAAGGCCGTTACTATACGGAGTTTCTTGTCATTGACACGCGGTACGGTCCGCCCAACGACCCGCCGTCATTTTTCCTTGATGCCAGCGAAGAGCAGACCTTCGGCCCGCTTCTCCTTTCCGACAAGTCTTCTTTCGTTGACACGGCTCTTGAAGTGGAAGTGGAAAAAACACTCAGCGGCGAAAAAGGAGGCATGGCGAAAATCCTCTCCCTCATCGTCAAACTCCTCCTCGCCATTCTCCGCGAAATCCGCGGTCTGCGCTCCGAGCTCGTCTCCTTCGGCGACGCGCCCGATTTTGTGTAATCAACACACAAAGTCTGGTCTCAGAGATGTTTTCCCAGACCTGGTTTTTGTAATAACGTCGTTACCACACAGGGAAGAGAACACGTAGGAAATCCATCTTTCATCTTTTTCAGCAAAGGACGGTCCTTTACAAACGTTCCTTTGCAAGATTTGTGCAGATTATACAATAGTTAAGTTAAACCATGTTGCGAAAAACCCCGTTTGTTTCCGAGGAGTTCTACCATATTTACAATCGCGGAACGGACAAGAGAAAAATTTTCATGAACGCGCATGACTATAATCGCTTCATGACGCTATTGTATTTGTGCAACGATACAAATCCTGTGAATATCGAAGCTGAAATAAGAAAAGGACGGTCCTTTACAGAATTGATGAACACTAAGAGAGATAAACCGCTCATTGATATTGCCGCATATTGTCTCATGCCAAACCATTTTCATATTTTGATAAAAGAATTGGATAGAAATACTGCCGTTTTTATGAAAAAATTATTGACCGCGTACTCAATGTATTTTAATAGCAAACACAAGCGGACGGGTGCGCTTTTTGAAGGGAGGTTCAAATCGCGGCACGTGGACGATGAAGCATATTTTCACTATTTGTTTGCATACATTCATTTGAATCCCGCGAAACTCGTTGAGCCATTATGGAAAGAAAAAGGTGTTTTGAACACAAAAAAATTTACAAATTTTATGCTGACATACCCGTATTCTAGCTATCATGATTATTTTCAGAATGGTAGAAAAGAATCGGTCATTTTGAGTAAGAATATTTTACCGGATTACATACAAGACATTGACGGTATCAGCGAACTCATCACTTCGTTCCACGAAAGTAAGGAGGAAGAGGTAGAAATGTAAAAATGTTGTGAAATAAGCATTGCAAAGGACCGTCCTTTGCAACTTTGTAATGGGTGGCTAGAAATATGGTTGGAGCCAGCGGACGTGTTCTATGGTTTTCGGGGAAACTTCCAGCATCTTTTTGTGCCATTCTTCAAGTTCTGCGCGGAGAGAGAGGGCGATGTCTGGATGTTCGCCGATGACATTCTCTATTTCGCCCGGGTCTTTCTTCAAGTCGTACAGCTCCGCTTCGGGGATATCGGCGCGTTTTCCGATGAGCGTCTGAAACCATGAAATGCGCTCCATGCGTTTTTCAGAAAGCCGCAACACATATTTCCATTCCGGTGTTCTAATGGCGATGTCTTTGTTGATGCCGCTTTCCACACGAATTCCTTTTCCTTCAAGCGACAGGCGAATGCGCGACTCCGCTTCTTCCCAGAGCGGATTGCGTTCGGAAAATATGTGCGCGCAGACTATCAACGGAGAGGAGTATCACATTGCAGTCCGCGCAGAGAATATTTTTCACTTCCTTGCCGTTTCGGGCTTTTTCGGAATCGCTTTTGTTTGGAACGGAAACCCATACGACGCCGACGGCGAGGAAAGACAGAAGGGCGGCGATAAGAAGAAATTTTTTCATTTCATTTGAACGCAGTATGACACATGATACAATAGCGCATATAGCCACGCAAACGAGAAAAACAGTTTTTTTCGGCGCCGGTATCGCGGCGGTTGTCATCGTCAGTATCGTTTTGACGGCGTTTCTTTTTTTGCGCGGCGGGGAGGATAAGAAAGACGCGACCGACGCCGTTTCCGGAGCGAAAGAAGAACGTGCCAAGGTAAACACTTCCGGAGATATTGCCGTGCCCCCAATCGTGCACGAGCGCGGACTTTCGCTCATTTTTCTCTCGGACGGGTATCTTTCGTGGGATGATTTTGACGCCGACATTCAGATGACCGTGGACGCGATGCGCGCGACAAAACCATGGTCTTCGTATCGGAGGTATAATGTGTATCGGATTTTCTCAAAAGAGTTTGACCTCTGCGCCGTGGCGGTCAAAGACGAGCGAAAGCCCGTGTTGCGTTGCGACCCGGAGAAACTAAACGCGCATCTAAATCGGCTTTCCACAGGCCCATTTAAGTTGATTGTTCTCTCGCGCAGAGAGTTTCAGTCGTGGGCGAATGTGAAGCGTTTGGAAGACAGCGGCATATTCTTTAGCGTTCCCGTGTCGCCGAAAGACCCCGCGACTCGCGCGGCGTATCAGGTGATGTTTCTGCATCTCTTGGGACATGCGTTCGGACTGAAAGACGAGGAGGAACATCCGATTGCGAAAGCGGACTCCGCCGCGCTCGTGCCCGACGGCCCCAATTGCGCGCCAGACAAGAAGACGGCGGAATCTTGGTGGGGGAGTTTCGTTGCGGATAAACTGCCCGGCGTCGGCTATCACAAAGGATGCGCCGGAAATCCGGAATACATAAAGCCAACCAAAACTTCTCTCATGAATCTAGGCGAGTTTTCGCCGGATACATCCGCCGATTACGGTCCCGTGTCGGAAGCGTATCTTTCAAAAATTCTCCAATACTGTTTTATGGAAAAGTCGTCAAAAACTTCCGATGACCCCGATTTTTTCTCTCAATACCCCGAATTCAGCGCATGCGTTTCCGAGTGAATCTTCTTATGCCAATGTTCTTGAGAACATTGGCATAAGGATAATTGTATTTGTGTTTGTACGACGTCTCGCAGTATCGGATAGTGCGCATTGTTGCGCGGGGCTCTATTTCTCTGACACGTACACGCGCGTGTATACGCGCACGGCGGCGGATGAGTGTGTTACTATTTCATCATGTGTTTTAAAATCAGCGTTGTTCTTGGAGCATCGCTCGCCGTTTTCATCATATTCCTCTCCATTGTATATGTGGGAGCGGCTGATCGTCCTCGGCTGGATAATATGATGCGCACATTTTTTGCGTCTGGAAAGACGGCTGACAAAGCCCCGCGAATTATTTCTTCCGAAGAAAAAAATATCAAGCCGATAAAATCGGTATGGCGGGTGGCAACCGGTCCATCGGTCATGAAAGAAAACGACGCGTATAAGATGTGGTTTATGCTTATTGGGAAAGAGAAACATGGCATCGGCTATGCAACATCGTCAGACGGCATTTGGTGGTCCCCCTATCCGGAGAATCCGGTTTTCGCGGTCGGGCTTTCAGATGAGTGGGACGGAGAAGAACTCGGAACAGCGGAAGTGCTAAAAGAAAATGATACGTATGTGATGTGGTATAGGGGAAATAGCGGAAAATTACAACAAGTAGGACGCGCTACCTCAAAAGATGGCATCCGATGGATGAGAGATTTCATCAATCCTGTTTTGAACGTGAGCGGAAATGAGTGGGATAGCACGGCAGTCGTAGATTCATTTATTTTATTCGACCAAGGGGTATATAAAGCATGGTATCGCGGGAGCGTTGATTACGACCAAGCGCCCTCATCTATTGGATTTGCCGTGTCAGCAGACGGCAAGCGCTGGATAAAGTATAAAGGCAATCCCGTGATACGCCCGGGACTGCAAGGCGCGTGGGACGACAAATTAGTCGGAGACCAGACGATTCTGAAAGAAAGAAATGAATATAAAATGTGGTACGCAGGAACTTCGTATCTGCAGGAGCAAAAAGAAGATGAGTGGTGGAATCGTTTGCCGTGGCCGACGAGAGAGGGGTGGAAGAAAGAAATCGGATTCGCGACATCTTTAGATGGAATCGTATGGAAAAAATACCAGCGTAACCCAGTCGTACGTGTCGGAGGCAATGGGGAGTGGGATTCAATCAAGGCAGATAATCCGTTCGTTATGTTTGATGAAGGTATGTATAAAATGTGGTATCGCGGCCAGAATCTTTCGTATAGCGCGATCGGCTATGCAACATCGTCAGACGGCATTCAATGGACAAAATATTCCGAAAATCCCATCCTGAAGGCACAATAAAATTTGCCTCGTCCTATCCCCGCGGCAAGCCGTTCCCTCGGAGTACCTCC
>JBBUEZ010000024.1:0-8453 GCA_038056715.1 Patescibacteria group bacterium
AATACACACCGTTTTTGAAAATCCATCGTTTTGCGGTGTGATTTTCTTAACGGAGGGGGGGAGATTCGAACTCCCGAGGCAGTTTCCCGCCTGCCAGTTTTCGAAACTGGTACCTTTGACCGCTCAGCCACCCCTCCAAGGCAGGTTGAAGCATAACAATTTTTTGTCATTTTGACAAAAATGTGTTATGTTTTTTCTCGTACGTGGCTACACAATCTAGAGAGGATTGTCGCCCGACCAAACGAAGTTTGGTTTAGGGCCCTATCGTCTATCGGTTAGGACGAAAGCTTTTCAAGCTTTAAAGCCGGGTTCGACTCCCGGTAGGGTCATCGCGAAGCGATGAGGATAAACGAGCAAACTGCTTTGCTCGTGTCCGGGAGTCGAAAAGCGGAGCGATACCGAGCGAGCACGCGAGGTCGCGAGCTGGGGCTGCGACCGAGGCGAGTGACTGATGAGCCGAGAGTTGTAGCAGAAAACGTATCCGTGTCTCCCGGTAGGGTCATTTGTAAAATATCCACGGCTACTTGGTGGGGGGGGTTGTAACAATAAAAAGGTGGTGGTAGTATGTAAGTACTAACCTCACCACCCCTGTCCGCAAGGACAGGGGTGGTTTGTTTTTACGTTTGAGGTAAGATGGGGGCATGGTATCTGAAAAGAAAAATCGTGTTGCAATCTATTTTGACGGGAGTAATACCTACAACAGACTTAAACGTCTGGGGCTCCCGGAAAAAGAAAAGCGTTTTAATTTCTCTAAATTTGCTTCTCATCTCTGTGGCGAGCGAGAGTTGGTCTCTAAACGTTACTATGTCGGTATCGTGAAAAATCACGATGGTTCAGAAAATGGGGACCTCCGTGTCAGAAAACAACAAAAATTTCTGGACGGACTGCGAACGGAGAAGTTTGACGTCAAGCCGGGCAGAATAATGTACGACGGCAATCGCATCAGAGAAAAGGGAGTTGATGTTAAACTCGCTGTTGATCTGGTGGTTGGCGCTGCGAGCAACCTATACGATGTGGCGATTGTGGTAATCTCCGATACAGACCTAATACCAGCAATCAAATACGTTAGAAACGGGACAAAGAAAATAATTGAGTATGTCGGTTTTGCTGGACTTCCTTCCATTGGATTGGTGAAAGAAAGTGACTTCCAGAGACTTTTCTCGAAAGAGGATTTGCTACAATTCCAAACGTCCAGACCTGAAGCATGACCTCGATAAAGATATAAATGGTTGCCCTGTCTCCTTATGGACACAGGCGCCTCATTCTCCTTTTGTCTTTATGAATATATTGGCGATAGAAACTTCTTGTGACCCCAGTACCACAATGCTTCGCATTGGCTACCTGCCTGCCGGCAGGCAGGCGGGGCGAGACGTGGTATATACAGGTTTTGCGGTAATATAGGTTCTTACCATGAACATCCTTGCAATTGAGACATCGTGTGACGAAACCGCGATTGCGGTCTTGTCGGTGTCTGGCGGAAAAAACCCGGCGTTTCGTTTGCGCGCCAATGTTGTGCATTCGCAAATTGCGATTCACGCGCCGTATGGAGGCGTGTTTCCCGCACTCGCGAAGCGTGAGCACTCAAAAAATTTGATTCCCGTGCTCACCCAAGCACTAAAAAAAGCAAAACTACTAAAAGTAGAAAAGTCTCCAAAAATACTCCATACGCAATACGCAATACTCAATACACTCTTAAAACGAGAACCAGAATTGTTGGAACAATTTTTGAAAGAAATTCCGCGTATAAAAAAACCGAGGGTGGGCGCGATTGCGGTGACCCACGGACCCGGACTTGAGCCGGCGCTCTGGGTTGGTATCAATTTTGCGAAAGCGTTGTCTCTCGTCTGGGATGTCCCCGTCGTTCCGGTCAATCATATGGAAGGACATCTCTTTTCCTCGTTCATACGAGAAAAAGAATTTACAATTCCTGCCTCGCCGGCAGGCAGGTCCAATTTACAATTTCCGATGCTTGCGCTTCTGGTAAGCGGTGGGCACACGGAATTGATACTTATCAAAAAATGGGGGTCATATAAAAAGGTCGGGGAAACACAGGACGATGCGGCGGGTGAAGCGTTTGATAAAGTTGCGCGGATGTTGGGGCTTCCCTATCCCGGCGGTCCTGATATTGCCGCTCTCGCGGCAATGTCGCAGAACAATGCGGAACAAACGCAGAAAAATGCAGAAGTGATACTGCCGCGGCCGATGATTCATTCGGGCGACTTTAATTTTTCTTTCTCTGGACTCAAAACCGCAGTTCTCTATCTTCTCCGCGACCTTTCAAAAAAACATTCTAGTGTTTTGCAAAACACTAGAATAACACAGGGGATCGCATACGAATTTCAAGAGGCAGTGGTGGATGTGCTCGTCAAAAAGACGATTGACGCGGCGAAAAAGTACAAAACGAACGCGATTCTCTTGGGCGGCGGCGTTGCGGCAAACGAACGTTTGCGCGCGCGGCTTTCTGAAGAAGCCGCGCGCGCTCTTCCGCATGTTCGCGTACTTCTCCCCGACCGCGCGGCAACTACCGACAACGCCGCGATGATTGCGGTCGCAGGTTATTTCATATCGCGGGCAAAGAAAAAAACACGAAAAACTATCCGCGCGCAAGGAAACCTTTCACTATAGTACTCTATATCAATATATTCCGTGCGCTTCTTTTTCCTTTTCGATCTTTTTCTCTTCTATCCCCTCTTTTTCTATCCTCATTCTTAGATACCCACGTATACGGTACCATGGTACCGTATACGTGGGTATCAGTGCGACGGAATTGCGGTCAGGAGTTTTTGATAAAATCCCTCCACAGAGGGGTTTTTTGATGATAGTATAAACCGATGGAACAGCCGAATACCCCCGAAAAACTCCTTAAACCCTACGACCCGAAGACCGCCGAAGACATAATATATAAACGCTGGGAAGAAAGCGGCTTTTTTAATCCCGATGTTTGCGTGGAAAAAGGAATAACGGCCCCTGACGCTCCCCATTTCAGCGTTACGCTTCCTCCTCCGAACGTTACGGGTGTTCTCCATATTGGCCACGCGTATGAATACTCGCTTCAAGACGCAGTTGTTCGTTATGCGCGCATGCGAGGAAAGAAAACTCTGTGGGTGCCGGGCACCGATTCTGCGGCAATCGCAACACAGGCGCGCGTTGAGAAAGATATTTTAAAAGAGGAGAAAAAAACTCGTCATGACCTCGGCCGAGAAGAACTCGTTTTACGCGTGCAAGAATTCGCCCAGAAACACGAAGGAATCATTGTTGGTCAAATAAAAAAAGTCGGCGCGTCGCTTGATTGGTCGCGCTATGCCTATACGCTTGATGAAAAACGGTATCGCGCGGTCATGACCGCGTTTAAAAATATGTATGATGCGGGTCTTATTTATCGCGGACATCGTATTGTGAATTGGGACCCAAAAGGACAGACAACCATCTCTGACGATGAAGTGATATATGAAGCGCGCAAAGGGAAACTATACACATTTCGCTACAGTAAGGACTTCCCTATTTCTATTTCCACCACGCGACCGGAAACGAAAGTCGGCGACACCGCTGTCGCGGTTCACCCGAGTGACACACGCTACGCGCAATTTGTCGGAAAAGAATATGATGCGGTTTTCTGCGGAGTGTCAATCCATATCAAAATTGTCGCAGACGAGACCGTTGACCCGGAGTTCGGCACCGGTGCGCTCGGCGTCACACCCGCGCACAGCATGATTGATGCGGAAATTGCGGAACGCCACACACTTCCGATGCGACAGGTGATAAATGAATTCGCGCGCATGACCGTGACAGGTCCGCTTGAAAATAAAAAGGTCGGAGAGGCACGCGAGATAGTCGTCGCGTGGCTTACCGAAAATGGCCTCTTGGAAAAAGAGGAAGATGTTGAGCAGAATATTTCACTTTCTGAACGTACTGGCGCGGTCGTTGAGCCGCTGCCGATGCTGCAATGGTTTGTCGCGGTTGACAGGCCGTTTGTAGTGAAGCATTCAAAAATCCCGGGAATTGAGATTGGTTCCTCCATTACACTAAAGACGCTTATGCGTATCGCCGTTAAGAGTGGCGCGGTGGAAATACCGCAAGAACGTTTTCAAAAATCATATTTCCATTGGATAGAAAATCTTCATGATTGGTGCATCTCGCGGCAGATATGGTTTGGGCACCGCATTCCCGTCTGGTATCGTGGGGAGGAGGCATACGTCGGAGTTGAGGCACCGGATGGAGATGGCTGGGTGCAAGACCCTGATGTTCTAGACACGTGGTTTTCTTCTGCCCTGTGGACATTCTCAACACTTGGGTGGCCAAAAGAAACGAAAGACCTGCAAGCATTCCATCCGACATCATTCATGTCGCCCGCTTATGAAATATTGAACCTCTGGATATCGCGCATGATTTTGATGAGCGGATTTCATCTCGGCGAAGCGCCGTTCAAGATTGTCCTTATCCATGGACTCGTCCGCGATAAACAAGGTCGCAAATTCAGCAAATCGCTCGGCACCGGCGTTGACCCTCTGGATATTATAGAAAAATACGGCGCGGATGCCCTCCGCATGGGGCTTTTAGTCGGTACGGCAATCGGCAACGATGTGAGTTTTGATGAAAACAAGGTGAAAGGATACAAACACTTTGCAAACAAACTCTGGAACATCGCGCGGTTTGTGCTCACATACGCGGATACCGCGGATATGAAAATGCCGATAACCGCGGATGCCGACAAGACATACCTGGATGAATGGGAAGAAATTTTGAAGGACGTAACCATTGATATTGAAACATACCGTCTGCATCTCGCCGCGGAAAAACTCTATCATTATGTCTGGCATCGTTTTGCGGATGTGATTATTGAAGAAAGCAAGCCAATACTAAACGGTGAAGACGCGCCCGCGCGGAGCGCGCGGGCGCATGCGCTCCTTACGATACTCGCGGAAAATTTGAAAGCGCTTCATCCGTTCATGCCGTTCGTTACGGAAGAAATTTGGAGTGTGATGCCCGCGCACATGAAAACGCAGAAATTTTTGATGGTGGAAAAGTGGCCCACGGAATAGTATATAGTATGTTGTATGTAGTATATGGTATAGGGGCGGGCAATTTCATACGATATACAATATACGATATACTATATTCACGATGTTGAACCCTGAAACACTTCTGTATGCTCTGTTGGGTGGTATACTCCCCGTCCTCCTCTGGCTTTGGTTTTGGCTTAAGGAAGACGCACACCATCCCGAGCCGCGCGGGCTTATTATGCTTTCGTTCATTGCAGGTATGGCTGTTATCGCAATCGCGATCCCCCTTGAAAAACTTGCCTACAACGCACTCCCGGACAGAACACATCTCCTCATTGCGTGGGCGGTTATAGAAGAAATGCTAAAATTTGCGGCTGTCCTTTTTGTGGCAATTCGTTCGCGTTTTTTTGACGAACCTGCAGACGCACTCGTCTATATGATCACTGCGGCACTCGGTTTTGCCGCGATTGAAAACACGCTTTTCCTCTTGGCACCGTTTGCAAACGGTGAATTCGCAACAGGCGTTATGACCGGCAATCTCCGCTATGTGGGCGCGGCGCTTCTGCACACCGCCGCATCAGGAGCAGTCGGTATCGCCTTGGGGCTCGCCTACTACCACAGCCGCGCCATGAAGATATTCGCATCAATCATCGGGTTATCCGTCGCAATCGCCTTGCACGCACTCTTCAATTTCTTTATAATCAAAAACAGCGGCGCCAATATGTTCATCGTATTCTTGCACCTGTGGATTATCATCGTTATTGTTATCTTCTTCTTTGAGCGATTAAAACGTATGATGAGAGTCACATATTTGCCGCGAACGGTCGTGTATGCAGCAACGAAAAAAATTGAAAAATCACAATAATATATGGTCATGTTTAATTCAAAAAAACCATCCTTCTTTGAGCGGCTAACGGGCGGAGTCCGCGTGGAAGACGAAGTGCGAACACAAATGCCGCAATCGCCTCTTGTCGTGAAAACCGACCAATCCGGTAAAAGCGGGGTCGCGGAAGAAAACGCCGAGGAAGGAGAACTCGCCATTGATGTATACCAAACGCCCGACGCAATTATCGTAAAAGCGATGATTGCGGCGGTGCGTCCCGATGACTTGGATGTTTCGCTCTCCCGCGATATGGTCACAGTTCGCGGCAAACGGCAAAGCGAGAGTGAAATAATCGGCGATGATTATTTCTTTCGCGAGCTCTATTGGGGGTCATTTTCGCGTACAATTCTCCTTCCCGAGGAGGTGGATCCCGAGGAAGCGGAGGCAACCGAAAAAAACGGCCTCCTTACCATCCGCCTTCCCAAAATAGACAAAAAGAAAGTCGCGAAACTTAAAGTGAAATCCTCCTAAACCAAAAAACACTTCCCTTGGGGGTGTTTTTTGGTTATGTGCTGTATTCTTGAATTAGTTCGAACCCCAGTAGTAAAGCAGAGCTTACTACGGGGCACAGCGCATTTCGCCGCCTGCGGCGGCGAGGAAGTCCCCCCGCGAAAATTCGGAAAGGCGGCGGAGCCGCACCGCTCAAAACCGCAAAAGAACCCGAAGAAAAACATCGGCTCGAACCATATTTTGCGAAATCGGGAATTCGTTTTTGCCCCCAAAATTGAATACAAATTAGTCGCCGAGCGAAGCGAGGCGAGGCGAACCAAAACCGCTTGATTTTTCCAACGTGGTGCCGCGGGTCGGACTCGAACCGACGACCCCTTCGTCTTCAGCGAAATGCTCTAGCCAACTGAGTCCCGATGTCAGCCTCGCTGAATCGGGATCCCGATCTCTTGCTCCGCAAGAACATCGAGACTACTTTTCACATCGTGTCGCATCGTGGTGCTTGGGGCCGGGGTCGAACCGGCGACCTCATCCTCTTCAGGGACGCGCTCTACCAACTGAGCTACCCAAGCATATTTATTTCCTTTTTATTTCCTCCTCAATTAGTTCGCAAACAAATGAAATTAATATCCTAATTTCTTCAGCATCGCACCAATATCAAGACCTGTTTGCGGTATACTTTCTGTTGTTTTTTGAAGCGTCCCAACGCCTGTAATAAGCGATTGATATGTATCAAAAAGTGATTGAAGGTATGGACTTAAATAGAAATACGCCCCTATTGAGCCTCCGATAATGAGTGTCCAATAAAAAATGCGAAATACCCTCCCCCATATCAACGTGCGATGCATTTTGTGGAGCATCTTATTGTTCTCTTCCGTCTTTTCAAGGATGTCGCGAAGCAACTGGTTCGTGTTTGGGTCCATGATGAGAAGTATAAGGTATAAAGTATAAGGTATCAAGGATGCCCTTGCCAAGAATCGAACTTGGATCTCCGCGTTAGGAGTGCGGGGCTCTATCCGTTGAGCTACAAGGGCGCATCATGCGAATTTCTCTACTACAATTTGTATGATTGCGTTCATTAGTTTTAACCTATACCCACCCTTTCGTAAAGTAAGTCGACAAATGCCGTTCATTGCCTTACTTTTATTCTGCGCTATATCAACATTGACTTTAATATTAGACTGCGAAATTCCGATGACGCGTTCCCAATAGTGCAAAACTCTATCTGCGTCATTATCCTTTGTAATTCTGATGAGAAGAGACCATTCACCTCGCCCCACTTGAAATGTCTTTCTCATCCCCTTGAGAAAAACCTTGAGCATCCTCGGGTCGGTATTTGTAAAAGTAAACGCTTTCTTGTGGCCTTCCGCCCAGTACAGGGCGGAGACGACAAGCAAAAACGCCTTATTGAAATTGATGTTTCTCGTGAGTGTCTCCGCTTCTTTCCGTGCCATATCCTCTGCCTCAACCCTTCGCCTAAAGCCTGCCCCCTGTCGAGAGCGCAGAATGGAGACCTTTTTCGCGCTCAAGCGGATTGATCTTATGTGATGCCATACGGATGTTTTCGGCATCTCATATTTTCTCATAAGATCCAAAATGCTTAGACCGTTTTTTCTGTCGCGAATAAGGAGGTTAATCTGTGTTTTGGGGTATTTTCTCACACATACATGATATACGAAATCATATTATGCGTCTAGGGATTATTCGATGGTTCATATTTGACCCCCTCACCACGTGTACACAAAACCAAACCCTAAGGCGTTGTTTTGTGTGAGCATATTGCAGAATTAGAGCCCTAAAAGAGACGTGAGTTTTGATTTGTTGTAACCGATTACTATTTCGTTATCTATCATAATAACGGGCACGCCCATCTGCCCGCTCTTTTCAATCATCTCGTTTCTGCGCTCTGTGTCGGTGGCGACATTGTGCTCCGTGTATTGCACGTTATGCTCCGCGAAAAACTCTTTCGCCGCACGACAATAGGTGCAGGTCGGGGTTGAATAAATGGTTACTTGTTTTGCCATGATATGTTTCTTTTTTTGATAAAAGTGAAAACAGTATACCACACGTGGTGTCTGTATTGTACCAAACTCGCACCTATTTCCAAAACAAAGTGAGGTAAT
>JBBUEZ010000024.1:8463-8561 GCA_038056715.1 Patescibacteria group bacterium
CTTTTGAAAAAGGAAAGGGTGTTTTTCTTTCGGGGTTCTGCCCTCCAAGTATTCAGGCAGGTGGCGGAACAATGCGGACGAAGTTTTGGCAAAACTAT
>JBBUEZ010000025.1:0-9575 GCA_038056715.1 Patescibacteria group bacterium
GTTGAACTTGGCTATATGCTGGAAAATCCGAGTATCTCCCGATACTGTAGAAGTCTGACTTCTACAGTGATAATTTGCGGAGTGCGGACAATCAGCAGGGAAGATTATTTTAACTAAAAGCAGGAGGATCTAGAGATGAGCGACAAGGCTATTACAGACAAGCAATGTAGTGCCGACCCGAAAGAAGGGGATACGAGGTTCTGTTTCGATTGCCGAAAGGTGATCTATTCCAGAAGCCATCTCCCGCAGGATGCTTATTACGTGGGAGACGATAGTTATTATCACCACGTCGATTGCTCGAAGGCAGAATAATCCCCTCAGAGACTAAACGCCGAGCCCCAGCATTTTAATTCGCGGATATCGAGCAATCGACGTCCGTATCTTAAAGTGTTGGGTGAAGATATAGTCCGTTCTGCATAGCGATATGCAGAGGCAAGCAGAAATGACTTGCCCGGTAACATTTTTAATTTTGAATTGTAATTTTCAATTTTGATTTTTACAGTTTAAATTTAAATTGTTATTCCGTAACAATTTAAGACCCCAGTAGTCTACGCCCTAAACGATGATGACTGGCTTTCCGGAGTATCGACCCTCTGGGAGGCGAAGCTAACGCGTTAAGTCATCCGCCTGGGAAGTACGGCCGCAAGGCTAAAACTCAAAGGAATAGACGGGAGATCGCACAAGCGGTGGATTATGTGGTTTAATTCGACGATAAACGAAGAACCTCACCAGGGTTTGAAACCTTACTGAAAACCCGAAGAAACTCGGGCCCTCCTCACGGACAGTAGGGCAGGTGATGCATGGCCGTCGTCAGTTCGTGGCTTGAGTTGTTCCCTTCAGTGGGGTAACGAACGCAACCCTCGTGCTGTGTTATAAGTGTCACAGCAGACCGCCCAGCCCATGGGTTGGTATAAGGTATAAGTATAAGGAAAAGAAGAGCGCGTTTCGCTTTCCCCTTTCCCCTATACTATTCCCCTATACTTATTCACGGGCTGGGAGGAAGGCGGGGATGACGCCAGGTCAGCATGTCCCTCTGATACCCTGGGCTACACACGTAATACAATGGGCGCTACAACAGGCTGCAATGCGGTAACGCGGAGCCAATCCCAAAAAGCGCCCTCAGTTCGGATTGAGGTCTGCAACTCGACCTCATGAAGTTGGAATCGCTAGTAATGGCAGGTCAGCTATACTGCCGTGAATACGTTCTCGATCTTTGTACTCACAAATAAATGCGCCCGGCAGCGCATATTTCTAAGTGGTTAAAATCCACTCCTCTTTTCGTCTAAAGAGCGTAGCCGAAGATCATGTCCAACGCCGCGAGGCATGGACTGAAGGGATCGGAGGCAAAACATAGCCCGTACACAAAAAAGCCGTGCCGACCTATCACACGAGCGGTGAGGATAGGGAAGGCGCCACGAAAGGCTGTATGGGATGTGTGGCAGAGAAATATGCGTGACCCGTGGGAGATCTCCTGTGTTAATGGAAACTTATTGTCTAGCGGAGCGAGAGAAAAGAAAGTAATCTTTCTTTTCCGAGCGAGCGACGACAATATAGTGGCTAATGTCACTATATGCACAGGAGAAGTCAGCTGCGTCGTAGTAATTGCTTGAGAAAGCAATGAAGGACAAAATCGATAATTTTTTTATCGAACTCGCGTAGTGCGGGAAATCCGCATGCTACGTCCCTATACCGCGTTGACAGCGGTTGGGCTCTAGATGTTTCGCGAAGCGAAATGTTTAGAGGGGAACGCGAAATGTTCCAAAAATCGCATTCGCCCGTCAAGCCAAGGGAGCCGGAAATGCCCGAAGTCTCTGCGTTTGCAGGGCCTACGGTAAGTTCGGTAACAGGGGCTAAGTCGTAACAAGGCACGGCTAGCGGAAGCTGGTCGTGAAATATTTCAAATCATAGATCTTGATGTGTACCTTCGGGTCGCATTAGGTGAAATGGTCGGAAGTCCTCTTTTCAGGGTAAAGGCTAAATCAATTTGCATTGCAAATTGATCGCCCGATCCTGCGAAGCAGGATTTAGGGTGATGGCGCACGTCACCAAGTCTCTTTCGACGAGAGACAGAACAACGCGCTCGCCGCACATAACGGCGTAAAAAAATTGTGCGGAACGGGACAAAAGAAAGGAAGTTCTCTCATATATGATTCAAAAAAGAAGCCCCCGCAGTGCGCACGCGCACCGCGGGGGCTTCTTAGTGTATTTCCCATAAAATAATTAAGCCCCGAGCGCGGTATGTTGCGCTCAGGGCTATCAGTTTACCTCTTTTTCCCCCATGCGAATGTCCGTCGTGGACGCATGACATGGGAGTGCCTACTTCCGCGGTGTCCCCCGTTACCACTGACGGAGCACACAAGAACTTGCCCAGTTTTATTTTTGTGTCGGGATACTTTTCCCCCGACGATTTCTACTTGCCGGCGCGAAGTGTTTGTACGTTCTTCTCGTGACGGGCCATTGGTTTTTATAATTCCGCCGGTTCGTGCTTGCATTGTACGATAGCACATCGATTTCTTCCCTCGTGTGGTTGACCAGACCATATAGTAACAGACTGGCAAACATTGTAAACGTTGCCAGACAACGTTTTTTTTAGTATATTGCAAACGTCTGTTTTTACGTTTTTCGTTTTTAAGTTCTAAGTTCTTAGTTCTTAGTTAATAGCGCGCGCGTAGCTCAGTTGGTAGAGCATATCACTGATACTGATAGGGTCCCAGGTTCGAATCCTGGCGCGCGCACCCATGATCGGCATATTTGATTCAGGGGTAGGCGGGCTTTCGGTACTCCGAAAAATTCGCGAAAAAGCGCCGCATGCGAATATTATCTATTTCGGCGACACGGCGAATGCTCCCTATGGAACTCGTCCATCTTTCGAGCTGAAAGCACTTACCGAATCCGCGGTTGAATTTCTTTTGTCGCAGGGAGCGAGAGACATCGTGAGCGCGTGCAATAGCGTCTCCGCATTTATGACGCTTTCGGAATCGGGGCTTTTGGCGCAAGTGCCGCTCTCAATCATTGAGATGGCACGACCGACTGTGCGCGCCCTTGCGCGTGATTTTCGCGAGAAGAACATTGTATTCTTCGCAACGCCCGCGACGATTGAGTCGGGTATCTACGCGCGCGGATGCGCCGAGTCGGGGATAAATGGAACGTTTGTCGCCGTCCCAGAACTTGCGGGAGCGATTGAATCCGGCGCGCCCCGCCGAGACATCCAAAATATAATCACGCACGCAATTGCCGAACTGCCGCACGATACTGATGTCGTATCGCTTTCCTGCACGCACTATCCATTTGCGCGCGATATATTTATAGAAGAGATTGCACGCGCAGGACTTGCCGCCGAGACCTTTGACCCGGCTGACTCTGTTGCGGCGGAAGTATGCAGTGGATGCGAGATCACCGGAGAAGGGAAGACGCGCTTTCTTATTTCGCGGGATTCGCCCGTATTCCGGCGGTTGGCGGAGGAACATTTTGGCAACACGGATATAGAGGTGATATAGTGCGGATATGAGGATAGAAAAGCGTTGGGAGGAGGTATTCAAGGGAAAAAAGATTACCATGCTAGGACTCGGGCTTTTGGGGCGCGGGATGAATGTCGCGAGGTTTCTTGCTGATTGCGGCGCAATACTCACAATCACCGATCTAAAAACAAAGGAGGCACTCGCGCCGTCTCTTCGCGCGCTCAAAAAATATAAGAATATACGATACGTGCTTGGGCGCCACGAGATTTCTGATTTCCAACACGTGGATATGGTAATCAAAGCCGCCGGGGTTCCGCTTGATTCTCCGTGTATACGAGAGGCGCGAAAGCACAAGATTCCTGTGGAAATGGACGCCTCGCTTTTTGCACGACTTGCGCCTGCCCGCGCACCACGCGCAGGCGGGCCAAAAGGAGTCACCATCGTCGGCGTGACAGGTACACGTGGAAAATCAACCGTTTCGCACCTTATCCACCACATCATATCAAGGAGAGTCCTTGATATTGATAGCGCCAGGAGGGTTTTTTTGGCTGGAAATATACCCGGGACGGCAACGCTTCCGCTTTTGAAAAAGGTGAAAATGGGAGATATTGTTGTGTTGGAGCTTGATTCATGGCAGTTGCAAGGATGGGGCGATGCAAAACTAAGTCCGCACGTTGCGGTCTTCACGACATTTTTTCCGGACCATCTTAATTATTACAAAGGAAATTTGAGACGGTATTTCGCTGATAAGGCGCATATTTTTTTGAATCAGAAAAAAGAAGACATATTCATTGTCGGAGATGGTATTCCCGCAGTACTCAAGAAATATGGATACTCTCCGCGCGCAAAAATGGTACGAGGGATTCCATGGAAAGGGAAGACGGGTCTTTTAGGAGCACACAATCGGAAAAATATCGGACTTGCGGTTCTTGCGTGTCGCGCACTTGGTGTTTCTGAAAAAGAGATCAAGAAAGGGGTGGAAAGTTTCAAGGGTGTCCCCGGGCGCCTTGAATTTGTACGGGAAATTCGTGGCGTGAAATATTACAACGACACAACCGCAACAAGCCCAGAAGGATTATACGCGGCGCTTGATGCGCTATCTGAAAAAAAGAAACCGAAACAGCGTAATATCATACTTCTTGCCGGTGGCGCAGATAAAGGTTTTGAATATCGTCCCGTGGCAGAGCGGATGCACAAGTCTGTAAAAGCACTTATTCTTTTTAAAGGGACGGGCACAGACAAAATTGTTGCCGCATTGCCGAAGAAAAAGACATATCCGTTTTTTATCGTTGGGAGTATGAAAGAAGCGCTCAAATATGCCGTTATATGTTCGGATAAGAGTAATATCGTGCTTCTCTCACCCGGTACCGCATCATTCGGAGTATTCAAGAATGAATATGATAGGGGAGATCAATTTGTTCGACTCGTAAAAAACATAAAAACAAGGAAAGATAAATGAAAATATTTTTTGTTCGACTATTTTATAAATTGGCTGATCCGATCAGAAAATCATACTGGTTTATTGTTCGCCCAACCAGAAAAGGGGTCAAATGCCTTATTGAGCATGAGGGAAAATTTTTATTCATCCGCAATTCTTACGGAAGTAAAAAATGGACTATACCCGGTGGAGGTGTAAATCGCGGGGAATCATTTGAAAACGCTGCAATTCGAGAAACACAGGAAGAGGTGGGAATTACGTCTCAAAATTTAATACACATAGGAACCTATGTTCACAAAAAAGAATATAAACACGACAGTCTAACTATTTTCTATACAAAAACACAAAGCCCTGAATTTATAATTGATCCGGTTGAGATAGAAGAGGCTCGATGGATGTCATTTGACGAAGTGCCCGAACCACGAGGGTCTGCCATTACTCGCACATTTTCTCTCTTTAATGCTTGGCAACATGAGCAACGTTAATTTGAAAAAAATTAAATCAGTCCACTTCATCGGCATCGGCGGCATCGGCGTGTCGGCGCTTGCGCGCATGACGCTTGCCGAAGGGAAGAAGGTAAGCGGATCTGACGCGACTCTTTCGGAGATCACCCATGATCTCGCGCGTCTTGGCGCCAAGATTCACAAGGAGCATGATACGGCGCAGATACCGCGCGATTGTGACATGGTTGTGTATTCTCCGGCGGTGCGTGCCGACAACCCCGAACTTCTTTTTGCTCGGGAACGCGGAATTCCAGCGTATTCGTATCCTGAAATGCTTGGACGCGTATCGGAAGAAAAAAAAGTAATTGCCGTATCTGGGTCGCACGGAAAAACAACAACAACCGCGATGCTTGCCGAGATCTTTGTTCTCGCAAAACAAGACCCGACAGTTATTGTGGGAAGCATGCTACGAAAGCAAAAAAGCAATTTCATCGGTGGGAAAGGCGAGTGGTTTATTGCGGAGGCGTGTGAATATCAGCGTTCATTTTTACATTTGTCGCCGTTTATTCTTATTATGACGAATATAGACAACGACCACTTGGATTATTACGGTACATTAAGGAATGTGCAAAAAGCGTTCAACGAACTTGCGCGCAAGGTACCAAAAAACGGATTTATTGTTTGCAACCCAAAGGATAAAAAAACGAAGCCCGCATTAGTCGGCGTGCGCGCACAAGTTATTGATTACACACGCGAGCGCGTGCCAAAGTTACCCATACCGGGAGAACATAACAAGATGGACGCACGCGCCGCGCGCGCAGCAGCGCGCGCGGCCGGAGTTTCCGCAAAAGATGTCGATGCCGCACTCGCAAAATTCCATGGCACATGGCGGCGGTTTGAATATAAGGGGAAAATGAAAGGTGGCGCGCTCGTATACGATGACTATGCGCATCACCCGACCGAGATTCGTGCAACACTTGCCGCACTCCGTGGGCAATATCCGAAGAAGCGCATTATCGTTGCGTTTCAACCGCATCTGTATTCCCGCACCAAATTGCTTTTGAAAGATTTCGCGAAAAGTTTTAGCAATGCGAATGTTATTCTCCTTGCAGATATTTATGCCGCGCGCGAGATTGACGGCGGTACTGTTCACTCGCGCGATTTAGCGGCGCGCATCGGCAAAAAGTGTCTGTATCTTGGCAGTTCTAGCGCGATTGCGGCACATCTGAAGGAGAATCTCAAAGGGGGCGATGTACTGATCACTATGGGCGCAGGAGATATATACAAGATAAGAGAGGATTTGTTCTAAGATTATGAACGAAACAAAAATATAATCGTTAGTGAAAATAATCACGTGGAGGATAGTCGCGACACTGGTAACATTGTTAGTCGTGTATGTGTTCACCAGGTCAGCGGGTGATTCGCTTGAGATTACACTTACTGCGGCTCTTGTAAGTATGGTCGCATATTATGTTCATGAACGAGCGTGGAATACGCATAATTGGGGTAGGAAATAATATAACGCGCTTACCTGTCTGCATATTCTGCATCTGCATATTTTGTCCTTCTCTATGCCAATGTTCTTGAGAACATTGGCATAGAGAAAGGGGGCATGATAGAATAAGGCTACAATATGTAACAATACGAAAAAATATATAGTAATATAAAAATGAAAAATTATCACAAATTGGAACGAGTAGTCAGGGGATTTTCAAATCACAGAAGGATACAGATTATGGAATTGCTTAAACGGAAACCCGAGCTCTCGGTTAGTGATATCGCTGATGAACTTAACATAAACCACAAAACAGCATCCGAGCACATTCGTCGTCTCGCCATTACGGGCCTTGTACTCAAGCGTTCCGAAGGACCGGCAGTATGTCATAAATTAACACCAGCCGGAAACTCTACTCTAATGTTCTTGAGAACATTAGAATAGCGAAGATTTGATTTTAGATATTTATTGCAATGTCATGACGATGTCACTGAATAAAATTAACAGCACGTTGTACATTGTTGCAACGCCGATCGGGAATTTGGAGGATATCACCTTTCGGGCGATTCGCGTGCTTAGAGAAGCTGATCTTATATTGTGTGAGGACACGCGGGTGACGAAGAAATTACTCGCAAAATACGAAATTTCCGCGCGCGTGGAGAGTTATCATGCGCATACGAAGATCACGAAGGCGGAAAGGTTTTTGAATATGCTCGCGGAAGGAAAAAATATCGCGCTTGTGTCTGATGCGGGGACTCCTGCGATTTCCGACCCCGGCGTTCTTTTGGTGAAAATGGCGAGAGCGCGTTTTGGACACGATGCGCAGATTGTCCCCATACCGGGACCCTCGGCGCTTACAACGGCAATCTCTGCGGCGGGGATTCCCGCGGCGCAATTCACATTCTTGGGATTTTTACCGCACAAAAAGGGGAGGGAGACGGCGTTTCGCCGCATTGCCGATTCTTCCGATCCAATTATTTTCTACGAATCCCCGCATCGCATCATGAAAACGCTCCGCGCGCTCGCGAAAAGTCTTCCGCATAATAGAAAAATCTGTATTGCCCGAGAACTGACGAAAATCCACGAATCATTCGTGAGCGGGTCTGCCGAGGAGGTGGAAAAACATTTTCTTGCACACCCCGATCAGGTACGCGGGGAGTGTGTGGTCATCGTGGAAGGAAAGTAGTATACCCCCACACCAATTTAGGAAAGTACTACAAGAGCCAGAAAGTTGAAATATATTTGGTGTGGGGGTATACTATTTCTTATTATGACCAGAGCAAGTAAAATTATCATCGGACTCGCAGTTTTCACAGCGATCACCCCGCTTCTTGGTTTTCCCGGCGTTGTGAAAGACGGACTCACGGTTATCATGGGGCTTGCCATTGCCGCGATAACATATTGGGCGGAAAAACATGCAAAATTTTGTCCGGAGTGCAGGATTTCCGACGGTCCCCATGACCACAAAAACGAAGGACCATCGTCTGTTTCTGAAGAACGGGGATATATCCAGACACCGACACCCACACCGCCTGCGGCAACTGTCGGGTCTGACATCGTGTCAAGAACAATGGACACGGTGTCAATGAAGTCGGAGATAGGGCACACTAACAACAAAATGCCATCTCTGTCTCCATTTTCTTTTGATGCAGAAAAGAAACAAAACAAAAGCCGCCGAAATCCGCACCGAACGGAGACAGTTGCGGTATAAGGGCATTTTGGGAATACGGGGATTTTTTATTGGAGGCGCAATTGTCATGGGCGCCGTTTTTTTGTATGTGGGCGGCGCACTTTTTCCGGTCACGTATGATCCGAACACTCCCAATACCGATGCGCGGGAGGAAACAGAAATAAAGAAACCGATCCCCGCAAAGCACCTCCCCACGCCGGAGCCACTCAGGGCGCTCTACATGACGAGTTGGGTTGCAGGCACACCCTCCATGCGTTCACACGTCGTGAATCTTATTGAAAATACGGAAGCAAGCGCGATTGTCATTGATATCAAAGATTACAGCGGAACTATCGCATTTCCTGTTACGAGCGACATTGTCATGAAGGAAGGGTTTATAGAAGAACGCATTCCCGATGTAAAAAGTCTTATTGCGAATCTCCACGAGAGGGGCATCTATGTCATTGGGCGCATCACTGTATTTCAGGATCCTTTGTATGCGAAGAAATATCCCGAGCGCGCAGTCCAAAAAAAGAGCGATACATCGGTATGGAAAGATTACAAAGGACTCTCTTTTGTTGATGTGAGCGCGCGGGAATATTGGGACTACATTGTCGCACTTTCGGAAGATGCATACGCGCTTGGTTTTGACGAACTGAACTTTGATTATATCCGTTTTCCTTCGGACGGGAACATGAAGGATATTTATTATCCGGTAAGCGGGGAGATGATTGCGCAAGATCCGGAGAACGGCAAAGCAATCGCGCTTGAGAACTTTTTTGCATATCTTGCGCAAAAATTGAACAAGACGGACGTTGTATTGTCAGCGGATCTCTTCGGCATGACAACGACAAATACCGATGACCTGAATATCGGACAAGTGCTTGAACGCGCCATTCCATATTTTGATTATATTGCGCCCATGGTGTATCCGTCGCACTATCCAAATACGTTTATCGGGCTTTCCGATCCAAATAAATATCCGTATGAGGTGGTAAAATATTCCCTTGATAAAGCGGTTGCGCGAATGGTTGTCGCCTCCACAACACCCGCGAAAATTCGTCCGTGGCTG
>JBBUEZ010000026.1:0-7548 GCA_038056715.1 Patescibacteria group bacterium
AGCGAGCAAGATATGCGCGATCCTCTTCATGCAATATCGGCAGAGCGACTTTTTGCGCGGCGGCAGCAAGGTGCGCGCCCAACTTCGGATTTTCCAAAAGAAGTGAGAGGTGGGTCGCAAGACATTTCGGATTGCGCGGCGGGCAGATAAGCGCTTCTTCTTTTGTAAGAACACTGCCGACAAGACCCACGTCTGTTGTAACAATCGGGCAACCGCTTCCCGCGGCTTCAATAAGCGTGCGTCCGTATCCTTCATAATCTGAAGTGAGAAGATAGATATTCGCCTCACGGAAAAAACGACCCGCGTCGGAGCGAAAGCCCATGAATTGAATCTGCGCATCAACCCCAAGGGAAACAGCGAGCGCGGAGAGTTTTGTCTTCTCTCGACCGTTATCTAAAACGAGAAGCCCTGTTTTGGGGTGACCTTTCGCGATCAGTGAAAACGCACGGATTGCAAGCGCTACATTCTTCTCCGGCTCAAGACGCGAAACTATGAGAATAAACGAATCATATTGCGGAAACATTTCTGTAAGAGTACGCGTGTCCGTATGATTTTGTGTCTTTTTTGGCATACTCATAATCGGAAGCACGGATACGAGATGCATTGGTGCATTAAATTGCCGAATCGCCGCCATTTTTACCCGCTCGGAAACCGTGCGAATTGCATCAGCGCGCGGCAAAAGAAACCGCGCGATATACACGCGTATTTTATTTTTGCTATTTTCCGTAAAATACGGACTTCCAATATCAGTGTGTACTTGAATGTGTAGCCCCGCTTTTAGTCTGCGCGCGATAAGCCACCCGATGAACCCCTGTTCAAACGGGTCCTGTGCGGATACCACGTCCACTCCTTTCATGCGAGACCCGATCATGTATGCCCGTAAAAGCCCCCAAACACGCAATTTCCCAGACGCACATACGATCGCGCTACCACCTTCAATCTGAATGGTTTCGCGGTGTTCTCGAGATACGACAATGAAATGCACTTCTCCGATCGCCTTAGCATACGACTCAAAACGGAGGCGAGTATCATTCGTCTCTCCGAACGCAAGATTGTCTGTTGATATCATTAAGACACGCATGGTATAGATATTATCGCACAAGCGCGCGCAAAGTCTTTTCTGTTTCCGCGAGCAATCGTTCGCTGGAGAATTTTTTCGGAATTTCTTCCGCGGCATGTGCGAGGCGCGCGCCGAGCGCGGAATCATTGTGTATACGCGTTATCGTACGCACAATCGCTTCGGTATCCCCCACAGAAAATAAAAGTGCGCTTTCCCCATCTTTTAAAAACTCCGCATTGCCGGGAATATCCGTTGTGGCAATCGGCGTGCCAAGCGCGGCTGCTTCAAGAACGAAATGTGCAAATCCTTCGTAGGCGGTGTTGAGGACAAACGCGTCTGCGGCACGGAGATAAGCAAGCGTTTCGGAGCGCGGAAGCGCGCCGGTGAATGTTACGTTCTCCGCGATGCCTGTTTTGCGCGCGGCGCTCTCAAGCGCCGCGCGCATCGGACCATCTCCCACTAAAATAAGGCGTGTATCTGGAATCTCTTTTTTTGCGCGTGCGACAGCTTCCATAACGCCCCCAAACCCCTTCCACGGTACGAATCGCCCTGCGGAAAGAACGGTAAACCCGGATATACCGAGTCTCTTTTTTATCTCTTCTTTCGTCTCGCGGATATCCACAGGATCATATGCATTGTATATCACAATGATATTTTCCTTCGGAACACCGAATTGTGCGATCACACGCTTTAAATATTCGCTCGGCACAATAATTTTCTTCGCGCGCAGACATACAAAGCGTTCAATGGATACAAACAACCACACAAAAAATCCATGCCCGCGAGGATTTCGCACAAACTCGTCAAGCGAATCTTTCACACCGAATCGTTGCGCGCCCTGCTCCCACGAATAGTTTCCTCCGAGACGGACCACGAGTGGTTTTCGTGCGAAAAAAGCGGCAATCATTGCGGGCAAACCAACACTCACTGCATCTTGCACAAATATAAGGTCCGCATGTCGTGCTTTTCTATACACCTTAAAACAATAGGCGAGATGCCGAATGATTGGCGGCAAATATCTTACATCACGAAAAAGTACAAGGTCTGTGCCGATTCCGCGTTTTGGAAACTCCTTCGCAATCAAATGCGCATACGTCGCCGGCCCCCCTGATTCAGGGGGATAAATGCCCGCGGCAATAAGGATTTTCGCCATCATGTGCACACTATAACGCAAGATGCGTTAAAAAAGAAACCGACGAAAAAACCCGCACGTACATGTATTATCTAAATCCTCGAATCTCCTGTCTGACTTTGCTACCCACGTATACGGTACCATGGTACTGTATACGTGGGTAGTGCGCGCAGAAGCAAGATACGGAATAGATCTTCCGTTTGTACATGTATCTATGACAAAAACTTGTGCGCGGGCTTACGCGTCGCTCTATAAAGTGCTCATTGGAAAGACCTTTTCTTTCATATCTTTTGCAATTAAATCCCAATCATATTTCGCACGTGCCATATTCCGAGCGTTATGTATGATTCGTTCGCGAAGCATTCTGTCTTCTGTGAGACGCATACATTGCCGTGCAATTCCTTTTGGATCATGAATGTTCACTGCAAGCCCTGTAGGCTCTTTGTCTGCGTTCTTGTCGGGGTCAAACAGGAAATCAGCAATCCCGCCCTCTTGCGTGCCAATCACAGGAATCCCCGCCGCCATCGCTTCCACGAATGAATTCCCCATTCCTTCGGAAAGTGAAGGACGAATAAAAATATCCGACACGGCAAGATATTTCGGAATTTCTTCCACCGGAACATACGAATGGAAATGAATTCTATCAGACACGCCCACTTCGCGCGCAAATTTCTCCAGTTTTTTCTTGCCTTGCCCTTCATCGCCGATAAAAAATATATGATATCGGCCGGGGAGAATAGAAAGTGACGCAACAATATCTTCAAGTCCGTTTTTTCTCACGAAACGGCCGGTATGAATCAGCCATATATCTCCATTCCCCTTCCCCAATTTCTTTTTCAAAACATCAACCTCCGCTTCGGGGAACCGGCGTGAGAAAATTTCTATGTGTACTCCGTTTGGAATAATATGGAGCGGTCCGCGAAAACCCATGTCCCGCGCCCATGTTCCCAGATATGTTGAAATGGCCTGTATGACATCCGCTTTCCGAAACACACGGACAAAAAGTGGCCACACGGGGAACATCATGCGCTTAATATGAGAAATCGGGTCTCCTTCCTGCAAAGTGAGAATATATTTCGCGTTCGGAAATCGCGATTTGAAAAGCATTGCGGGAATCCCGCCTGAATGCGCCATCATGCCCCACACAACATCAAACGGTTCCGCTTGATGAAGCGCGCTTCCTTTCAAAAATGCGGCGACCTGAAACCATCGCTTCCCAAAGAACGTCCCTCGCCCTATGCGATGCACAAGCACGTTGCCAATCTGTTCCGTTTCAGGAGAATCCGCGCGCAGTCGGAGTGTTACCATCTCAAATAAGATGTCCTCCGGCGATATCCTATCGGTAATGTTTTTCACGGCAACTTCCGCGCCGCCAACTGACGGATAATATGCGAGCGAGAAGATGAGAATGCGTTTTTTTTTGTGCATACAATTTCTTATTTGCCGCTTATGTCAACAATATCAAAATCATCCGCCGACAATTCTTCCGCGTCTTTCGGCCGCGCTGCACGTTCTTTCCTGCGCACCCACGCGACGCTTCCGGCGGAGAGCGCGGCGACAACAATAAGCGCCCCCCACCACGCGATATCATTTTTATTTTCATTCTTCTCCGCGGGAAATGCAGAAGCGGATGCAGAGAAAGAAGAGGATGCGCTCGCATCATCAACAAAAACGGATTCGCCGAGGGCTTCCCCGCTTTCTTCGGAAGAAAGCGGGATAGTTTTTTGCGAAAACGTCTGCACCGAAGGGGTGTGCACGGAAGGAACGGACGCACCCGGCGCTTCCGCCCACGAAAAGACAAAAAGTATCTCTCCGTTCGGATACAAAAGTGAAATCGAATCGTTCGCGCGGAATGAAAGTCCTGTGATGTTTTGCGCGAAGCGCACGCTCGCTCCTTTTGCGAAAATCGTATGATCCGGAATCGTAAACTCTTTCGCGTTCGCACGAATACGAAAGAGCGACACGTCAATGTCGGTATTTGCCTTATTCGCAATTTCCACGTATGCGCCGTTTTGGTCCGCACCGGAGATAACGATATCGGCGGGAATCACGCGCACACGGGCATAATCGGACGCGGCATATTTCCCCGACACCGCATGGAGAACAACAACATAATCTCCCGGATAGCGATATATGTGGCGCACGTTTTCGCCATCGGTAATTGCGCCATCGCCGAAATTCCAAGAAAAACGCTCCGGTTCCAACGGTTCGTTCTTTAACCCTGTCGCCTTCCCTTCAAATAAAACGTCCGAACCTGCCAAAACGGTGCGGTCCGCGCCTGCGTATGCCTTGATGGTCGGCTCGACAAAGGGCGCGCCCTGCGTGGTCTGCGTCGGTGGTTGCGGTTGCGCCTCGTTTGTCTGTTGAGATTGGCTGCCTTCCGTCGGCTCCTGGCTCTTTCCTCCCCCCGGCGTCGGTGCGGAGATAATCCATTCACCAGAAGATGTTCTCTGATAACTCTGTCCGTCAGGGATACTCCCCCACGTTACTTGGTCAACGTCTTCCCCGTCCACATTCCTCATCCGCAACGTATTTCCTTCGGTCAGTGTGAGGTTCTCTATCACAATATCCGCCCCGGGAAGCGCTCCGCGCGATATCAAAAGGTACCCGCCCGCTTTGATGTTTTTTCCCTCAAACTGCGTGCTCGTGACAAGCGAATTAAAACTGCTTCCGGTCGCGGTTTTGCGCTGGATATACCATCCCGTGAGGTTCACATCCGCGCCCCCTGTGTTGCGGAGTTCAATAAAACGCGCCTCAGTCGGCAGAATTTGCACTTCATTGACAAGCATCTCCGCGCGCGCAACGGGAGGAAGAAGAAACAAACATATAATCCACAAGTGTTTCATTTTTGTCATGACGGTATCCTATCTATCGTACCAGACGCACGCTACTCCAGTATGCTCTTTAGCGTATGTTCAGGAATTTCCGCGGGTTTTGCGTCGGGTATCGTTTTTGGAGAAGTGGGCGGAGATGAAATAGTGGCGGAGGAAGCGGGAGGCGCGTCTCCACTGTGCTTTTCTTTCGTTTTTTTCAAAAGGTCGGAAAGCGGCATATATGATTCGTCTTCGTCTGTTTTTTCTTCTATCGCATCGGGTGGCGGCACTAGTGGTTGTGAAAAAAAGCCGTGTTCTTTGCCTTTTGACTGCATTGGCGGAGACTGGGGTCTCGCTTGCTGCCGTTCTCCCTGTCTTGATCTCTCATCCGTCTTCGCCGTTTCTCCGTACCGCGCGGGGATAGATGATTCCTTGTGCGGTCTTGCCATTGTTTTCTCTTCACGCGTGCCAAAAACCGGCTTACTCTGTATCGCTACTCTCTCATCTTTCACACTGGGCGGACGTATGCGACCCTCCGCTTCCTTGCGGGTAACTCCGTGTGTTGCGCGCGAAAGCGCAACGACCTCGTCCCGCGTTGCGTATTCCCCTTCCGGCAAAGAGGTCAGTCGCGTTGCCCAAAAAACAGGAGACGCAATACCGTCTATCATAAGCCGCACATACATCTCTCCTTTTTCTAAGCCGCTCATGTCTTCCGCCGTACAGTGAGGCGCGAATTCTTTTTCAAAGATCTCCGCGTCAAAACTCCCGATTTGAAACACGATCATTGTTCCAACATTGCCGAATATCGCCTGGCGGACATCCTCCGGAATCTCTTCTCTATATTGATGCGCAAGTATAAGCCCCGTCTTCGCCTTTCGCGCATCTGCAATCGTGTGCGCAAATGAACGGCTGGTGTAGAATGGAAAATCATCCATATAAACAAAAAATTGTGGCATGGCCGCGAGTAGCGCAGACGAAATATTTCTCCGAGAACTGATCGCCGCATCCAATTTTATAATCAAAGATGCGCCAAGAAAAGCGCTTTTTTTGTCCCCGAGACGTTCACGAGACAGATCAACGATGAGTATTTTCCGCTCGTCCATAATTCGTCTTATATCAAAAGCGGATTTATACGCTCCATCAATTGCTCGTACTGAGGGAGTATCCGAAGCAAATTGTCCCATGACACGCTCAATCGTGCGTACGGCCTCTCGGGTCTCGGGATCCGTGTGCCGCGGGAATTCCACAGCCCAAAACGATTTCGTTTGCGCATCAATAACGGTACGTATGACTTCTCTGCAAAATGTCTCGTCAACGAGCATGCGATTCACATCGGCAAGCGCCGCTCCAGGATATTCAGACAGTGCAAAAAATACATGCTCCAAAATATAAGAAACGCGCTCGTCCCATTCTTCCGCAAACAAGCGCTCGCATGCATCCATGAGTTGCGAGACAATTGCGCGGCGTTTCCCATGATCAGCGCTCTCAAAGACTGTGAACTCCGTTCTAAACTCCTGATCATCCAAAGAAATAACAATGACATCTTTCAGTCTTTTTTTAGGGACCCTGTCAAGAAGGTTGCTCGCGGCGGCGCTCCAATTAAAAAAAATAAACCCGTTTCCATTTTCCATGTCCTGTATCGCCATCTGTTCCAAGAGCGTAGATTTTCCCATGCCTTTTTTCCCGATGACGTACATATGGCGCATACGATCGTTCTCCTTAATGCCAAAACGACGACGCGCATTGCGAAAATCGGTTTCCGCGAAATAGGTGATTTTCCCGCTATTGTTCATATATGATTTAGTATATCGTATATAGTATATCGCATATAGTATTAAAAAATAAAAGTGCCCCGCCTGCATCGCTGGCGGGGCACTTACGGCATGGTATTGATATCTACCGAGAGAGATGCCGCAAACGCACGCAACTCATACGGTAGTGCTCTGTAGAGACCATCTGGCCATTGTACAAGGAGGATCGTCTGCCCTCTTTGATCCACGAGCTTGATGAGAAGGGCGCTACCGAAACGAAAACGATCACCTTCCAGTACCTCTTTTTCGCTGGTAACTTTCGCGAGAAGATTTTTTATTCTGTCATTAAAGTCAGGAGTTTTATACACCTCGTGATCATCCATCGTGATGAGGACGCTTGTCATACATCGCCTCCTTGGGCTTTATTGTGCCGACCTCTACAATATAACCAAATGCCTCATTATGCAATACTTTGTAGCTATTATGCATAAAATTGTATGCTATCTCCATATCTCCATTCCGAAACATTCCAACATTCTGCAGAATATTGGAATGTTTCGGTTTTGGCAGGAACACCGCGTTCTGACATAATTTCATATATGAAGCTACTGTCTTTATCCGCGATTAAGCGCTCTGATCAGGCATCCGCTATTCTTTATTGAGCGCCTCCGGCGTATACCGATTCGCGGGGTCCCAAAGCATCCATGAAGTGAGCCCTGTGTCGTATGTCGCCTGAATCTGGGCGCGTACTTCCTTCTCGCCATAATTGCCGCCGTAATCAAAATCCTGCAG
>JBBUEZ010000027.1:0-10765 GCA_038056715.1 Patescibacteria group bacterium
GTACTTGCCGAGACGAAGACAGCGATTCGCTCCGGCAAGCGTTATCGGAGCGCACGCGAGGCACACGCAGATATTGTGAGAACGTAATCAACTATGTCGCAATACGCAATCGTTCTCACAAAGACTTATCGGAAGTCATTTAAGAAAATATCCCGGTCTGGGAGGCGGGTGGATATCAAGAAATTGGAAGAAGTTATTTCCACGCTCGCCTCTGGTCGGTCTCTGCCGGAAAAATATAAAAATCACACTCTCTCCGGGGACTTGGCGGAATATGAGGAATGTCATATCAAAGATGATATGCTACTTGTGTATATGCGGCACGATAAGGAATTGGCGTTGGTGCTCGTAGACGTAGGAAGCCACCGCGATATTTTTAAATAGGGCGATCCTGTATCAATATGAAAGCACTTGAAATAAAAAATTTGAAGAAATCGTACAAAGGGAAAACGGCGGTGGATGGGGTTTCTTTTTCTATTGAGAAAGGGGAGTTTTATGGTTTTTTGGGCCCGAACGGCGCGGGGAAGACAACGACGATAAAGACAATCACCGGTATGGCGACTTTGGATAGCGGGACAATCACGGTGTTTGGTATTGACGTCGTTTCCGATTACAGGAATGCACGCGCGAAAGTCGGTCTTGCGCCGCAAGAATTCAATGTGGATATTTTTTGTCCGACAGGGAAGATTCTTGATTATATGGCGGGGTATTATGGTATGCGGAAACCGGAGCGAGAGAAAAGGATCGCGGAACTTTTGAAGCAATTTGATTTGGAAAAACATAAAGACAAGCAATTTAAAGAATTGTCGGGAGGTATGAAGCGGCGCGTTATGCTTGCGCGTGCGATGGTCAATGACCCAGAACTCCTTATTTTAGATGAACCGACGGCGGGAGTGGACGTTGAATTGCGTCACGAACTCTGGAAACATTTGCGCGAATTGAACGCGCAGGGAAAGACAATTCTCCTTACTTCACATTATTTGGAAGAGGTTGAAATGCTTTGCAATCGGATCGGGATTATCAACAAAGGAAAATTAGTTGCAGAAGGAACGAAGGACGAATTCATTAAAGACGGGACTCTGGAAGAGAAGTATCTTTCAATGACACAAGGAGAAGGGTGGTAATATTTAGAATTATGAAAATTTCCCTATTACAAATTGATTCCGGCGATGATAAAGATGCCAATTTCAGAAAGACGCAGAAATATATCATTGAAGCCGCGGAACAAAAGGCAGATATAATCTGCTTGTCAGAAATTTTTTTGTACCAGGGTGATAATGAAGAAAAAAGAGTGGAAAAATTATCTTCTCACTACGTTGTTGCTTTTCAAGAATTGGCAAAGACACAAAAGATCAATTTAATTTTGGGTAGTATCCTATTAATAGATGAATCAGCACATAAGCCCACAAATACCTGTTTGATAATAAATAGAAAAGGAGAAATTGTTTACCGCTACGATAAGAAATACATGTATGACGTTGAACGAGATGATCTTACATATAGAGAGTCGGACGTAATTCAACCAGGAAGCAAGATAGGATTTTTTGAACTGGATAATATCAAAATGGGCGTTGGCATTTGCGTTGATCTAAGATACCCGGAGTATTTTAGGGAATTAGCAAAAAAAGGGGCTGAGATTGTATTTTTGCCTTCCAATTTTCGCAAAGTTACGGGGCAATTGGCTTGGGACGTTCTCACAAAAGCCAGAGCAATTGAAAATCAAATATATTTTTGCGCCTGCGGTCAAACTGGCGGGACTGGTGCCAAAGAACGATGTGGAAATTCACGAATACTTTCATTTGACGGGAATATAATTTCTGAAATCGGCAAGGACGAAGGTATTGTGACGGCAGATCTGGATCTTGAAAGTTTACGCAAGTTCAGAAAAGAATTCCCTGTGCTAAAACAAATCGAAATTATATGACATATATCAATCCCATCAGAAGCCGCGGTCGCGCGATTTTTTAACAAAGAATTATGACACCATTTAATAAATTATCATATAAACCAAATAATAATGCGTTTCGACCGCGACCTGCTTCTAACGGGATAAATTGGATCGGATTATATACATTTATACGCAGAGAATGGGAGCGAATGTTCCGCGTGGTTATTCAGACACTTGTCACACCGTGGATTTCCGCGACGCTGTATATTCTCGTGTTCGGGTTTATTGTCGGTACGCGCATACAATCCATCGCGGGTGTGAAATATATTGATTTTGTCCTGCCCGGAATCCTGATGATGAACGTGCTTGCATCGGCATTTTCACATAGTTCTTCGTCTGTATATATGGCGCGTTTTATGAAGACGATAGAGGAGATTTTGGTCGCGCCGCTTTCTCACCTGGAGATGATCATCGGATATATTTTGGGCGCGATCGTACGCGGAATTATCGTTGGGCTTGGGATATTTATGATTGCGGTATTGTTTGGTGCCGCGAATATAGCGCACCCGTTTCTTATTTTGTTCTATATTATTTCCATCTCCGGTATTTTTGGATTCTTGGGTATGTTAGTCGGGCTCTGGGCGAAGAACTTTGAACAGTTGAATGTGTTGAACACATTTGTCATCACACCATTTATTTTTTTGGGCGGGGTGTTTTATTCTATCCAAATGCTTCCAGCGAAAGCGCAACTGATCGCGCAATGGAATCCATTTTTTTATTTTGTGGATGGCATCCGTTACGCAATGATTGGTGTGCGTGAGGGAAGCGCCCTCGTCGGTTATGCCCTCATTTTTTTCTTATTCTTCGGGCTCGGCTATCTCACGTGGCACCTTTTCAGTCGTGGTTGGCGCCTTCGGGAATAGGAGAAAACATGGTAGGATAGCGGTATTATGATTCGCTTACTCACTAAATGGTTCCTCGCGGCGCTTGCGGTCATGCTTGCGGCATACCTTGTGCCAGGGATTTCGGTCACCTCATTTACCGTCGCGCTGTTTGTCGCCGTACTTATGGGAATCGTAAACATTACGCTGAAACCTCTCATTCTTCTCCTCACGCTCCCGCTCACGATTCTCACACTGGGACTTTTTGCGTTCGTGGTGAACGCATTCTTTTTTTGGCTTCTCGCAAGATTCGTGGAAGGATTTGCGGTAGACGGATTTGTCGCTGCGCTTCTCGGGTCTCTTATAGTTTCCGTTGTCACTCACGTCGGCTCGCGAATCATTTCCGGAAATAAATAATCTCGCGATATCATGAACGAAGAACAACAGAAAAAAATAGCCGTGTTGTACCATGCGGAATGCCCGGATGGTTTTACAGGTGCATGGGCCGCTCGGAAAAAATTGGAAGACAGCGCACTATATATCGGCGTGTACCATAACAAACCATTTCCGGAAGAGATTCGCGGGAAGATCGTTTATCTCATTGATTTCAATTATCCGCTTGACGTCATGAAGGAAATGAAAAAGGTCGTCGCGAAGATCATCGTTATCGATCATCATGTCAGTAACAAGGAATCACTTGAAATTGCGGACGACTCGCTTTTTGATAATGACCATTCAGGAGCCGTGCTCTCATGGAAGTACTTTCATGGCAATACGCCCGTTCCGCGTTTTTTGATGCACGTGGAGGATAAAGACCTTTGGAAGTTTACACTTCCGGGAACACGAGAGATTGCGCAGGCGCTTCAGCTCTACGATTTTGATTTTGCTGTCTGGGATAGTATGGTCACGGACTGTGAAAGTGACACGGGCATGGAAAAATATCTTGCGGAGGGAAAGACGCTTCTACGGCTTCTCGAGAGGCGCGTAACACAGGCAGTCGCGACGGCCGAGGAGATTGATTTTGAGGGATACCGGTGTCTCGTGGCGAACTCATCAATACTCGCATCCCATATCGGCAATGCGCTCACATGTAAAATGTCTCCCATTGGTATTGTGTGGTCGCGGAGGGGTAAGCGCATTATCGTAAGCTTGCGAGGAGATGGAAGCGTTGATGTGTCGGAACTTGCAAAGAAATACGGGGGTGGCGGGCACAAAAACGCCGCCGGATTTTCATGGGACGAAGAAGATTTTATTAAGTTTCGCCGCGTCAAGGAGTAGCGTGTGATGAGAAACTGTGGAAGTATGGAAGTCTGACTTCCATACTTCCGAAAATTTCGGTAATTTTCTTGCAGTTGCAAAAACACGTGAGGGGGCGATTGCGCTTGCGCGCCTTGCTGTGGACGCGTAGACTTTTGACTTTACGACTTTCCACTTTAGACTAACAGTATGTTTATAGACGAACTTAAAATTCATGCGCGGGCGGGGAAGGGCGGCGATGGCGTCGTGCTATTTTTGCATGAGAAGGGAAAAGAGTACGGCGGTCCATCGGGCGGAGACGGTGGACGCGGTGGCGCGGTTGTTGCGGAGGCGGTGCGGGATCTCGGTATGTTGTCGCGCTACAAGCACAAAAAAGAATTTGGGGCCGGTGACGGCAAGAATGGCATGCGCGATAAAATGAAAGGAGAGGATGGGGAAGACATTGTTATCAGTGTTCCGATCGGATCGGTTATCACAAATAAAGATACGGGCGAACGCTTTGAACTCATGAAAGAAGGTACGCGCGTGGTCTTGCTTGCGGGTGGGCGCGGGGGTTTGGGCAACGAACATTTTAAAAGCTCGGTAAATCGCGCGCCGCGCAAAGCGACTCCCGGAACGGAAGGGGAAGAAGCGGATCTGTATATTGAAGTGCTGCTTGCCGCAGATGCGGGATTGATTGGATTGCCGAATGCGGGGAAATCATCTCTTCTAAACGCGCTTTCCCGCGCGCGCGCGAAGGTTGCCGATTATCCGTTTACCACACTTGAGCCGAACCTGGGCGATTTTTACGGGTACATTCTTGCGGACATCCCCGGACTCATTGAGGGCGCGGCTGAAGGGAAGGGGCTTGGACATAAATTCTTGCGGCACATCACGCGCACGCGCGTACTCCTGCACTGCATCTCGCTTGAAGAAAAAAACCCGCGCGCGGTGTATGATACGGTGCGGAAAGAGCTGGAGGAATACGGCAACGGGCTTCCGGAGAAAAAAGAAATCATTGTGCTCACCAAAGCCGATCTCGTAGACGAAAAGCGTATCAGAGAAGTAAAAAAACTATTCTCGAAGAAAAAAATGATGGTCGTATCCATCATAGACGACACGCTCCTTAAGGAGTTTTCAGATGGACTTACGGGTATATTGAAACAGACGCGATAAAGACGCGATAAAACTTGCAACGGCCGCTGCAAGTTTTATCGCCAAAGAGTTTGTAAGTTGGAAATAAAATGAGGCGACACATTTTGTAACGACCGTTACTAAATGTGTCGGGCGGGGGACATCTCTCTGTGTGTGAGAGTTGAGGCGATACGAACAAGGAGGTATGATATAATGGATTTTTTGCTTGAATAATTATTCTACTTAGTCCTCCGAAGACTAAGTAGAAAGAGGAGTATTTTTAGATGAAATATATACCGACAATAGGACTAGAAATTCATGCTGAACTGAAAACGCGGACGAAGATGTTTTGCGATTCGGCGAATAATCCGGATGAGGAGAGGCCGAATGTGAATATTTGCCCTGTGTGCATGGCGCATCCGGGGACACTTCCTGTGATTAACAAAAAAGCAGTGGAGCATGTTATTCGTGTCGGAAAAGCGGTTCTAGGGACAATCGCGGACTATACCGAATTTGACCGTAAGAATTATTTTTATCCCGATATTCCTAAGGGCTATCAGATTAGCCAGTATAAATATCCGATAGTTTCTGGTGGCACACTTTCGGGTGTGCAAATAACACGCGTGCATTTAGAGGAAGACACCGCAACGTCCCAGCACGACAAAGGTGATTACTCCCTCATTGATTATAATCGCGCAGGTGTACCGCTGATGGAGTTGGTGACGGAACCGGTTATCCACGATGCGGAAACTGCCGTGAAATTCGCAAAAGAATTACAATTACTATTGCGCTATTTGGGCGCATCAGAGGCGAACATGGAAAAAGGGGAGATGCGAGTTGAGGCAAACATCTCCGTGGCGCCGGAAGGGAGCGATTCATTCGGGATCAAAGTTGAAGTGAAAAATTTGAATTCATTTCGTGTTGTTGCGAAGGCAATTGAATATGAGGTTGCGCGACAGACAAAAGTGCTGGAGCGAGGAGAGAAACTCGTTCAGGAAACGCGTGGATGGGATGAAGCGAAGCAATCAACATTTTCCCAGCGTATGAAAGAAAGTTCGCATGACTATCGGTATTTTCCCGATCCTGATTTGCCGAAATTGAGACTTTCCGAAATTGCGGAATTTCAAAATATCTCTTTACCGGAATTGCCGACGGAAAAACGAGAAAGATACGCGCACGATTATGGCATTAAATCGGAGGACATTGAAAGTTTTATCACAGATGAGGCGCTTGGCGCGTTTTTTGAGGGGGTTGCAACTGCGCTGAAAGATCGTGCGCTCGTTGTCCTCGCGTCAAACTACACCACTTCCGACCTTCTTGGTATGCGCGCAAACGGCGCGGATATTTTTACGCACCTCGCCCCCGCCAGTTTCAGCGCACTAATACAAATGGTTGCAAGCGGCGAGATCTCTTCGCGCGGCGCAAAAGATATTCTCAAAATACTCGTGGAGAAAGGCGGTGATCCGCGTGAAATTGCAGCGCATGAAGGACTGTTCCAAAAAAGCGATGCGGGAGAACTGAAAGCGATCGCGGAAAAAATAATCGCTGAAAATGAGAAAGTGGTCGCCGAATACAAAGCAGGGAAGACGGCATCGCTCCAGTTTCTTGTCGGACAGGGGATGCGAGCGAGTAGGGGGTCAGCAAACCCCGAAATGCTGCGAAAAACATTTATCGAACTGCTATCGGCGTAATTGCGAAGTAAGCGAAGTCCCCCACCTGTATTCTGGTGGGGGAAAGGCGACAAAGGGCTCCGCAAATCCGGAAGCGTTGAGAGATGTACTTACGGAACTTTTCCCACAATAAAAAAGCCCGCGTCTAACGCGCGGGCTTGGCAATGTAGAGGAAGATTCGCACACTATTCTTTTTTATGCGCGTCGCCATCTTCCTTCCACTCAATTGTGTAACTCCCGTCCTTGTAGCGGAGGACTGCGTTTATACTGGCGTGGCAATCATACTGACGCTCATTCGCAATCTTTCCCCCGTCGCACTGCTTCTCCAGCATCGCGACAACCGCCCTTGGGCTTATCGTCCCCAGTAGGTAGAGACTGATGGAATCCGCAAAGAGAAAGCCAGCGAAGAAACCTGCCGCCGTAAAAAGAAGAGTTTTCATTTCCTCACTCCTTCTTGCTGTTGTCCCCGACCAATTCGGGAACCTCTGCAAGAGAGGCTAACACACACACACTTTTTTGTCAAGTTTTAGCGGAATGACCGGTGTCGGCTCATCTTTATACACAACACACACGCAGATTATCTGTTATACTATTGTCATGTTCGGTCACAAGAAAATCCGTGTTGCGATCAATGGATTTGGGAGAATCGGGAGAGCGTTCTTTCGGGTTGCGCAAGCACGTAAGGAAATTGATATTGTCGCAATCAATGACTTGGGCGATATCAACAATCTTGCATATCTCTTGAAATACGACACCGTGTATGGCGCCGCGACATTTCCTGTCACTGTCTCGGAGAAGCCGCGCCCTTCCATTGTTGCCGGAAAGAAAAAGGTTGCGTTTGTGAGTGAAAAAGACCCAGCCGCGCTCCCGTGGAAGGAAATGAAGATTGACCTTGTCGTTGAAGCGTCGGGCTTTTTCACGAAATACGCCGAGGCGAAAGGACACTTGCTTGCGGGAGCGCGCCGCGTGGTGATTACCGCGCCCGCAAAAGACGAGCCGGAACAGGCGGGAGTCATGGGCGGCACGGTGCTTATGGGTATCAATGAGTCGCTTCTGCAAACGTGCAGTATTTCTTCCAATGCTTCTTGTACGACGAATGCGGCGAGTCCGGTCATTCAGATTCTCCATGAGGCGATTGGCATTGAAAAAGCGATGTTAAATACGACCCACGCCTATACGGCAAGTCAGCGCATTGTTGATTCTCCGAACGCGAAGGACTATCGCGAAGGACGCGCCGGGGCGGCGAATATCGTGCCCTCTTCCACCGGTGCCGCAATCGCAGTGACCAAGGCGATTCCCGATCTCGCGGGAAAATTTGATGGTATCGCAATGCGCGTGCCAGTTACATGTGGTTCAATCGCTGACATCACATTTGTTGCAAAGCGCGACACAACAGTGGAAGAAGTGAACAAGATTCTTTCTCGCGCCGCGAAAGATCCGCGATGGGAGAAGGTATTTTCGGTCACCAGTGAGCCGGTCGTCTCGTCCGATGTTGTGGGAAGTAAATACGCCTCCATTGCCGATCTTTCCTTCACGCGCGTTGTGGGCGGTCCCTCGAACGTGCTCGGGACAGGCAATCTCGTCAAAGTGCTTGCATGGTATGACAATGAGATGGGATATACATACGCGCTCGTGGAGCATGTGATTGAAAGCGGAAAACATATTAGGCGATAGGCCTAGGCATTGGAAGGTAGGCTCTAGGCTTTAGGCGTTAGCAAAGACATGAATCAAGAAACAAAGAACTGCCAAAACTGTAAAACCGATTTTACTATAGAATCGGAGGACTTTTCATTCTACGAAAAAATTAAAGTCCCGCCGCCGACGTGGTGTCCTGGATGTAGAATAGTGCGAAGGCAACTTTTCCGGAATGAACGCTCTCTCTATAAAGTGGACTGTGGACTTTGTGGAAAAAGTACCCTGTCTATATATGCCCCGGGGAAGCAATATCTTGTGTATTGTAACGATTGTTATATTTCCGATAAATGGGACCCTCTGTCTTGTGGGCAACCCTATGATTTTACAAAGCCGTTCTTCTCGCAGTTTGAATCCTTGATGCATGTTGTCCCGCGCCGCGCGCTATATCAAGATTTCAGTACTGGGAGCGAATATACGAATATGGCGGTATATATGAAGAATTGCTACCTGTGTTTCGGAGGACATCATTACGAAGATTCGCAATACTGCGCGCAAAATTTCTTCCTCAACAACTGTACCGATGTCGACTTTTCCATGCACAGTGAATTTTGCCATGATTCAGTTCATCTTCGTCGCTGTAGCCGCGTATATTCAAGCGCCTATTCCGAGGATTGCATGGATTCTTGGTTTCTGTTTAGTTGTCGAAATTGTCACGACTGCTTCGGATGTACTAATATGAGAAATGCTTCGCACTGCATCTTTAACGAGCAGTATTCGAAAGAAGAGTACAAAAAGAAGATGGAAGAGTTTAATCTCGGATCACAAGATTCTCTCAAAAAGTTTAAAGGAGAACTTGCCAAGAAAACCATTCAGTATCCAAGGAAATATGCGTGGGTAAGAAATGCCGCGGGTTCTACTGGAGATAATCTTGAGGGGGTCAAAGAATGCTTTTATTGCTTCTCGGTCACAGAATCTGAAAACTGTCGTTACTCCTTCTTTGTCCCGACCGGTGCCAAGGACTCATATGATATGGACCATGTTGGTCTCGGGGCCGAAAATGTATACGAATTGCATAGCGGTTTCGGGATCAATCGTGTGGTATTCGGGAACAGGATTTACTACAGCCACGATATATTTTATTCGGACGATTGTTACAACTCCGCCTACCTTTTTGGTTGCATCAGTTTGCGGAAAAAAGAATATTGTATCTTGAACAAACAATACACCAAAGAGGAATACGAAACCCTCGTCCCCAAAATCATCAAACACATGAACGCCGACCCCTATCGGGAAACGAATGGGATTGAATATAGATTCGGAGAGTTTTTTCCAGTTTCCATAATGCCTTTTGCCTACAACGAAACGGTTGCCCATGAATACTTCCCGTTATCTAAAGAGGATGCTGTTGCAGGAGGGTTTAAATGGCGCGAATCCGAAGGAAGAAATTATAAAATAACAATGGAAACTTCGGTTATCCCCGATAGTATTTCAGAAGTTTCCGAGGATGTTCTGAAAGAGGTTATTGCTTGTGCGCATGGGGGAAATTGCAATGATCAATGCACCACCGCTTTTCGTATCATACCGCAGGAATTACAGTTCTATAAAAAAGCCGGGATACCGTTGCCGCATCTATGCCCGAATTGCCGCCATTTTGAGAGATTAAGGCGATTGAATCCAATCGGCCTTTCCTTCCGTTCATGTCAATGCGCTGGTGGTTCTTCTCAAGATAATGTCTATAAAAACACCGCCACCCACCCTCACGGCAACCAACCTTGCTCCACAGAGTTTGAAACCTCATACGCGCCCGAGAGACCGGAGATCGTGTATTGCGAATCTTGTTACAATGCGGAAGTTGCTTGAGTGTATTGTTTACCCCGAGCATGTCGAGGGGCGAGCAGTGTTACAATACGGAGGTGGCATAGGGGCAAAAAAGGTGATAGGATGAAAATATGACAAAGACAATAATCATCCCGAATCCAAACATGTTTCAGCGAGAAAAAGATCTCGTTCTGATTCCGCGTAGCGAGTACAATGCGTTGGTACGCATAAAACAGAAAGGAATTTCTCAAGTGTCTCTTACCGACAAACAGAGACGAGCCATCATACAGAGTAGACGAGAGTTGGCAAAAGGAGAATTTCTCACCCTCGACAATCTCACATCTTATGTGGCACATTCACGTACCAAAACGCGTCGCTAAGGCGATCGTGCGATTTCCAAAAGATGACGAGACGCGCATCCTTCATATACTGCGCGAATTTGAAATTAGTCCGTGGATTGGTGACATTGTAAAATTGAAAGGGGAAGAAAACAAATGGCGCCGTCG
>JBBUEZ010000028.1:0-9359 GCA_038056715.1 Patescibacteria group bacterium
TAGGCCGACACAAAAAACCACATTCATCAATCTGCGTTTCGTAAAAGTGCGGCTGAGGTTTGGAAAATCAAAAATAGCCCACCAAAAACCCTTTACATAAACTCATTATTGGGTGGAAGGAGACCCCTTCTTTTACTCCTTCCTTTATTGAACCAATTTTAATTCTCTATCATTTCCCCCACCTTAATACACCCAGAAAAAACACAACGGTTCCGCTAATTCCACCAAACGTGTTAGAGATGTCTAGTGTTTTTTCCACCATTTCTGTCACTACTCCATCAAGAGGAAGTAGTAATAAAGAATAATCTGCAACATAAGGAACTACAAATAAGAGTGACGACACAAAAAACAAATCTTTATACGTTAACGACATATTGTTACAACCTCCTTAATCTATTAATTTTAACCTGCCTCAATAGTACCCCCCCCCGACCATTCGCGCAAGGGTGGGTTGTCCACATAGGCAGTTGACAAAAATCATACCGAAAGTAGTATTATGGTATGAATACCAAAAACACAACATTAACTATAAAGTTGCCGAGGGATTTGCGCGATGGCGCAAAGACGACCGCCAAAAAGATGGGCATACCGCTTACGACGGTTATCACCGCGCTTTTGCGCCGGTTTGCGCTTGATGAGGAAATCACGCTCTCAGCAAAACGCCCAAACACGGAAACAAGGCGAGCAATCGCGGAATTGCGCGATCCCGTATATCTTGCAAAAGCAAAGCGATATAAAACCGCAAGTGAATTGTTGGCTGATGTGTTGCGATAGTATATGAAACTCCTCATCCACAGCACGAGGTTTTTACGCGACAAAAAACGAATGGCGAAACGCCGGGTCGACTTTCGGAAACTGCGCGCTGTCCTTGTTCGTCTGCAGTGCAATGAACCGCTCCCCACATCCACACGCCCGCACAAACTCGGCGGCGAATGGGATGGTTTTTGGGAATGCCACATCGAAGCAGACTGGCTGCTTATCTATAATGTTACGGACGAAACCGTCCTCCTTGCTCGCACCGGCTCTCACGCGGATTTGTTTGAATAAAAACCCAGGCGCGCGCGAAGACCGCGCCCGCGTGTATGCCGCCACCATCCTCTCTAAGCCGTGCGAGGCACGGCCGAGCAATAGGCCGCCACGAAAAAGTGTTTGAGTTTCTGGAAAACCAAAAATAACCCTCCAAAAACCGCTCGCACAAAAGCATTATTTGGGGTAAGGAGACTCCTTCCCTTACACACTCTCGCTCAAAGAGCATAACAGGCGCAAAGCCGAAATGAATCTTGCTTTCTGTGCAAATTTGGCTGGGCTATGAACTATGTTGGAGCAACCTCCGCGATTTCCATTACGCAACTAAAAACCTCTTTCAAGCCTTAAACATAATCTCCTTATTTCCTCTTTATCTCTTTCTATGTACCGTAGTCGTTGTTCTTCTAGTGCGCTTGGTCTAGACCCCTTAAATTGTTTCTCCATATCAATTTGGTTTTAAATTATTAAACTTTTAAACTTTCCCTTTAGTCTACCCCCCCCCCGACCATTCGCGCAAGGGCGGGTTGTCCACAGGAACGCGACGACACACGCTTGACAGCATATTCACATTGTATATACAATGTATATAACTCTCATGAAGTACATTGAATGGAATCTGGGGAAGAATGAGCGACTCTTAAAAGAGCGCGGAATATCGTTTGATATGATAGTGGAGCACATTCAAAAAGGGCACGTACTGGATAGAGTAAAACACCCAAACAAGGGCAAATACCCAAACCAGTGGATGTACATCATAGAAATCAACAAATATGCCTATGCCGTGCCCTTTGTTGAGCGGGGCGAAAACATATTTCTTAAAACCATTATTCCAAGCAGAAAATTTACAAAGAAATATCTAAGATAAACATATGGACAAAAAGACTATAAAACTGGATAGGGATGAACGAGAAATTCTCAAAGCAATTGATCGGGGTGAGTATGTCTCTGCCCCGATGAGCAAGAAGGAAATGAACGCTCTCCGATTGGCTGCGCGTAATACTCTTTTGAAAAACAAAACCATCTCCATACGCATCTCGGAGCGCGACCTTCTCCGACTCAAAGCGAGGGCGGCCGAAGAAGGACTGCCGTATCAGACACTCATCACCTCAACGCTCCACAAATTGGTGAGATAAACAGAGAAATATGTCGTGGCAATTTGCGCTCGTGAATGGGAAGTTAGCGGAAGTATTTTTTGAACACAAGAAAATACTCGGTTTTTGCTATGTGAAAGCAAGCCAATACAAAACAAAAAAAGAGAGAGCGTGGATTAAGTCCGACACGCAGAAACTCCATCTCTCATATAGGAAAAAAATATTTCGCGACGTGGAAACAAAAAAGATAATCCTGCAAACCAGTGTACGCATAGATCCGAAAGACTGCGTAGAAATGACGCTCTAAAATTCTTTGACATCTCCCGCAAATACTTTATACTCCATACACATATGAGCATCTTAATACCCACAGTTATAGAGAAGTCCCAATTCGGCGAGCGCGCGTATGATATTTACTCGCGCCTGCTTAAAGAGCGCATCGTCTTTTTGGGTGGAGCGATCGACGACACGCTCGCGAATATTATTATTGCGCAACTTCTTTTCCTTGAATCGGAAGATCCAAAAAAGGATATTCACCTCTATATAAATTCCCCGGGCGGACACGTTTCCTCTGGGCTTGCGATCTTAGACACGATGAACCACATCAAACCGGATGTTTCAACTATCTGTGTCGGCATCGCGGCATCCATGGGATCCGTGCTTCTCTCCGCGGGAGCGAAAGGAAAGCGGTATATTCTCCCCCACTCGGAAGTCATGATCCATCAGCCGTGGGGCGGGGTTGAGGGCCAAGCGTCCGATATCGCAATTACTGCAAAACACATTTTGAAAACGCGCGAAACATTGAACAAAATTCTCGCGGAAAATACAGGCCAACCGCTTGAGAAGGTGGAGAAAGATACTGACCGCGATTTCTACATGTCCGCCGAAGAGGCAAAAAAATACGGGATCGTGGATACCATCATGAAAAACAAGAACGCGAAATAGGAAAAACGAGCGCCGCTCGGCGCTCGTTTTTGCTTTGGGCGACCCCCAAGAGATACATCCGACCATCTCTCCCTAGACGGCGGCCGCGCATCCTGCTATGATGAAAAAGTCCCTATTAAAAACAAACCTTTTTGCGGTCGGCTTGGATACGAGAGTACGCCGCACGCAAAAAGAGATTAACCACGCCCTGTTTTTGGAAATATGACTTGTATGTGTGACCCACTGAACGCACGAAATGAACGATACTCTTCATTTTGATTAACGCCATTTTTGCGTAAAGCGCGAACGCGCACACGAATTTCTGGAAGCGGGCACGCTTCGTATGAGTATAACATTAGTGCTCTTGTTAGCCGGTGCCGCGGGTCTCATCGGCATCGGTTTCGGTTATTTCCTGCGCTTCATCATTTCGCTCGGCAAACGCGGGAGCATGGAGTTGGAGATCAAGCGGATGACACTTGCCGCAAAAGAAGGGGCGCAAAAGATCGTTGAGGAAGCAGACAAAAAAGCGGAAGAGGCATATGCAAAGATCCATACCGAGGAAAAAGAAAAGGAAACGCAATTTAAGAAAACGGAAGAGCGCCTCATCAAAAAAGAGGAACTCTTGGATAAGCGGCAGGTGGATCTTGACGTGCAAACAGAAGGTCTCCGTACAAAAATTGAAGAGGTAAAAGGTTTGAAAGAAAAAGCGGAGACAACCGTGGAAGAAAAACGAGCAGAACTTGAGCGCGTCTCCGGGCTTTCCACCGAGGAAGCAAAAGGGGAGTTAGTCAAAACGCTGGAAAAACGCTACGAGGAAGACCTTCTCATCCGCATGCAGAAACTTGAGGTGGCAAATGCGGAAGCGCTTGACCGCAAGGCAAAAGATATTTTGACAACCGCAATCCAGCGGCTCGCAAATTCCACCGCTTCCGATGCGATGGTCACCTCCGTGCCCATTCCGTCAGACGACGTGAAAGGAAAAATCATCGGAAAAGAGGGGCGCAATATCCGTGCATTTGAGCGCGCGGCGGGTGTGGATTTGATCGTAGATGATACGCCGGGCGCGATTACAATATCCTCTTTTGATCCCGTGCGCCGACAGATTGCGCGCGTTGCGCTTGAGAATCTCATCTTGGACGGCCGCATTCAGCCGGTAAAGATAGAAGAGATGGTGGAAAAAGCGAAAGAAGAAATCAATAAAATCATTAAACAAAAAGGCGAGCAGGCGGTCTATGAATGCGGGATTTTCAATCTTGACCCGCGCGTTGTCGCAATCTTGGGGCGCCTCTATTTCCGCACGAGTTACGGGCAGAATGTCATGCAACACTCCATTGAGATGGCGCACATCTCCGGCATGCTCGCGGAAGAACTTGGGGCGGACGTGCAAGTCGCAAAAGCGGGAGCGCTTCTCCACGACATCGGAAAAGCGGTTGACCATGAAGTGCAAGGTACACACGTGGAAATCGGTAGGAGAATCCTCCAAAAATTTGGAGCGGACGTGCGTATTATTCAGGCGATGCAGTCGCATCACGAAGAATATCCGTATGAAACATTGGAATCCATCATCGTGCAGGCGGCCGATGCAATTTCCGGCGGCCGCCCGGGCGCACGCCGCGATTCCGTGGAAAATTATCTGAAACGATTAGGTGATTTGGAAGGAATTGCGACTTCCTTCCCCGGAGTTGAAAAATGCTATGCGCTTCAAGCGGGGCGCGAAATCAGGATTTTTGTAACCCCTGACAAAGTAACCGATTTGGAAGCAAAAGAGTTGGCGCGTAATGTCGCGCTTCGCGTGGAACAGGAACTTAAATATCCCGGCGAAATCAAAGTGCATGTCATTCGCGAAATGAAGGCAATTGAATATGCGAGATAGTAATCTAGTAGGTAGTATGTAGAAAAGAAAAACAAAAATTCGGCGCGGACGATTGCTCGTCCGCGCCGTTTTGCGCTACACAAAAACTACATTGTGAATCTCACGCTCGTGATCTCAATCCCCTTTCTCGCAAGCTCCGGACCCAAAACGCGAACAGCGAGTTTAGAAAACATCGCTTGTTGCGCCGAATCGTGGGGGTTGTAAAACTCCCCGAGCGCCACAGAATATTTCTCGTGGAACTCGTAGAGGGCGCTCTCAATCTCGTTGACGAGGATATTCCCGCCATAAAGTTTCAGACCGGCAACCTCCCACCCCTTCCTGGTGCATGCTTCCGGAACCTCGAGGAGGTAGAGCTTTGTGTTCACGATTCGTGCGTCCACCACGGAAATAAGATGCCGTACCTTTGGGTTCGCCGTAACTGGCTGTACGACAACCTTCCCCATCTGCGGTTTGAGCGACAAGTTCACCACTTGATCATCGCCCCACGGCAGATCCGGAACGCCGAAAAACCGTGACCGCGCCATCGACAGGTCTTCGCGAATCAGGACCACTTCCTGGTCAAGAAGTGGAAACTCCCAAAACGCCGGCGAAATGACGACTCCGATAAAAAGTACCAAGGATGCAATGAGTGAAATACCCTCAACATCAAGTCCGTAAGGTTTGTACTTGATGATGACCACCTTGCGCCACTCCTGCGCTCCATGTGTTGGAGTGACCATAAAAAACATAAAAATGCCAATTGCACATACCAGCAGGATCCAATAGAGCATGGTACTACCCCTCCATGTGAGACGTTTGGACGAAAGACAACCTACCAATTTCTACACCAGTACACATTAAATTGCAATGGGTCCATATTATTAACACCAACTCCTTGTGCCATTTGCACCCAAAAACCCTTGTTATATAATGGTACATAGACGTCCCGAGAAAGCATTCGTGCTTCGGGCGGTCGAGATTATCAATATCATGCAGCGAATGCGTAGAAAACATTCGTGCACATAAAAGCATATGAACAAAGCGGCAATCGTAGATGCGATCCACGAAAAGATCGGCGTCACCAAAGCTGATGCGGAGCGCGCGGTAGACACCATGCTCGATTCAATCACTGGCACCTTAAAAAGTGGCGGTGAAGTATCCATCGCGGGACTCGGCATTTTTTCGGTAAAGAAGCGCGCCGCGCGCACAGCGCGCAATCCGCGCACCGGCGCAAGCGTGCAAGTACCCGCAATGACCGTTCCGAAGTTTCGAGCGGCTAAGGCATTGAAAGACTCCGTTAGATAATAATTTTTCTCTCGCGAGAGTAAAATTCGTCCCACTTAACAAAAATCGCCACCTGTACTGTGGCGATTTTTGTTTACTATGTCTGTGCAAATTTACGCATGGTTAAACCTTGCGCAAAAATAAATTATTGTTGCGCACCCTGCGGGGGGGGGTATAATGGGAACATTACAAATTTTATCCGTTTTTCATGTATATGAAACCAATTCTGCGTATTTTTGCGAGTGTTCTCATCATTGGCGCTTTTCTTGCGCCGCAGGCGTCGTCAGCGGTTACCGTTGAAGAATTACAAGCGCAAATCAACTCGCTCCTCGCAACGATTGCGAGTCTGCAGACACAACTAAACCAGTTGAATAGTTCCCCCATGGCGGAAAGTACGCTCCCCACACCGTCCACGTCATGCATGGAATTTAAGCGAAACCTTCGCATCGGAGATTCGGGAGACGATGTGAAAAAGATGCAGGATATTCTCGTGAAAGCGGGATACAAACCGGACACTGACGGGAAATACGGAAAAAAGACTGCCGCGGCAGTTTCCGCATTTCAAGAAACATTTTCCGCTGAAATCCTCTACCCGCTCAGGCTTCAAAACGGCACCGGCTTTTTTGGTACGGCAACTCGCACGAAATTTAATCAGCTCTACGGATGCGGCGGGACGAGCATTCTGTCACCTACTCTTCTTTACCCGAGCGCCACTGTCTGTGCACAGCCGCCGTGGACATGTCCTGCGGGACGAGCGTGTCCTGCAGTGATGCCCGCGCCGACCACATATGCAAACGAAGAAGCGGCAAAGAACGCTGGAGCAACGGTTCTCTACAAGGGAATGTGTGTTTCCCCGTACATAACTAGTCCAGCCGGCTCTCTCTTCCTTTCGACAGGAGGGGGTCTCAGTGTGGTAGCCGGACAAAGCACAGAGATTCAGGCTTTCTATTCTCCCCCTCCGATTCCGTGTGTAACTAACACGAGCGGTTACGTAACATCATGCAGCAATTCCCCGATAACAGTAGTCACGGCGGAATGGACACTTTCAAACTCTGTTGTTTCGGTTGGCAATAAGGTAGGTGACCCTACTACCGCCGTGGTTAAAGGACTTGCTGTCGGCACTGGAGAAATTAAAGCAATCTACAAAGATTCTTCCGGTAACGTACTGACGGCCAAAGTCGTGGTAACGGTTACAACAACATCTATCATTCCCACCCCAGTAACCCTCACCGGCATCACTCCTTCATCAGGACCCGTGGGGACAAAGATAACGCTTTACGGATGCGGGTCGGAGAGCACGCTTGGGTACAATGTGATATACAGCGGTCCGGTCAGCGGGTCTATGAAAATTCCTGTTGTGTCCGTGCCGGGCGGATGCGGATATATGACATTTGATGTGCCGAGCAATTTCCCCGCGGGCGCCTACACGCTGTCGGTGAAAAATAATTCCACCGGGCAGACAAGTACATCGGTGGGGGTTGGGAAGGCAAGCGTTGCATTTACGGTAACAGCGCCCGTCGGAACGGTAACAGCAATCCCCGTCACGCTTACAGGCATAACGCCTTCATCGGGACCAGTCAGCACAAAAATAACGCTCTACGGATGCGGGTCGGAGAGTGCGCTCGGATACAATCTCGTCTACGGCGGTCCGGCAAGCGGGTCAATAAAGATTCCCGTTGTCTCCATACCGGGCGGCTGCGGATACATGACGATTGACGTGCCGAGCAACTTTCCCGCCGGCACATATACGCTCTCGGTGAAAAATAATTCAACGGGGCAAGTGAGTACTTCTGTGGGAGTGGGGAAAGATAGCATGCTATTTACTGTGGTCGGCGCTCTCGCACCGACAAACCCGGCCATCACCTACCTCGCGCCTTCATCGGGAGCGCCGGGAGCCGGGGTATGGATCTACGGCAGCGGATTCAGCGCGAGTGGAAATCAGGTGTTATATCGTGATGCAACAGGAACCACGGGCACAGTCGCCTCCGGAGTTTCTTCAAACGGCACGTCAATATATGTCACCGCGCCAAATCCGGCCGCGAACGGCGCATATTATGTCAAAGTTATCAATGGAAACGGTCTTTCCAGCAATGAAATGACGTTTACGATAACCGCTCCCGCTGCTCCTGCACCGACAATATCAATCTCCGCAAATTCGACGACGGTTGTTTCTGGCGGAAGCGCGACGATTACATGGAGTTCCTCGAACGCGACGGTGTGTACGGCGTACCGGAACGGAGCATATTACGGCAGCAAACCAACCTCTGGCTCCGAATCATATGTGGTAACTCAAACAGATACGTGGCGTCTTGATTGCACCGGCGAAGAAGGCGCGGGGTCTGCGTCGGTAACGGTGACAGTGCCTACAAACCCGGCCATCACCTACCTCGCGCCTTCATCGGGAGCGCCGGGAGCCGGGGTATGGATCTACGGCAGCGGATTCAGCGCGAGTGGAAATCAGGTGTTATATCGTGATGCAACAGGAACCACGGGCACAGTCGCCTCCGGAGTTTCTTCAAACGGCACGTCAATATATGTCACCGCGCCAAATCCGGCCGCGAACGGCGCATATTATGTCAAAGTTATCAATGGAAACGGTCTTTCCAGCAATGAAATGACGTTTACGATAATAAACAACACAAGCGCGGTATTATCCACACACCAACTCGCCTCCGCGCTCACCGCGATGATGGAACTGCTTGAATCAATGCTGAAAACCATTTCTCGCTAAAGTTAAGGTAATGAAAATAGAAAATCTCCCCGCCAGAGGCGGGGAGATTTTCTATTTACTCTGGAAGCGTTTACGGCGGCGGAGTTTCTTTCTCCTCCTGCGCTTCACGCTTTTTCGTTTGTTTTTACGTGATGTTCCCATATGTTAGATGTTAGAAATTAGACGTTAGACGTTGGAATCTAAACGCTTGCAAAAAGTATACCATAGAAAACTGAAACTTGTGCAGTATTCTTGAATTAGTCCGAACCCTTCGACTCCGCTCAGGGCAGGCGTATTTCGTCCCTCGACTGGCTCGGGGCGAGGAATTCCCTCCGCGAAAATTCGGAAAGGCGGCGGAGCCGCACCGCTGACAATTTCAAGTTTTTCTTTGGCGGCATTCAATTATGCATTTATTTTATCAAAAAATCAAACAAGAAGAAAGGGCGACTTCAGCTTTCGCTTCAGTCGCCCT
>JBBUEZ010000029.1:0-10704 GCA_038056715.1 Patescibacteria group bacterium
TTGTGAGGTATTATTTATGAAAACTGGCGTTGCGTTAAAATATTGAATCTAGCACCCCCCCTTTTTACACGTATACGATACTATCGAGAGATAGTATCGTATACGTCGGTGGGGTCTTGGGCAATTTTTACTGCAGAAAAAACCGCGCACCTTGGGAGATGCGCGGGGAATGTGCGAAAGAATTCCGCGAAAAATGAAAAATTCAGAGGAACAGCGGGAGGTACACCAGCCCCGCTGACACAATCATCAGCATGTAAAAGAATATGCTGAAAACCTTCGATAATTCCATATCATCGATGGCGGCGATGGCGGCGGCGGCGATGGCGGCGACGGCGCCGATGGCGACGGCGCTGACGGTGGTGGCGGCGGCGGCGGAGACGGCGGCGGCGGCGGCGGCGGAGACGGCGAAGACTATGCCAATTCCTTTGTTTAGATTTCCCGAAACAAAGAACGCCGCCACCGCGATCAGCCAAAAGATAGGATAAACGAAAAACGAATCCTCTCCCCCTACTCTCATATCCATTCGTTCTACATCCACCATTGCCTCGATGGCGCTATATCGTACACCACGCGTGGCCGTTGTTTCTTTACGATAATGGAACAAGTCCACGACCGTAAGAGATATTTTTTCCTCAACTGTAATCACCTTCCCTGGATTTTGGAATGCCTCCAAAACAGCCTTGGGATACATCTGCGCCTCACTGGTTATCTTCACTCCCGTTTTAGTCCAGACAGAGGGAGAGACTAATATTTCTCCACCTTCAATCTTCACATCGCTTCCAGCGTATGCGACACCAAAAACCAAAAGAAACAGCACACTTGCCAGTGTTTTCATGGCTTCCTCCATTCAGGTTTTAACTCCAGCGCACGGATGTGCACTGGATGACAAAAACAAAATCTAGATTTAGACTAGCATACTTGAACAGAAAAGTCAATACCCCGTGGTTTCAGCAGGGCACTACCGTGCCATCACTTATGTATGAAGAATATGCCCTCACACCTTTCGTGGCATTTTGTTCAGCGTTTATTTCATACCCAAAAACAACGCTCTGCCACGAAAGGTCTGGGGGTATATCTATGCGACAGGGGTTTCTTCCGCGACTTGGGCTTGTTCGGAAACAACTTCAGGGGTTGGAGCTTCTTCCGGCACCGCTTCAGCGGATGCGGGTGAAGGGGCTTCTACTATCGGAGCAGGTTCTCCTGCATGCGCAGGCAGGTCTTTTTTGAGGACTGTTTTCTTCGGAAGCGCGTTTATTTTCTTCCCAGAGGTAACACCGCCGCTTATAAGCATATTGTGCACTGTAATAGAGGGCTGTGCGCCTTTGCTTATCCAGTATTGTACACGTTCGGCATTTAATATCGGGGCATCCTTGTGTGGATTGAATGTTCCAAGCAATTCAATATACCGTCCGCGTTTTGCGGGATTGCGAGAATCCGTCACAAGTACGCGAAAAGATGGGTCATTCTTCCGTCCGATTCTTTGTAATCTAATTTTCAGCATAGCCAGCATCCTACCAGAAAAATAGCGGCTACGCAACCCCGTGTACGATGTGTGTTATACTCGCGCTATGAAAACGCATCGCGGAAAACCTCATCATGGCGACAGACCGCACAAACAGCATACAAAGGGAGGTTCATCACACTCGCACGGAGAAAAAGCGGGCGAATACGAAACGACGATCCGTATCACCGGCAAAGGCACCGGGTATGTTGATATTGAAGGGAAAGAAGAAAGCATTTTTATTGAACGCGAATTTTTGAATACCGCGCTCCACCGCGACCGAGTTACGGTGTCTATGTATGCGCGCCGCGTCCGCGGACAAGAAACCGGTGAAGTGACGAGCATCGTCTTTCGCGCAAAAAAACAATTTGTGGGAATCGTACGCAAAGAAAACGGCGCGCTGTTTCTGGAGCCAGACGACCATCGGGTGTATGCGGACATTCTCATCTCCGACACCGGGGGACACGCAATAACTGAGGGCGAGAAAATCTGTGTAGAGATGACGAAATGGGATGACCCAAAAATGAATCCCGTTGGAAAAGTGATCGTTGTATTGGGGCAAAAAGGAGACAACGAAGTGGAAATGCATGCTATTGCGCTTGAAAAAGGCGTGGCGCTTGCCTTTCCGCCCGATGTGCTCAAAGAGGCTGATGGAATACCGGTAGAAATTCCTGAAGAAGAAATAAAGCGCCGTCGTGACATGCGCGAGGTAACAACATTCACAATTGACCCGATAGACGCAAAAGATTTTGACGACGCGCTTTCCTATCGTGTGCTTCCAAATGGCGACCATGAAGTTGGTGTTCATATTGCAGACGTGACGCACTATGTGCGCCCCGGGTCCGCGCTAGACCGCGAAGCGCAAGAGCGCGCGACTTCCGTGTATCTGGTGGACCGTACCATTCCGATGCTTCCGGAACGGCTCTCCAACGACCTCTGCAGTCTAAACGAAGGAGAAGACAAACTGACGTTCGCCGCCGTATTTGTTATTTCAGAAAAAGATATCGCGAATGGAAAGGTCACGCTCGTGTCGGAATGGTTCGGTCGCACCGTCATCCATTCAAACAAGCGTTTTACATATGAAAACGCACAGGCTATATTGGACGCTTCAGACGCGTCCAACCGCCCGACCGACCAGAAGGGTCGGTTTAGGGATGTATTGGACGGAAAAAAGGACGGTCCTTTCGGAAATGAACTTCGCGCGCTCTCCCGCGTGGCACTTGTGATTCGAAAAGAACGTTTTGCAAGCGGCGCGATTTCGTTTGAAAAAGATGAAGTTAAATTCCAACTGGATGAAAAAGGCAAACCGCTCGGGGTCTACATCAAAAAACGGCAGGAAACAAATAAAATGATTGAAGATTTCATGCTGCTTGCCAATAAACACGTGGCGGAATGGATTGGGAAAAAAGACCCGCGCATGGAGAGCGCGTTCGTCTATCGCGTGCATGATGTGCCGGATAAAGACCGCATTTTAGAACTCACGACATTCCTGAAAACATTGGGGTACAAACTCCAATTGGGTCCGCGCGGTCCGCGCTCGCAGGATATCAATACACTTTTGGAGAGCGTGAAAGGAACACCGGAAGAAAACATGATCCACACCGCGGCAATCCGCTCCATGGCGAAGGCGGTTTACGCAACAAAAAATATCGGACACTACGGACTTTCTTTTACTCATTACACGCATTTTACTTCGCCCATCCGCCGCTATCCGGATATGATGGTGCACCGGCTTGTCGCCTCATATCTCTCCAATATAAAACTCTCAAAAGAGGCAATCGCGCAATACGAAGTAACCTCCCGCTATTCATCCGAACGTGAAGGCACCGCCGCGGAAGCGGAGCGTGATTCCATTAAATATAAACAGGTGGAATTTATGCAAAGCAAAGTGGGGCAAGAATTTGACGCGGTCATTTCCGGCGTTACCGATTGGGGTATGTATGTGGAACTCTCCGAAACAAAAGCGGAAGGCCTTGTCCCCATCCGCACATTGGGAGACGACTATTACACGCTTGATGAAAAAACATATTCCATTCGCGGACAACGCACTAAAAAAGTGTTCCGTTTAGGCGACGATCTGCGCGTCCGCCTCGCCCGCGCCGACCTTGACCGCCGCCAACTTGATTTTGAAGTGGTGAAGTAAAATCTAAAAACACTTCAAGTATACTTCTTAAACCACCATGAAATATGCTCAGGGAAATATCTTGTAGATATCTTTGCGATGTTTTACTCTCATAAACACAATGCTATTGCCCTCTTTTTTAAACCCGATTCTATACTCTTTGATCTTAATACGGTAATAATTCTCAAAACCTGATATCTTCTTCAGTGGACACTCGTGATAATCCGCGATGTGCGTCAACGTGGGAAATATTTCTGTACACACGCGCCTCACTTCGTTTTTTATCTCTCTGGGTAATTTTTTGAAATCTCTCGTAAACGACGGCTTGAAAAAAATTCTCATAAAAACATCTTACCGTAGTACTTTCTTTGCTTTTTCCAGAGAAATGTTTTTCTCTTTTTCAACGAATCGCATAAAAGAACCGAAATGTTTGTCCTCCACGAACTCCATAAATTCATCCCAAAGAGCGGCCTTCATCTTAAGCCTCTGTGAGTCTATCTCTCGTCTATTTTCTGCTCTGTGTCCCCGCCGAGTAGTTATAGTATCCATATATACACAATACTATAATTTATACCGAAAAGTCAAAAACTTATATCCATTCGTCTCGCCCGCGCTGACCTTGACCGCCGCCAGTTGGATTTTGAGATTGTAAAATAAAACCTTCCCGCTTTCGGTTCTACCTCCATCTTCTTATCCCCCCCCACGTATACGGTACCATGGTACCGTATACGTGGGGGGGGAGATGTTTTTAATGTTACAGAATTTCTTTATAAGAAATGAAAAAGCGCACGCCGGAGCGTACGCTTTTGAATGTACAGCAGACATAAAAAGGTCTACTAATCTTCCGACGTTGGGTACGTGACAGAAACGGGGTGTCCAAATCTCTTGGTCACGTACTCTTGAAAATCGTGAATGACGCAGTTCGCGACATCAAAGCTACTAATCCAAGTAACACGCCTCATAACCTTATCTTTTTTGCTCATCAGAAAAACATGCCACCAGACGCCGTCTGGGCGGTTCTCTTGCTCAAGCAGAATTTTCATTTGGAAAACCTCGTGGTTGACTGCTCTCAAACTATCAAAATACTCAAAAAAAGCAACTTTTTATTTCCGAAACAACATACATATATACATGTATACAATCCTATAGTGTCATATGTATGTATACCTCACAACTCACATTACAAATAAAAATCTTACTTCGCATATTGGGTGGCTTCATCAAACTTGACGGAGAGGAGTTTGGAGACGGCATCCGAGCCCATGGTGACGCCATAGAGAAGTCCCGCGTGCGACATGGTTTCGCGGTTGTGGGTTACGACAATGAGTTGGGAGAGTTTCGCGAGATTCTCTAACATGTCTCCATAGCGGCGCGAATTTGCTTCGTCAAGCGCGGCATCTGTTTCGTCCAGCACTAAAAACGGCGGTGGATTGACCTGCGAGACGGCAAAAATAAGCGCAATGGACGTGAGCGCGCGCTCGCCGCCGGAGAGCATCTGAAGACCTTTCGTCTTCTTGCGCGGAAGCGATACGACAATATCAATCCCCTCTTCTGTCTCTTCTTCCTCCGGCACAAAACCTTCCGGCATCTCACCATCATTCAAAAGCCCTGCGAGATCGTCGCGCTTCCTGCGTTTCTTCTGTGCAATGACCGTAAGTTTTGCAGAACCGCCGCCGAAAAGAATGTTAAAAAATTCCTGAAATTGTTTGTTTATCTTCGTAATCCCTTCTCCGAATTCCTGCGTGAGTTTCTCGTTTAATTCAACAATGAGCGTGCGCAAAGATTCCGCGGATTTTGAAAGATCTTCTAATTCATGCTCAAGAAAAGAATCGCGCTCGGACGTTTCGCGATATTCTTTCAAAATGTCATCGGAAGAACCGATCCCAGCATCCTCCAAACGAATTTTCAATTTTTCAATTGCGCGACGACGTTCTTCTTGTTTTTCACGCGGCTCAGCCTCTGCCACTCTATGGCTCTCCGCACTTTCGTATTCTAGAATATCGCGCCCGACAAGCACTGCCCCTTCGCGCAGTTCGTTTTTAAACACCTCTTCATCACGATCTAGCCGCGATTGATCCATAGAAAGTCGGTCAAGCAGAGATTTCAATTCCGCAACACGCGCCATGTGTCCAAAAAGCGCGCGTTCCGCATCGCGCGACGAATCTTTCTCTGCTTCAATCGCGGCGCGTAGTCCTTCTCCTTCCTTTGTGAGAGCAAGTGCTTGTGTGTTTGCTTTTTCAATTTTCAAAGAGATCTCCGTGCGCTCTTTCCGCAGATTCAAAATGTCGGAGATATGTTTCTCACTCTCGCTTGCCGCTCCGCGTGCGCGTAGAAAAAGCGCGCGCACGCGCTCGCGTATACGAGACACTCCGGTGTGAATTGCGGAAACATCATCCAATTTCAATATGTCAGTAATCGTATTCTCTGTTTCCTCCACAAACGATTTCACCTCCACAAATGGTACTGCAATCCCTTCCGCATACTGCATGCGTTTTTCTATTCGCTCTTCCGCATCAATCGCACCTTCCACGCGCCCGAGCGCGCGAGATAATTCATCTTTCTCGGTTCGTGCCGCGCTCACGCGCCCTTCAAGCGACATTAGTTGTTCTTTTTTCGGATCGCTTCCGCCCGATTCTGAGAGAATTTTCCTAATACGCGCGATCTCTTTGTCTAAATGCGCCAACTCGTCCGATGGTTCTTTTCGTGCAGTTAGAATGCGTTTCTTCTCGCTCGTAAGATGCGCTTTCTCGCGCGTGAGATAGTCCGCGTACAGCGCCTGTAACTCCCTCCGCATTTCCTCGGCTTTCTCCAAATGCTCTACCTGCTTTTTCAAAAATTTAATGTGCGGCGCAATCTCGCGGCGAAGCAATTCTACTTCTTTTACATTTTCTTCCGTCTTGCCAAGTTTTTTTTCGCTCTCGTCTATTTTCCAGTGATATATCTTAAGCCCCAACGCCTCTTCAATCATGACGCGCCTATCTTTAATATTGGCGTTTAGGATCCGATCCGCTTCGCCCTGCGAAATAATATGATGCCCTGACGCGCCTACGTGCACTTGCGCGAGCAATTCAAACACGTCGCGCAATCGCACTTGAGAACCGTTCAAAAAATATTGATTCACGCCATCGCGCGATACCGTGCGCCTGATCTCCACCTCGTCAAAATCCAGACCGAATGCGCGATCGTGATTATCAAATGAGATAGACACGCTCGCAAAATTTGCGCGCGGCGTATTCCCAGACCCATTCCAAATAAGATCCTCTCCGCGTTTTCCGCGAAGCGATTTCATGGATTGTTCGCCCAACACGAATCTGATTGCCTCCGTCACATTGGACTTGCCCGAACCGTTCGGTCCCACAATTGAAGAAATGGGCGATTCAAAAGAAAAGACCGCCTTCCGCGCGAACGATTTAAACCCAGTGATTTCAAGTTGTTTCAGTCGCATAAGTTTGGCTAGCGCCTAGTGTCTAAATCCTATTGCCTACTTTTTCTTCCCCCTAAAACATTTGTAATCAAATGTTCGGGCGATAATTTTGTTTACAAAATTATTTAGCCCACCCTTTCGCCTGCAGTGCCTTCCGCGCCGCCTCTTGTTCCGCGTCTTGCTTGGAACGTCCCTGTCCTTCTGCAACAATTTCCGTCTTCAGAAACACGCCGACGGTAAATTCTTTTTCATGATCCGGTCCAACCTCCCCCAATACTTTGTATGAAGGGGTGGCGCCGACTCGCTCTTGCGCCTCTTCCTGAAAATGGCTTTTCGCATCCTGCCAAAGGCGATGTTTGATAACATCTTCCATATAAGGCACAAGTCGCGCCCGCACAAATTTCTCCGCTATTTTATGCCCGCGGTCAAGATAGATCGCTCCCAGCACTGATTCAAACGTATTCGCCAAAATGTACTCGCGCGCTTTCCCGGTATCCTTCGCCTCTCCCTTGGAAAGGAGGAGGTATTTGTTCATATTAAGATCTTGCGCCGCGCGCGAAAGACTCGTTGTGTTCACAAGCGCCGCACGATATGAAGTCAATTCCCCTTCCGTCTCGTTCGGGAATGCATCATAGAGATAATCCGTCACGGCAAGTTCAAGTACGGCGTCACCCAAAAACTCAAGGCGCTCGTTGTGCGAAAGCCCTGTGCGCGGATGCTCATTCAAATATGAACGGTGCGTAAACGCCTGTTTCAGTAAATCTTTGTTCTTAAACTCAACTCCTATTTTTTCTTCAAATTCGCTGAAATTCTTCATGATCTATCTCGACACTAATCCACCAATGAAAGCGAGTGCCACGAATACAAAAGTTCTAATTCGTGTCATTTGTGCGCATTCGTAATTTGTGTCACGTTATTTCTTTAGTAATATATTAATTCCTTTCGTCACGATGGGCAGTATATCGTCGTAAATATTCAGATTCACCACATCCGCCAAGCGAAACCATTTCGCGTCATCAATGCCTCCGCCTCCGCCCGGTCGTAAATCATCAAAAGAAGCTTCCGCCAGAAAATACGAAACTTGTTTGCGGATCTTTCCTGTTTTCGGATCATTGGCAAGATATTCGTTGAACCCGATCTGCTCTTTTACCCCCGTGACCCTCGCCCCCATTTCTTCAAGCGCTTTCCGCACAACGCCATCTTCGTCCTTCTCTCCATCTTTCATATGCCCTTTTGTCATCGTCCAATGCCCGAAAATGTCGTGAATAAATCCGAGGAATACGCCGTCCGAATTCTTTGCATATATAAGCGCTCCGATTAAACGTTCCACCGGATATGTGCTTGGATCTCCTTTCTGTTTTTTGCTCGTGTCATTTTTGCCCGGCTCTCCTAATTCTTTGTAGACTGCACCCAAAACGCCATTTACAAATCGGCCGCTAGACTCACCGCCAAACGATTTCGCAATCTCAATCGCTTCATTGATCGCAACTTTGGGCGGCACTTCATTCTTATCGCCGAAGAGAAGCTCGTAGAGCCCGATGCGAAGAACATTTCTATCAACGATGGAGATTTTGTCTATCGGCCAATCCGGCGCTGCTTTTTCAATAATCGCGTCCAGTTTGTCTTTTTTTGCAATGACCCCGCGCGCGAGATCAATGAGAAAAGAGGTGTTGGTGACAGAGGGCGCAAATTCAGCGGTATTGCGTTTAACAATCACGTCAATATCTCCCGCGGAATGGTTCATAAAATCCCACTCAAAGAGTGATTGCATCACGATGCTTCGGAGAAGATGCCTGTGTGCCATAATGTGTCAAAAGAACGGACAATACTAAACCTACAAACGAAACAAAGAACGAACCGGGATATTAATGCTTATATTCCTTCTTTGCCTCTTTCGTCTTTTTTGCTTCGGGTTCCTGCCCCATCGCACGCGCTTTTGCCTTCGCGCGTACCGCTTTCTTTTCGGCGATCGCGGCAACATTCACAACCTCGCGCTTGCGATATGTGCCGCAATTCGCGCACATACGATGGCGCATGTGCGGCGCGCCGCAGTTAATACACAAAGAAAGACGCGGTCCTGTGAGCGCGTGATGACTCCGGCGATTTGCCGAGTGGCTTTTCGTATGCCGCATTCGTACTACCATGTTGAAAATAACTATACACGAAATGCCCTAAAAAGACAAGAAAAAACCTCGCACAAGCTGGATTTGAGAAAAGTGCCACAGACACTTTGAGTTATACGGTTATACGGTGCGCCGTTTTTTCTTGATTATATTTTTGAGGAAACTTTTTCTGTGTATCGGCAAAATACCATGTTTTTTGATCGCGCACCGATGAGCGTCCGTTCCGTACCCTTTGTGGTTTTCAAATCCGTATTCTGGAAATTTCTCGCCGAATCGTCTCATTTTTTTGTCGCGCGCGACTTTTGCAATCACCGAGGCGAGAGAAATGATAAATTGCGTCTGGTCGCCGCGGATGATTGTTTTTTGCGCGGTGAATGTCTTCGGCGCGCGCAATCCCCCATCCAATAAAATGAGTGTCGCGTCAGGTCGCGCGCCCGCGCGGACAAGAGCACGTTTGGTCGCAAGCCACGCGGCATACGTGAGTCCCCGAGTGTCTATCACCCCAGCACTCACAAACGCAACCGCGTACGATATTTTTCCCTCTTCTGAAAGATTACGCGCTAATTCCGCAATCACTTCTCTCTTGTGCATGGGTAATTGTTTGGAGTCTCGTACGCCGGGAATTGCCGCTACAATTTCTTCGTGCAATATCGTGTCATACACCACCGCGCATACCGCAATGGGGCCTGCCAGAGGGCCGCGCCCCACTTCATCTACCCCTGCAATAGACGGAAGATAGTTGCTTGCCCCGTTAGAAGTAGATCGTTCTCTACCTTGCCACGAACGTCGAGACGAATGTGGTTTGTCTTTGACGGACACAGCGGTTGCTTGTTTATTTAAACTTCTAACGGGGTTATTCACGGCAAAAGTATAGCAAAAATTGACCTAATTTCTAATTACTCTAATTAACCTAAAAAATCCCCAAAAAAACCAACATTAAATGTTTGGATTTGAGTAATAAAATTTGCCTCGTCCTATCCCCGCGGCAAGCCGTTCCCTCGGAGTACCTCCGCGGGGTATGAGGCGAGGCGCCGGGAAAACTTTGTTGGATAAGGAGCGCCCCGCCGGGCGCAACGATGTATTATGCGGCCATTCATCCCCGCCGCAAGAAGACGGGGTATTCTGGCCGCTTCCAATAAACCTCACCGCTCTTACAGGCGGGGAGTTCACGCTGGATTAAATTGATCTAATATCACAAATAATATCACAAATTAGACAAACAGTAACGGCCGTTACTGTTTGTCTAACTGCTCTAATTTTTAAATAACTCCATGTCCGATGTTTAAATTGTTTAGTTGCATAGCGAAAATCGCGGGGGCTTGCCCCCGCGTAGTTCATGGTTGTTTAGGTTAATGAGAGATTCCCTAAAAAGGGAGCACTTGCGTCAGCGCGTGATCACCAGATTCTTCCCAACCTTTAGTATCAATTTTGAGCGACACCACTTTTCCCCCATCCAAATACTTCAGTTCTTTGTGCGCGAGCGCGTACTCATACAGTTCTTTCGTGATGCGCACATCTTCCAGACAATATTTTT
>JBBUEZ010000030.1:0-14311 GCA_038056715.1 Patescibacteria group bacterium
TTTTTTCATTATTTTTGTTGTTCTCTGGAGACGGAGATCGTGTGGATGTTTGCCAAATAACTCTACTCAAACCATTCAACGATGACGAGGCCTGCTATGCCGGCGGTGCTGGCGCCGGCGCCGCCGGTCGTATCACCGATTTCCCCAAGGCCAGGCCTTGGGGAAAACAGGCCTAAGGTAACACAAAGGCCTGGCCTTTGAGGAATGGAAGTCAGACTTCCATAAATTGTCAAAGATCGGATGTTTGATGATAGTCCGCGAGAATCGGGGAAATCCCCGAGGCCTGGCCTTTGTTAGTTCTGCAGGGTTCTGTTCTACAGGAGCGAACCTGTAGAAGTCAAACTTCTACAAAGATTGTAGAAGTTTGACTTCTACAGAACACAACGCTTTCCAAGGTGTAACCTTGGAGAGGTTATACATCGCATTACTCAAACCAATAGACGATGGCGATGCCGGAGCCGCCGGCACCGTAATGTTGAAAACGACAATAACCCGCGACCGCGGAAATGTGTGACATGCCCGCCAAGGCAAGGCCTCGGGCAATCCAATACAACAAAGACCAAAAAACCGTTAGGTCTGCGGAAGTCAAGCTTCCGCAGGTTCTATCTCCGTAAAGGTTTAACCTTTACGGAGAAAACCTTTACGGAATAATGATGAAATAAGAGCGGGGGAAATGGGGATAAGCAAGTTCCTGGAAGTTCTCGTGTATGGAAGTCATACTTCCGTAAAATTTGGGTCTAACCTAAATATTCCTTTTTTATCCTTTTATTGTCTAAAAATACGGCTGAATTTTTTTTATGAGCTCTATCTTTTGCGGGGAGCCCGCAGAAACTTCTTCATACCACTTTTCAAGCTTTTTACGCAGCATCCTCCTTTCTTCGGGATACCTGTCCGCGACATTTTGCGTCTCCATCGGGTCGTCAATAAGATTATACATCTCTTCTTCTGGTATGTTAATCGGTTGTCCGGTGAGCGCCTTCCACCACGATATTTCCTCCACTCTTTCTTTGGAAAGCCGCAGAATATATTTCCATTCCGGAGTTCTTATCGCAATATCTTTATATTGCCCGCTTACAACGTTTATTCCGCGCATTTTCAACGGAAACATCACTTCCAGCGCCGCTTCTTCCCAAAGCGGATTGCGTTCTATAAATACTTCTCGGCGCGCGCCGTCTTTTTCTGTGCCGTTCATAATAGGCGCAAGACTTTTCCCTTGCATCCCGTCGGGTACAACGCCGCCCAACAATTCAATAAGCGTCGGGAATACGTCAACCGAACCCGCAAACGATAAAATCTTTTGCCCTGTTTGAACCGATGGAATAAATATAAGAAGCGGAACATGGACTTGGGTATCCAATACGTCGTAGTGGGCAAAATAACCGTGTTCATGGAGTCCTTCCCCGTGTTCGGATTCTATAATCACGATAGTTTTTTCAAGTAAATTTCTGCGTTTTAATTCGTCAATCAATTGCCCTAAAAAATCATCAAACGCCCGCACACCGTTATCGTAATTATCAATAACGTATTGAACGTCGTAGTTGTAAAGTGTTTTACCGCTTGCATAATCAATCCCCTTGTATATGTCTTGAAAAGTGGTCCAATCCAAACCCCTGTTTTTAAAAAGCCCGTTATAGTCCTTGTCGGCGTATACATTTTGGAAGCCGTCTCCATACGGCCAATGTACGCCTCCCACGGCGAGCCAAAGGAAAAATTTTTTGCCGGCCAACGCGTCAAACTCCAAACTCAATTTCTCTTGAGGAAAAAATTGTCTATGCTTGTTAGATGTATCAATATAATACTGATATTTGTCAAAACCGCGGGAAAAACTTTTTTTGAGCGCGGGGTTAATCTCAAACTCGGGCGACGAAGAAATTGCGGATGTCTCATAATTTTTGCTTTTCAAATACTCGGCAACCGTCATTTTGTTATCGGGAAGAACGGTCTCAAAATTCGTTACCCCGTGAGATGTGGGATACAGGCCCGTATGAACGGACATTTCCGAAACCGGTGTGAGAAACGATGTTGAAAAATAATTCAAAAATAACGCGCCTTCTCGGGAAAATGCGTCAAAATTGGGTGTCGTGTCCCGCTTATAGCCAAAAACGCCGACATGGTCGGCGCGCAAGCTGTCAACCGAAAGTAAAATGACGTTGCAGTCGGCACATAGAATAGGTTTCGGTTTCTTTTTAATCACCGCGAAAAAACCGATGCCAAAGAGCGCGATAAGAACCGCAAAAACAACAATCAGAACAAACGTGTTTTTTCTCATTCTTGTTTATTTACACTGATCTCCATATACAGGCACGCAGCCGGTTTCCCACGGTCCCGAAGGACTCTGCCCCGTCTCAACAATATGCCGAATAACCCGCTCGTTGAGCCGAGAAGATATTTCCGGATATTCATTCAAAACATTTTTGGTTTCCGCGGGGTCGCTTTTTACGTTATACAATTCTTCTGTGCCGGTTTCCATTGTCATAATATATTTCCAGCCGTCAGCCGTTCGCACGCCACGTTTATAAGTATAGTTTCTGTAATCGGTTTCCATAAAAACATCTCTCGCTTCTCCCTTGCCTGTTGTTAAATACGAAAGAAGGCTCTTGCCGCGCAGTTGCGAACGATATGTTTCCGTTACATTGATGCCCGTAATGTCAATGAGTGTCGGCGCAACATCAAGCGTTGTTACTTGGTCGGAAATGATGCCTTTGCCGGAGAGACCTGGCACAACAAAGACAAGCGGCACGCGGACGAGTTCATCATAAAGAGAAAAGCCGTGGTCAAACCGTTTGTGCTCATAAAATTCCGTGCCGTGGTCGGAGACAACCACGAAAATCGTTTTGTTTTTAATTCCGAGCCGTCCGTATGCTTCAAGAAATCCCGCAAGACGGTCATCGGCATCTCTGATTTTTGAATCATACCATCCGCGCCAAAATGCGACATCGTCAGGCGTTAAGTTGATTTTCCCATCCGAAAGCCCTTTTTCGCGTAAATTACGCTGTTCTTCTTTCGTTCCTTTATATGGACCCGCGTAATTTGCCGGCATAAAACGGCCTTTATACTTTTCCGGCACATCAAATTGCCCGTGGTCGTCATATCCGTGAAGAAATATGAAAAATTTATTGTCCTTATTTTCCTCAATCCATGGAAGCGCGTGGGCGGAGGAATTTTCTATGGAACCGAATGTTTTCTCGTCTGTGTATGCGTCAAATCCTTTGTTGTAGCCAAATTGCGCGCTTACTCCAGCGTCTCCGGTAAATCCCGCCGTGGCATATCCATTCGCTTTAAATATGTCCGCAAGGGTTTGCACATTCGGCGACAATTCTTTTAGATTAGAAATGACTTGTTTTTCTTCTGTGAAAATACTGAATTTATTCACCACTTTGTGCTCGGAAGGATAGAGACCGGTAAATATGGACATGAACGCAGGGACAGTCCATGGAGCGGGTGATATTGCCTGACTAAAACTGGTTCCTTTCTTTGCCAGCGCGTCAATGGTCGGCGTGGTTTCGTTTTTATTGCCCAAATGCGACACGTGTGCGGCTTGCAGAGCGTCAACGCCGATGATAATGACATTGCACTCTGAGCAGATGGATGCCTTTTCTAAGATGTGACCCGTGCCCCTATTGATGACAGAGATAAAAATGACAAAGACTAGAACAGCAATGATTATACGAACGTGCTTATTATGGATCATAAAAAAATATAAGTTATGGCTAATTTTACCGGAAAGGTTTGACTGTTGCCGACAGGTTTGACCTGTTGCCAGCAAAATGCGGAAAGGTTTGACTGTTGCCGACAGGTTTGACCTGTTGCCAGCAAAATGCGGAAAGGTTTGACTGTTGCCGACAGGTTTGACCTGTTGCCAGCACCTTATTCAAACCAATACACTTCGGCGTAGCCGGAGCCGCCAGCGCCTGCGGCGGCATTGGCCGCTCCCGCGCCGCCACCGCCGGAATTTGCTGAGGCGGAACCGCCTGGAGCATTCCCGCCGTTGCCGTAAGAACCGCCGCCGCCGGTTGCAGTTCCAGAAATCGTTCCCCCTTTGCCAAAACCGGCAGAATACCCGCCAGGATCATAACTAAACGTAGTACATTCACTGCAAGGTTGATTTACAATAATCCCGCCATTGCCTCCTTGTGATCCACCCGAAGAGCCGGCACCAAAAGATGCACTTGTATTACTGCTGCTATAACTATAAATGAAGGAAAAATTGCCTCCGCCATGACCACCGCGGAGTTGAGCCCCGCCAATTTGCCCGCCGCCGCCGGCAAGCGCGGTAAGCAAAGACCCGAATGTTGAATTGCTACCGTCGCTACCATTCGTTCCATTGCTCGCGCCTGCCGCGCCGCCGGCGCCGATGGTTACTGTTATATTTCCCGTAACCGGCACACTCTGTACTTTAACCTGTCCGCCTCCTCCACCAGTTACATTACTAGCGGCAACGGCACGTCCTCCCCCCCCTCCTCCTCCCACCAACAACACCTCCACAACGTCCACCCCCGTCGGTTTAGTCCAGGTACCTGATGAGGTGAAGGTTTGTGATTTGTATTTGCGCCCCAAGAGGCCTTTGATGCCGCCGAAGAGGGAGGCGGGTTCAAGACCGGGAGTGGTGGTGGCGTCGCCCGAGACGCCGATGCGGGAGAGAATGGTGGTTTGGTTTGCGGCGGTGGCGTCGCCGAAGGCAGAAGAGTCAAAGCCGTCTAGAAGATCGGCGTTGAGGTTTGCGACCTTGGTGGTGGAGAGGACGGTCAAGGGTGCGGTGCCGGTGGTCGCGCCCGAACGGAAGGAGACGGCGGAGGAGGAGGTCGCGGTGAAGTATTCGGCAACTGTTTCTCCCACCACCGAGAGTTTTGCGTAGGGAGAGGTGGTGCCGATACCGACGGAGCCTGCGGTGTAGTAGATATTAGAGCCAGAGGTTGTCCATTGGGAAGAAGAGCCGGCTCCCGCGCATGTGCCGTCGGGGAGGCGGAAGCATCCTGCAGAGAGTTGTATGCCTTGCGCGAAGGTTGAGGTGGCGGAGCCGGTCTGGTTGATGGCGAAAACGTTTATGCCTGCGGCGAATGTGGAGGTGGCGGTGGTTGAAGTCGCGGTTAAATAGTTGACCGTGGGTGAAGTGCTTGCGGTGAGTGCGTTTGTGCCGCCAGAGGAGAAGAGCCATCCTTGTCCGAAGGTGGATGCACCTGTGCCGCCGCTACTGACCAGAAGGGTACTCGTGATGTCGGTCGTGAGATCAACAAGCGCAGTGCCTATTTTGCCTGCGGTTCCTTTGAGGAAGCCCCCGAGTGAGCCGAGAGAGAGACCACCTGTGGGGATTTCAAGACCGGAGAATGTGGAGGTGGCGGTGGTGAAAAGGCGAGTTGATGAAAGACCTCCACCAAAGGTGGAAGTCGCCGTGGTGGTGCCGGTAAAATATGCGCCGACGATTTCCCCCACCACCGAGAGTTTTGCGTAGGGAGAGGTGGTGCCGATGCCGACATTGCCGGTGGTGTAGTAGATGTTGGAACCCGAGGTTGTCCATTGAGAGCCTGCGATGCACGCGCCGTTTAGGGAGAAACAACCCGCTGTGATGTCAAAGCCGTTTGACGAGGTGGTGGTGGCGGAGAGGGTGAGGCTGCCTGAGAGCGTGCCGCCCGTGGTGGGAAGGTAGCCGGAGACGGTGCCAGAGAAAGTGGAGCCGGTGATGGTTGCATTTCCAATGGTGAGATTTGCGAGCTGGTCTATTCTTTGCGTGTGCGCGATTGTCTGGGTGATGGTCTGTATGGTGTTGGAAGAGTTGTTGCCTTGCACGCGGGAGATTTCGGAGCGGAGGGAGTTGCCTAATTCCTGCAAGCGCGCACTCAATTCCGCCGCATCAATGCCGCTTGATTGCACCAAGAAAGGAGCGGGTTCGCGAATACGTTCTACCACGCGCTCCACTATTCTTTCGCGTACGATGATTTCTTTTTGTTTTTCTTTCTCCGCCGCTACCTGCGTCTCTCTGGTTTGCGGCTCCTGTGTGTTCTCCCCGGTGATTTCACTTTCCCGCAAAGATTCATCGCCAAACAAAAACGCAAAAATCCCCCGCGCAAATTCTTTTGTCCTGCGCACTGATGTGTATGCGGCAATCGCGACAATATCCACTGCGTCTTGCGCGCCTCTCACGGAAGCAATCCCCATATCGGCGGCATAATTGTCGCCAGAATAAACGCTTGATATGCCGCCGACACCCTGCGCCACTTGCTGTGCAATCCTCGCCACTTCATCATTGAAAGAATCACGCGTATCCGGATGATATGCGGCAAACGCGATTCCGATTCCTGAAAAAAGAAGGAAAAAAAGCGCTGCGTGTCTTATTTTCTCAAAATAAGGAGAGAGAAGATTTGTTTCTCCGCTTATTTTCATTTTCCTTCCGTCGCGGCTTTTACTGCTGTTTTCCGCAGTCGGGACATGCAACTCCTCCTCTCCGGAGATAGGCTCCTTTTTTTGATCGGAAGTGACGGCGCCACGCGCCGCATTTCCATTTCTTACATTCCACTTCATGTACGCAAGAAAATCATCTTCACGGACAAACCATGCGCGCGATATGAATCTGCCGCTCACTTTTCCATTTCTGCACAGCCAGCTTATATGGTCTATGGAATATGGGTATTTTTCGGAAAGTCGTCTGGACGACATGTAGATTTTCCCGTCAATTTTGATATCCTCTTCCATTGCATATATTATACGGAGGACTGCCCAAAAATCAACAAGAAGTAGCGTGGTGGTGTGAGTAACGAGAGGGAGTGGGTAGTTTGTAGTAAGCGGCGGGGTAGTAAAGATGGGAATCACAAAGACAGAAGGAGGTGCGCTACTCTATGACAGAAGAATAGAGAAAACAAAAGCCCGCGAGAATTGCGGGTATTTGTTTTACAAAGGGGGGGATTCAATCAGACGAGATTAACTTTATTTTAAACATATTTTCGGCATTACGAAGCAGTGTCTCACAAAACTTTTCGTCCGCCCCCCGAAGTTCAATCATTCGCTTCACCACTTCTCTCACCTGTACCGGCTCATTTCGCTTCCCCCGATAAGGTACGGGAGCGACGAACGGGCAGTCGGTCTCTGCCATGATCAGATGCTCCGGCGCAGCCTTGACAGATTCATCGTAGTCGGCAGAAAATGTGATCACTCCGGTAAAAGAAATACTGAACTTGAGCGCAAAAAATCGCTTCGCAATCTCCGGTGCCCCCGCAAAAAAATGGATATTGCCGCGGAGTTTTCCTCCGGCAATTTTTTTATGCTCGCCTAGGATTAACAGCGCGTCCTCGTACGAATCGTTCGTGCCTTTTGACGGGCGCGAGTGAATCATGAGCGCTTTGTCGCGCGCAATCGCAATCTCAATATGTTTTCTAAAAACTTCTTTTTGTTTTTGTTTTATTTCCTCCGTCCCTTCCGTACGAAAGTAATCAAGTCCGCATTCGCCGATTGCCGCAACCTTCTCGTGCCGCGCGAGTTCAAAAAGTTTTTTCTCATCAAACGTTTCGTTCATCACATCGGTTGGATGAAGCCCGACGCTTGCCCATATATTGTCGTGCGCCTCCGCGAGAGAAACTGCTGCGGCGCTTGTCTCGTAATCGGTACCGACAACAAGCGCCGCGACTCCTTCCTTTTTCATACGCGCGATGACTTCTTCCCTATCCGCATCAAACTGCGGAAATTGAATATGCGCATGCGCATCAAAATATTTTATATGCATATGATTGCGAAGTACGAGCAGGACTATGTTTGGTTACGAAGTACGAACCGATACGAACATACGAACCGGACTATGTTTGGTTACGAAGTACGAATACATACGAACATACGAACCGGACTATGTTGTGTTAAGGATGCGTTTAAACTTCAGACCTTGTGATGAAAACTGGGCGAGTATGCTAAGCGAAAGATTGTGTACCCGTAGATAATTATACACCTGCTCAATATTCTTCTTGGCAAACATATCTCCCCTCTTAAGTTCAATGACAATTTTATCTTCCACCAAGAAATCGAGATAGTATTTTCCGATATGCTTACCCGAAAATACCACTGGCATATATAACTGCCTCTTATATTTAATCCCCTCTCTCTTGAACCCTTCCTCAACAGCATCCTCGTAATATCTTTCTCTATGACCCGCGCCGAGTGCGTCATTCACCTCCATGAGGATACCCACGATCCTATAACTTAAGTCTGGATATATAAGGTCATCTCTATATATATGTGCCATGGGAAATATGGTATTTCGTATGTTCGTAAAATTTCGTACTTCGTACCCATTACTTACGCGGGAAGAGCGTTTCCGGCAGCGCGTGATTCATGATTGCGTCGTCAATTTTTTTTGCAGTCTCCGGCATGAACGGATAGAGCGAGAGCGCGATCATTCGCAGATGGCACAGGAGGTACTGAATGTCTTTCTTCGCGCCATCCGCGTCTGTTTTTATTTTTTTAAACGGTTGTTCATTTTGGATATACGCATTAAGCATTTCTATGCTATCTACTCCACTTGCCAAACGTGCGCCGAGCCATATCTCCCCTATCGCTTCGTTTATGCGATACGCATTGAGATACGTGTTGCCAGATTTCCATATTGAATCGGTCGTCTGCGCGCGAGTCTTGTCGGTCGCACGCACATCATACGAAATTGCCATCTTCATGATACGCGCGGTTAGATTGCCGACGCCGTTTGCAAGGTCGGCATTGTACACTTCTTTAAATCTTTCTGCCGTAAAGTCACCATCCTCAAAGGGACTCACTTCACGCGCAAGATAATACCGAAGCGCATCAGCGCCGTATTCACGTATGATATCCATCGGGTCCACCACATTCCCGACCGATTTGCTCATTTTCTGTCCGTCGGATGTGAGGAAGCCATGGATCACAATCCGGCGCGAGGGCTCAATTCCTGCCGACAAAAGCATCGCCTGCCACATTGCCGCCTGCTGGCGCAGATTATCTTTTCCCGCAAACTGCACCACCGGCCACCACCGTGTGAACGTTTCCATATCATCCGGCCACCCTATGGCGGAGATATAGTTGACCAGCGCGTCAAACCACACATACATCACATGCGCGTCATCACCCGGCACCGAAATCCCCCACGGCATCTTGGTTTTAAGGCGCGATATACTGAAATCAGCAAGTCCTCTTTCAACGAACGCGCGAATCTCGTTCAGACGGGTTTCCGGAATGACAAAATCGGGATGATTTTCATAGAGCGCGAGCAACCGTCCCCTATATTTAGAAAACCTGAAAAAGTAATTTTCCTCTTCAATATCTTCTATGGGCATCGTCGGGTGGATCGGGCATTTCCCATCCGTGAGTTCAGAGTCGGTCTTTTCCAATTCGCACCCCACGCAATACTTAACGGCATATGTTTTTTTGTAAATATCGCCGCTCTCCTCGCACATCCTCCAAAACTCTTCCGCCGCGGCAACATGGTGCGGGTCGGTTGTGCGAATGAAATTGTGTTTATCCACATTGAGCGCTTGGAGAAATCTCCGGAATCGCGCCGCATACTCGTCCACGTACGCCTGCACTTCTTTCCCGTCGGCTTTCGCTTTATTGTAAATTTTTTGTCCATGCTCGTCCGTTCCGGTATTGAAAAACACTTCATCGCCGGCAAGACGTCTATACCGCGCAATAATATCCGCGTGCACGAATTCAAGCGCATGGCCCAAATGCGGGTCCGCGTTCACATAGGGAAGCGTCGTGGTGATGTAGAGTCGCGTCATTCTAAAGCGCCTGTTGTCTCGCGGCCGATACGTTTTTTCTTTTGCATATCCTCTGCACACTCAAGAACGACCGCGGCAACGGGAACAGCGAGAAGAATTCCGAGAAATCCCGCGAGTTGTCCTCCGATAAGAAGAGAGATGATAACGACAAGCGGCGGCACGCCGACAACTTTTCGCACGACAAGCGGATAAATCAGATGATTTTCAAACTGCTGAATGATGACATAGAGACCGAGCACCATGAGACCAAGCGTAATGCTGTCTAAAAATCCCAAAATGACCGCCGGCACCGCCGCTATGATAGGACCAAAAATCGGTATGATCTCGGCGATAACCGCAAGAAGCGCGAGAGAGAGCGCATACTTAACTCCCAATATCGTGAGTCCCAAATACACCAAAATGCCGACCAAAACGCCCAGCATAATCTGACCTTGCATCCATTTGCCGATTTTTGCCTGTGCGCGACGCCAAAGATCAATGATATAGACCTCTTCGCGCGACGGCGTGACAATACGCAAAAAACTTTCTATGCCGCGCTCCTGCACTGAAAGATAGAACGATATGACGATAATGAGAAGCATCTGAAAGACGCCGCCGAATACCGCGCTCGCCGCATGAAATGCGCCCGCAGGAATGCCGATCAAGGTGTTTATATTTTTGAGCGCATCGCCTATAGGCACGATGTCGGAGATATTTCCGACGATGCCGCCAACTTTTGCGGATGCGCCAAGCGAGGTTGGAACGGTTGCCGATATGTCCGATATCCGCGCCGAAATGATATCCGGAAGATTTGTCACTTCGGACAGAAGTGACGGAATGAGAAGATAAAAAATTCCCGCAACAACAATAATGACCGCGAGATACACCGCAATCACGGAAGGGATTCGTGGCACCTTATAGCGAATAAACCACCGTGCGGCCGGCTCTATCGCAGATGCGATTACAACGGAGGTGAGAAGAATGAGCGCGAGATCACGAAGGAGAAAGACTGCCCACGCAAGGGCAATAATCACAATGCCCTTCCATATTGTGCCGGCCGAAATATGAATAATCGTTCCACGCTCGTTCATGGACGTATCATACACCAAAAATAGAGAAAGGCGCTAGGCGCTAAAAATTATACGCGTGCCTTTTACCGGTTATCAGTTTCACTTCACCACCTGCGCGTGTTCCGATTGAAATGAAGAATCCGTCGTCAAATTCGTCGTGAGCGGCGGGCGTACGTTTTGTATATTCTCACCCGTAAATAAATCTTTCCCTGAAATAGAGATGTCTCTCACAATATCGGGCGCCTTGCCAACATCGGAAATACTCGGGGTAAGACCGACCTGAAACGCAATTTCCGGCGCGGCGCGCGCAAAGCCTGTCCCCGCTTTCATATCCCCCGCTCGCCACACAATTTCCCCGGTTTTCGGATCATACGAAATATTCTCCGCGCTACTCGGAGGATCCACTGTATTGAGCCATGACACGGCGGGCGGCAAAATTCCTCGCACTACCACATTCGCCATATCGTTGGACGCATTTGCCGCCGTCCACACAATCGTGTATGCCGTTTCCCGTTCGGCCCGCGGAGGCATCGGCCCGGATTTCTGAAACGGACCAGAATAGTACAGCGCTCTCGCGGAAAGACGAAGGTTTGAATTCACGACTACTTCGCGCGTAAGAACGGAAGAGATGTCTTCCATCGCGCCGCTCTCGCTTAATCTTCTTCCCGATATGTTGAAAGAGGCCTTCAGCCGTGGATTGACATATTGCGCGGAACCCGATCCCGTCTGCGCTATAAAACTGAAAGAAACTGTCCCGGACTCTCCTGCCTCTACCGATGCAAAATCGCCATTCGTTTCTTTGTTCCATACGATGATATTGTCTGCGGAACGATATGCCCCGCGGGAAACGCCTACGGAAGATTCGTCAAAGCCGCGTCCGGAAAGGTTTGCGGTTATAGTGACATCGGATATGCGCGATGGAAGATTGTTAGACCACCCGATATCAATGGAGACGCGCTCTTCTCCGTCTGCAACGACCTTGGGAGCGTCGGAACCGTTTATGCGAGTCGTCATGGAAAGAAACGGGCGCTTTACAAAAATTTCGCTGGACGAAAGACCGTATACCGCGCCGATATTCCGCTCGCTTTTTTCATCGCGCCGCCCAGTCGCAAAACTGAACACTTTCTGCTCATTGTCTTGCGCATCAATGAATCCTTTAATAACGATGGGGACAATCGTTCCCGGCTCTATTGTTCCTAAGTCCCACAGCGCCGTGCCGTAGCGCGGTTTCGGGCTTGCTTCTAAAAATGTGAAGCCGGACGGATATTCGGCGCGCAAGAGCACCTGCTCAACCGGCGATTTTGCGTTTGACGCTATGGTGACCTCTATGGTCGTCTCTTGATTTGCCGCGACTTCGGAGAGCGATTCCACGGAAAGAGAGAGCGGCGCGGAAGAAAGCGATGCGTGATAGTCGGCGCTTTTTACGAAAATCGCGTTTGACCCGGCAATACGGTATTCCACGGAAACCCGGATAAGCCGATCGGAACCCTCGCTGCCGTAGAGCGATGACTTCTGCACTTCTATGACCGTTTCTCCCGCGGCAATGGTATCAAGCGATTTGCGAAATCGCGGCAGGGGGTCTCCGCCCTCTACCGTTCGCGTGCCGTCGGGATATTCTATGACGAGGTCTGTGTTTTCAATGGCGATAGCATTGTCGTTTGTGACGGAAATCTGGAGCGACAATTCGTCGCCGGCGCCGACTGAAATCGGCCCCAGCACTTGCACGTCCACATTTTCAGACGACACGATATTCCCTCCCGAAAAAAATATGCTCGCCGCGACGGCAAGCGCGATAACAAAAAATACAAGGGAAGCAAAAAAGATTTTTTGAAACATGGTAAGCGGGCTCGCCCGTTCGTCCTTCTCCTCTCTCGGGCTGGCGGCCCATTCGGAGGACGCTTCCGCGCCTCGAGTATAAAACAGCGGCCGTATTGACGGGCGCTTCTCTTTAAATTCGCGCCTATATAAATCTTTCTTTATTTCCTCCAAATTGTTTTCGTTGTCCATGATAGAGCGCGCGCTTAGACGGTGTACCCATTATACGAGCGATGAGGGGGCGCGTCTACGAGCGGCGAATTAAGAACCGAGAACCAAGAACCCAGAACGTCAAACAGATAGGGGCTTCTTATGGTCCTTAGTTACGAGTTCCTCGGTTCTTGGTTATGTGCTTTGAATTACAAATGCGTTTCCGCCAGTCGCGCGTTAATGAGGCGAACGCAGTCCGATTTCCTTTCCGCCGCCTCTCCAACCAGAAACTCGGAAAATGAATTTTCTCCGAACGTGCGCCATATTTCGCCTTCTCCTCCATATCCCAATTCCGCAAGTGTTCTCATTGCAATTGCAATTTCGGCGGCGCGCGTAAGGCTTTGGCGCGTTTCGTGTACGCGTATAAACTCAATAAATAAAATAATGTCGGCAAACAGTCTCGGTTCTTGCCGTTCGCCGCGCATAAGGCGGCGGATAATCCGCGCGGCGCGGGCGCACGCGCGCTCGGCCGGCAGCGGCAGCGCACGCGCGCCAGAGATGCTGTCCGCATCAACAAGCCGCCACATGTCTTTCCCTCTAATCAAATCAAGACGCGCGTGATTGAAATTTGATACATTGGACCGAAGTTTTGACGCACTATTCCGAACGCCTTGAGCCGCCGCGTATATCATGCCGAAATCCCGCGAAAAAATAGCATACGCTTTGTTTGACTCTCCGCGCGGATAGCTTCCAAAAATAATGCCTTCCGTCTGATATCGGTGGTGCGCCATACATGTGCCGATTTAGCGTGATTTTTCAAGAGAGACGCTGAATCGTATGTCATCAACGCCAATTTCGTCTCCTCCCGCAGTATCAGAAAATGTGAGACGATCAATAAGTACGACCCGCTTCATATCGTGTTCAAACTTGCCGATAAGACCGATGCCTTCTGGGGTGCTTGCGACTAAAAGCGTGATGCGGTCATGCGGAGAGAGTCCTTTCTTTTTACGCAACTCCTGCAATTCTCGAATCAACTCGCGCGATTGCCCTTCTTCCTTGAGATCCCCAGTGATCACCGTATCAAGAACAATCTCTTCTGTAAGCGCGTCATTAAACTCAACTGTTTTTACATTCAGTTCATCCCTGATAATTTGTATCATGTCCTCGCTTTCTCTGACATCAGATCGTATGTCTTTTATTTTGAGCGAAGCGAGCGGCTGTCTCACTTTAATGCCTGCCGCTGAACGTTTCTCAAGACCAAGTGAAACTAATCGCCGAACCTCTTTCATCTCTTGGAGTATTTTTTCATTTACTTTTCCGACCTTCGACCATTCTTCCACATGTACCGATTCTTTTGTTTCTGTGGTTGGTTGTCGGTTGTGAGTTATAAGTTTGCTGTATACGTCCTCGGCGACAAACGGCATGAACGGCGCTACCACTTTGGAGAGAGTGAGCAGTACGTGGTGAGTAGTGTGTAGAGCATTTCTTTTGTCGTCCGCATCATCTCCCTTAAAGCGCTCGCGCGAACGACGTATATACCACGTGGAAAGATCGTCCACAAAATCCATAAGT
>JBBUEZ010000031.1:0-42378 GCA_038056715.1 Patescibacteria group bacterium
TTTTCATATGGACACATTAGCACCAAGTGTCCTGATTCAGAACGGAATGAACGAATCATGAACTTTTTATGGAGGACTAGGCAATGCCACTAGCGTTATTGCAGTACAAAAAGGGTCAAGCATTGAAGGAGATTGCGGAATGTCTCGCGTTACAACTCCCGCACATCATCGCGCCAGCACTCACCCTCTCCGAGCGTGACCTACACGATGGACAGGTTACCCCTGGCGAGATTGTTGTTTGGTGCGTTGAGGGTGGGGCACACGACGTGAACACCAGGGACATAGAGATTATCATCTGGGCACACGATTTTCTGGAACGCGCTGCAAATCTTGAGGGACGGAAGGATGCCATCATCAAGGGCGTACATCGGTTCCTCGCTGATTATGATCGCGATATATCAGGCTTTGTCTGGGTGTTACTCCAACCAACAGCCTTCGGATATCTCTAATGGCTGTCAAAACGGGAGCCACGTGCTCCCGTTTTTCATACCTTAAACTCAATCACCCCCAGCAGTAGAATCTTCGATTCACTGCGAGGCAAGCATCCCTTGGATCTTAAATTCAATATAGCATTCTATCTACTATGTCTTGATGGCAGATAATCGCAGTTAGCATCCGCTAGAGTTATAAAGTGTTAAACCCCATCTCCGTTTTTGATGGAGATGGGGTTATGCGTCTTATGAGTCTGACTTCTTTGCTTTTTGGGCGGCTTTTATACTTCTAATCTCGGCTCTGTTGGCTAGAATAATTTCATTCAATCTTTTTGAGCCAATTTCTCGCCGCATACCTTGAGCAATAAGTCGGAGTTCATACTTGCAATCAGAGATTTCCCGTTGGAGAACCCTGATTCTTCCGTACGGTCCAGTTCCCTGTATTCCGAGCGTCATAAAAACCTCCGTCTAAAAGTCTCTAAAATTAGAATAGCATATTCCCCCTAAATCTTAAACTCTACGACATCCCCGTCTTTCACGACATACTCTTTCCCTTCCGTCCGCACAAGCCCCTTTTCGCGCGCTTTGGCGTATGAACCGACGTCTATGAGGTCTTTCCAAAACACCACCTCTGCGCGAATGAATTTGTCTTTAAAATCAGTGTGAATCGCGGTGCCTGCCTCCGGTGCCGTTGCACCGCACGGGATTGTCCACGCGCGTGTTTCGTCTTCTCCTGTTGTAAAATACGTAATAAGCCCCAACATCTCATAACTTTTCTTAATAAGATCATTGATACCATCATCTTTCGCGCCCAATTCCTTGCGAAACGATTCTTTCTCCTCCCCTTCAAACGAAGAGAGTTCGTGCTCAACGCCCGCGTCTACAAATACAAATGGACGGTTTTTTTCCGCAAGAAATTCTTGTAATCTCGTCCATCGTTCATCACTTAGTTCATCCAAATTTTTTGAACCCGCTTTTTTATTGAGTACATAGAGAATCGGTTTGTCGGTTAAAAGATGAAGTCCGCCGATCTTTGCGCGATTTTCTGGAGTGAGTTGCACTTCCGATACTGGGGTGCCTGCGCGCAAATGCCCGCGGATATCCTCCAGCGCCACCTTTTCATGCACCGCATCAGTATCCCCTCGCTTCGCATCCTTTTCTACCGAAATGAGCCGCTTTTCAACCGTTGCGAGATCCGCAAGCGCGAGTTCGGTATTTATAACTTCTATATCGGATAACGGATCAATACCCCCTGAAACATGGATTATGTTCCCATCCTCAAAGATACGCACAACCTCCGCAATCATGTCCGTCTCTCTGATATTTGCGAGAAATTGATTTCCTAAGCCCTCCCCTTCCGCCGCGCCTTTTACGAGCCCGGCAATATCCACGAACTCAATCACGGCAGGCAGAGTTTTCGCTGAATGAGAAAATTCTGATAAAAGTCCGACGCGTTCATCAGGCACGGGAACTACACCCACAGACGGGTCTATTGTGCAAAACGGATAATTTTCCGCCGGAACGGATTTTTTGGTAAGGGCATTAAACAACGTGGACTTCCCGACATTCGGCAAGCCGACAATCCCAACTGATAATTTCATAAGAGAAACTTACCACAAACAGTAAGCGAGTTACAAATTTTCATTTTCTTCTTATTCTAGTCTTTTGCAAAACACTAGAATAGATTCGGCGATTGGCGTCAGTTTATGGCGCACACTAGAACCCTCGTTTCGTTTCATCACTAATCCAGCAATGGCAAGTTTGCGTATATGGTCCGAGGCATTCTCATACCCTATGTTTAATTTCTCCGCTATTTCGTACACAGAAAGTTCTGGTTCTTTTTTTAAGAGATCCATAATCTTGATCCTTCTATGATTGGCGAACCCTTTTATCACCCGTTCTATTTTTCGATAATTTGTCGTCATTAGTTAATGTAAATAAATATCTGCTTTGTAATTTTCTATACTAGTGTTTTGCAAAACACTAGTATAATTATTCGCTCGCCCATACTGGCTGATGCCCGACGATTAACGTCTAGTGTGTCTAACCTACTACCACGCCCTCGCGCCCAATTTCGTAGCTTTCCTTTTTAGTGCGTCTAATGCTGGCTGTTTCATGCGCTCAATAGGGCCAACCTTAAAGAGGCGTACCGGGGAGAACCCGGCGAATTTCAAGATATTGCGCCTGATCTCGTTTGAATTATCGCCGTAGAGAATCCATGCAAGAAACGGATGTACATTCATCGTAATAAACACAGACGCGCTTCTGCCGGAGAGCAGTTTCTCCCATGCAATTCCCCGAAGCAATCCTTCTTTCTGAAACCGAAACGCAAATCCGGGCAGGAACATACGGTCAAAAATACCTTTCAAAATCGCGGGCATTGTCCCCCACCAGTTGGGATAAAAAACAACAACATGGTCGGCCCATTTCATATACGTCTGTATAAGGACAAGATCAGGTTCTAGCGCTTGGATCACTTTGTATCCTTTGTGAAGAATCGGGTCAAATGAAATATCTCCGGCATTGACGCGTTTTACCATGTGTCCCGTGCTACGCGCGCCCGCTTCATACGCATCCGCCAGAGAACCGCAGAATGAATCTTTGTCGGTGCTTCCGAACAGGACGAAAATATTTTTTGATTTCATTCTCTACACTATATCATGTCATGTTCCTCGTCTCAATGCAGGAAAAATGCTTCGTACAGAAAAAATCCTACGATAGCGAGAGTTGAGAGCGCCACGATCCATGCTGACAAATAAAACACGATTTGTTCCCGTTTCTCCGTAGGTGCGAAGAGAAGAGAGATCAAGAAGGAAATAATAAAGACGACAAGCGCAAGCACTCCCTTCCCTATCCAATGATGGAAAAAGGTTGCTTTAAGCCAATTTTTAAGCAGTGGCACAAGGTCTGCGCCGATGGTGAGAGCGGTGATAGTGAGCGAAGCGACTATGAGCGCGCAAAGTGCGGCGTGCGGAACACGAGATATTTTTTCTCCCGTTTTGTAATCCGTCTTGCTGATTATGTTTTGTATCGGTTCCATCCCGTTAGAGGCAGGAAATCGGAGATTTCCGTGCTTGGTTAATAGTAAAATTACGACCGACAAACCAAATGACCTGTATTAGTGTGTTCATAACGTTTTGGCCTCTAACGGGATTCATATAATTATATGCGGATTATCTTATCGCACTGACCCGGAAATAATGACCCCTGAAAGCGTAGAGAACACGCCGATAAGGGCGGCAATCAAAGCTATCGCGAAAAGTATGCGCCGTTTCTTGTCATCTCCGACTATGCGTTCTCCTCCAAAGAAGAATGCGCATGCGAGTGCGATTGAAATAAACGGCAGAAGAAGAAATACGTGTTCTTTCGCTTCCATAAAAAATGCGTGCGCCCACGGATTTGGTCCCGCTTTAATCGCCGCTTTCACGGGACCGCCATAATACATGACGTAATAGTACCCGCCTGAAATCCATGAAAGTATGAACCCGATGACGGCAACAAGGGAAGACGCGCGAAGAAAACGGATGCTCGGCATTTTCTTAAGAAGCGCCATTAAGAGAGCCCACAGCGCTCCGATCCCGATAAGACCGAGGATGACATGGGCTATAAGCAATGTTGCAAGTGTTTGTGTCATGTTAGTGTGGAATCTTTAACGCGCGCCGTATGCCAAAAAGGACAATGGCGGTAATAATGACAAGCGCGATATATATGAGTATTATATCAAAAAAACCTGCGTGTATATTTTTGAAAACGCTTCGGAGCGGGATGATGAGCATTGCGCCGTACCACGATGCGAATGAAAATGCGCTGCCTAACCACAGCGGCACTTTTTTTGCTTGCCACGCAATAACACCAGAAAGCAATATGAGAACTATTGTTAACTTTGCCCACAAAAGCGGACTAAACAGACGCTCTTCCAGACCAGTGAGGCGATAGAGAATAAGAAATCCAAAACCAGAGAGCACAAGCAAAGCAAGGCCGATGCGAATAACACGATAGGTGATTTTTAGAAAACTCCCTTCCGTTGGATCAACGACTCCATCGCGGAGCGACTTCAAAAGAAAAATCTCGGCAAACGTCGCTCCGCCGACACCAAGCGCGGCGCCAATAAGATGGATGACGACAAGAAATGTATCCCAGTCCATTATGTTATACTAACTTTTTAAGAGAAACACTTGCAAGACTTCCTTGTGTATTACCACAATCTCTCTTGCGGTTACGATTATTATCTGATCCTTCCCCGATTTCATTTCGTTCCTAGTTTCTCCTTTACATGCCGTACAATCTCATCAATACTCCAATCCGATTTAACGATATAGTCGGCTTTTTCTCCGCCAAGCGCTTCTGAAATACTCCCCAGATCGCTTAAGTTAGTAAGAAACGATACGGGAACGTGTTGCAAATCTTTGTGCGCGCGTATGGCGCGAAAGACGGCGCGCCCGTCCATTCGAGGCATAAGAATATCAAGCAAGATGAGATGCGGCAGCGACTGTTCCGCCGCCATAAGCCCTTTTTCGCCGTCCTTTGCCTCAATGGCGTCAATGTATTCTGCACGAAGAGCATCCGCAAGCACGCTTCGCAACGCGTCGTCATCTTCTATAATAAGAACTTTTTTGGGTGACTCTGTCATATGTTGTCGAAAAATTAAAGAGACTCGGCTAACCAAGAACCGTAACGCCCTCGCGTCGCTTGGACCCTATCATTGGAATAATACCATAAAACGTGGTGCCTTTCCTCTCGTCTGATTCAAAACGAATTGTGCCGCCTGACGCCTCCATTACTGCGCGCACGACATAAAGTCCAAGTCCGGTTCCGTCCGGTTCAGTTTCCCTGGCATTATCGGCGCGGAACAATTTTGAAAAAACACGGGGCTGCTGCGCCTTCGGAATGCCAATCCCGTCGTCAGAGACTGAAAATGTGATATGTTCGCCCTCATGGGCGATGGAAACAGAAATAGCGCCTCCCGCGGACGTGTATTTTACCGCGTTTGAAATAAGATTCTGAAACACCATCCGAAAGAGCTCCGTGTCAACGGCAACTTCAGGAAGTCCGCGGCCGAAATGCTTTGCAATGTGCAGTTGTTTGGAAATAATCTGAGGAGCCATCTCTTTAATAACGCTCTCCATAAGCGCGGTCAGGTCTGTCGGGCGGGGGTTTATTGTGAATACGCCAAGGTCAATGCGCGAAACGTTCAAAAGAGCATTGATCATCTGTATCATGCGGCGATTTGCGTTATAAATTTCCAAAACATATTTTCGCACGGCATCCGCCAGTTGGTATCTCTGCCCTTTCAACAACATTTCGGAGTGCCACCGAATTACGGTGAGCGGCGTGCGCAACTGGTGCGATGCGAGCGACACAAATTCTGTTTTTGCTCGATCGATGTTTTTGCGTTTCGTGATGTCCTGCTCGAGGGAGGTAAAAAATACAACGACTCCCTTTTCGCGTACGGGAAATACGGAAATGGCGGCTTCAAATATTGATCCATCTGTCCGCTCGCCGATAAAATTCTCGCTTGAAAACGCGCGCCCGCCGCGGAGAGCATTGTTAAGTTTTGCGATTTCCATTTTTGCGGTTTTTTCACGATACGGCGCAAGCATGTGCCGCCCTATCATGTCATTCCTCTGAAGTCCCAGAAGGGCCGAACGAGCGTCGTTGGCATACGTCACATTACCGGAAGGGGTGATAATCGCAATCGGATCAGTCGCCGCCTCAACTGCCTGAGAGAATTTTCTCGTGTTCTGTATTTCTTTCTCTATTGCATCGCGTGCGCGCGCCAATTCAGTCGTTCTTCCCTGCAGCAGTTCTTCAACATTTTTCTCCCGCGTTACATCCCGTGAAAAACCGGCGACGCGGAAAGGGAGATTATCGCTACTGCTCCCCCGATCTGAAATCCAAACATACGCGCCATGTCTGTTTTGTATGCGATATTCTGCTTCATAGTACATTCTTAACCTGTTCGCGTGCTGCGTAAGCGCGTCCACCGCGCTTTTTTTGTCTTCAGGATGGACGCGCGCCTGCCAACCATCAATCGAGCGCACGGAATCTTCAGGAAGACCGAGCATCTTATGCCACCCATCCGAAAAAAAAGCATCCCCTGTTTTAATGTCAATATCCCAGAGTCCTTCATGAGAACCGAAGGCGGCGCGCGCATACCGATCGCTTCGCTCGCGCATAATGCGGGCAATGGCATCCGCAGTTGAGAATCCCTTTTTCAACCGCACGGTTGTAAATATGAGCGTAAGGAAAGCGGCGGTAAAAAAAGCGAGTCCGAGATATTCAGCTGGTTGAACATATGCTGACCCCACAATATTGAACAAAGCGGCGGCAATAAAAAGAAGTCCTGCGATTCCGCTTATGCCGCCCACAAACATCAGAAAAGTGCCATACCTATATCGCGGGATTATAAAATCCTGCTTATGTGCTTTCAGCGAAAGGCTGTTGTTATTGCGCATGTCCATATTGTTCAGGAATTATTGATTGTCTTTTTGAATTATTTCTTTTGCAAAGTTCCAATATGAAGCATCTTCTTCGCCCTGTTTCAGCATATACCACCATTCAACCCCCCATAGATACACCTCCGGGAAACCAGCCGCGCGCGCGTATGCGATATTATCTTTGAAGTATTCTACGCTCATCGTGGACGCGCGTTCTTCAAGGGTCATGCTTGCGATGCGGAAAAATTCCGGACCCCACGGCTCCGCTTGCAGCTCCGACACGATAATTGGTTTATTGCCGTGGAGCGCCCGCATAATGTTGGTTTTGAACCAGAAAAATTTCGGCGGCAACGGATATGTAATATAGCCGAATGTCTTGCTGAACGTATTGCTCCACACTCTGCGATACATCGTGGTGCCGAATATATCGGCGCGTTTGTATGCGGCCGTCCAAATGGAAAGTTCTCCGCTGTCGGTTACGATCACCGGTCGCGACGGGTCAAGAAATTTTACGAGTTGTATTTCCGCATCAAGCGCTTCCGCATCGGGCGGCGGGCACTTGCCGAAATACGGAAGGAACGGCTCATTCTCAACCTGCCAACGTATAAGCGCCGGACTTTTTTTGTAACGTTCCACTATCTCTGTGATTGCGCCACGAAGCGCTTTCGCCCGCTCATCTTTAGAGAGTCTCTCCGTCCACATCGGTACATGGCATTCCGGCCAGCGCGGCACACGCTGGCCCACAACGAGCGTTATGTTCGCATCTCGTTTTTTCGCCTCGTCCATCATCCAATCATAATCCGAGAAATCAAAAATTCCTTTTTCGGATTCAATTTCCGGCCAATACACCGGAACTCTGATATTCCGCGCACCAAGATCGTCCAATACCGCGATATACGTTTCGCGCCAATCTAGATTCAGATGCTCGGCAAACGTGTGAGAAAACGTAACGCCCCATATAATACTCCCGCCTGCTTGAGGCGGACGCAAAAACCACAAAACAAGAACGGACATGGTAAGAATTGCAAAAGCGGCTGCAAGAATACGGGAGCGGTGTTTTTTCATATTTACGTGGAGAGAACAACAAGACCCAACGCGATGGACACAACTGCAACGGTTTTTTGAATAAGCACGAACGGCGTGATCTCCTCCGCAAAGACAGTGGGGAGTTTCCTCGTAATGATAAGCATAATGGCAAGTATGAAAAGATACTTAACCCCCTCAAGCGCGTTCACTAATGCAATATTGCCGATTGCGATCGCATAATTAAGAAGAAAAAACGCGACTCCTGCAAGAGTCTTGTTTATAACAAACAGCGCGCCCATTTTCGCTTTAACATTTTTCGTAGTATGGAAGATTTGGCGCCGTACGAATGGAATAAGGAGAAGAAGAAGCGCGCCCAAGAAACTCCCGATACGAGTCCACACGAAACCGGAAATGAATTCTTGTGAATTAAATACGAATTTTGCCGATACGAAAAAGAGTGCGAAAAGGAGCGCGGCGAGAAGCGCAATCTCCGTGCTCTGCACGCACTCATGCTTATGAAATTCAATGAGACTGCATTTTTGGTTGCGCCGCGTGGAAATCACCACGGTACCGAACACAAGGAATGCAAGCGCGAAAAGTTCTTTGTGTGTTGGGGTGATGCCGAACACAAAAATGGAAAGGACCAGAATAAAACCAGGTGTTGCGCCGCCGACGAGTGCCACGATTCGAGATGCTTCGTCCGCCTTGAGCGCAATGAAAAACGCGATAAGCGCGCACAAAAAAACGATTCCGACACCGATCGCATACAAAAAATGCTCAAAGCCCGGCCACGCAAGTCCGAACGGCGCAATGATAACGGAGAAAATACTGAAAACACCGACATAGAACGCGTAGACAAGCGGCTGTGGAATTGAGCGATGCAATAAATATTTATCAATAACCGAATTCGCTCCGGAAAGAAAGTATGCAATAACTGATATGAGAACCCAATTCATGATTTAGTATGTAGTATATCGTATGTTGTATATAGTATGAAATAGCATAAAATCAAGGCTACTCCCCACACGATAATCCTTTAGTCGTGCGCTCCGTCCTTCCGATAAGTCTGCCTGACGAATGTTCCTGGTTTACCGGTGCCGCGCCAGTGCTTAATCTGTCTGTACCAATCAAATAAATTCAAATAATGCGAGTGGTATACCGTAAATGCCGAATCTTTTATGATTACATATCCTCGCGCAATCCAATATGCTGCCCATTCGCCATCTTCGCCACCATATCCATACGCTTCGTTTATTTTTCTCTGCTGCCAAAGATCTTTTCGAATGAGAGCATTGGTAAAGCCGAGAATACCCATGCGGGTTTTCTGCTCAATCGTCTGCTCGCGTTGTCCGAGTGGAAAAAAGTTCCGATAAAAAAGTTTGTCCCAAAGAGTACCGTCGGGCAAAGCGCGTACATTTCCATACACGCCGGCAATATTTTTCTGCATCAAAAAATCTCCTGTCCCGCGCTCTAGCCACCGGTCAGAAATCGGGATGGAGTGTGCGGAAAGAATACAGATATATTTTGTCGCTGAGGATCGCTCTATCCCGTAGTTGAGTGCGTAGGGATAGGAAAACTGTTCGGGCAGGATTTTAAATATCTTTACATCAAACTTTTTTGCCCGTTCAAGCGTATCATCCGTGGATCCGGAATCAACAATGATAATCTCAAAATCTTGATATGTCTGCTGCTGAAGCATATGCAAAACTTTCTCAATATTCCTAGATTCATTCCTTGTCCGTATGATTATAGACGTTTCTACTGCCATAGATTACTCTTCGATTGTTAACGTATTTTCCTTGCATATCTTCGCATACTCGTACGCACTTGGGCGGATCGTGCGTTTTTGCGTCTTGAAATCAATTTCGACTAGTCCAAATCGGGGCCAAAAACCCTGCTCCCACTCAAAGTTATCTAACAGCGACCAGTAAAAATAGCCTCGAACATCGATGCCCGAATCAACCGCCCTGTGTACCTCTCTGAGGTGTTGGAAAATATATTCAGTCCTTGTTCTATCGGCCGCATCAGAAATGCCATTTTCAGTTATGAAAATGGGTTTTTTGTACGTTGCGGCTTTTTTCAAAACTTGATACATCCCCGCCGAGTCAACTGCCCATTCCATGTCGCTTTTCCAATTACCGAGATCAAGCCTTACGATTGGTCCCCACGCACCCCCCCACCACACAAGCTTTATATGTTCGACACGGTAATACTGAATTCCTATGCAGTCGAAATGCCCCTTAAGATCATTAAAAAATCTCCAGTTTCGAACATAATCGAGAAGTGGGATTATAAGCTTACTTAAGAAGCTGTTCTGGTATGGCTTCATATATACCGCGAAATGGGAAACCACAACACTTGCCTGTGGATCTAGTGTATGTATGAGCCTGTAAACCTTCTTATGTGTCGCACTAAAACTTTTTATTGCGCGATTTGCTCTTAAGAACCCTTTTCGTGCCGGCGGTCGATCGCATTGAATATACCCTCGGCCAACGAACACATTTGGTTCGTTAAACACAAGCCAGAATTTTACATCGTTTTTAAACTCAGAAACCACACGATCAACATACCGTATAAAAAGTTGTGGAATTTTTTCCCCTTCCCACCCTCCATATTTTTCAGTCCAAGCAGGATTTGTCCAATGCCAAAGCGTGACAAATGGCTCCATGCCGCGCGCGCGGAGTGCTTTAATCACACTGCGATACTGTTCTATCGCTTCTTCGTTCCACTTCCCTTCTTCCGGCTCTATGCGCGACCATTCAATGGAAAAACGGTGTGCAGTGTGTCCAAGCGATTTCGCGATATCAAAATCTTCTTCGTAACGGTTGTAGTGGTCAGCCGCCGCACCTGAAATATAATTCGCCGAATCAAACATCTCCGGAAACTTTTCCTGCTGCCATTTCGCGTATTTCGTTTTTGCTTCGCGGGCAAGTTTCTCCGCATGCGCTTTTTCCCACTCGCTCCAATCGTTGCGGTTTCCGCCTTCCACTTGATGCGCGCTTGTCGCCGCCCCCCACAAAAACCCATCGGGGAATTTTAGTCGTTGCATCATAAATATTGATGGAATTATAACACGATTTGCTAATATTTACTGTGTATGTTTATATTAACTTTGGATAATACCAGTAACCATGTTGAGGAGGTAATAGTGGAAATGATAAATACATGCCTGTCTTCTGCTTCTGCCACAAAAATTCTTCACGCCCTTCGAGAGGCGCCAGAACTAAAGGGGGTTAATATCGGGGTGCTTTCTGACCTATCTGGCTTTAATTGCGTCCAAGTGATTTACCTCGTCAATGAGGAACGCACGGGGAGTAGGCCTCTAGGCAAGAACGCGTGCCTGCTCATTGAGAAGGATGATTCTATGTGTTGTGAGATGAGCGAAAATCTCTCAGTATTTTGGCCGATTTGGCAATCAGAGCAACGTTGGCTGAACAATCGGACGATCGTCGAATTCATCCGTGAGATCGGATATTTTTTGAAAGAAGGGAAACCAAAAACTACGGACGAATATCGCTTCAGAGACGGAGGTCAAAACGAGCGACTACATCGTATCATGAGGTCGGAAGCGAAGTGCAAAGAAATCAATGCCGTTTTCGGCTATAAACTCGAAGCGGGAGACGGTTAGTGGCGTGGCCAAAGTTAGCAATAAGCGGGACCGGTAGGTGTTTCTACCTCGGTCCCGCTTTTTATTGCCCTTAGTAATGGGCGAAATGAGAATATTTTTTATTCTCATTTGGTCCGACTTAATCCGTACTAAAACGGTCAAGAAGCGACGGCGCTATATTCTATATTGATATTCTTCCTTTATAATCTGACCGGCATTTACTCAAAGTTTACCGGAATTCGCAGTTCATCGTCATGTTCCGGAAGTCCGGACGGGTTGTCTTTTTTCAAAATCACAAAACCGTTTTTTGCGCCTTTCGCGTCAAATTGCACTTCCGCGCTAAACGGCACAAAATTTTCCGTCATCCATTCATCGTCCGCTGTCGCAAATCCGACGCCAATCATTTCATTTTTATCGTTCAATACATACGCGGGAAATGATGCTTCAAAAAACCAATACCCGCGCGCCTTCCCCGTTACGATAAGGGGACTTTTAATCATGTCGCCCGGACGCGGGAATGCGCTTACAATGAGGTCTATTTTCTCCAACTCATTTCCAATATCGCGTGTGAATGTCTTTCCATCTTTTGTCGCACATCGTTCGGGATATGATTCCATGATCGTGCCTCCCGCCGTGATACATGTTTCAAAATCAACCGCCGCCGCGCCATATGTTGGCCGCTCTACGCTTCGCGACAAGCCGGACGTAAGTCCGCCTAATATCAATACCGCAAGAATAAGCAGAAAGGCGTGTTTGTTTGTGAGCGGTGTCATGCTGTTTTCGGAAAAGTAATCTCCATACGCGCGGTCACATTGTCGTTTTTCCCATACAACGTGAGCGCGCGAGATCCCTTGAACGATTTAATGATGTGCTTTGCGAGTTTGTGCGCCAATTGATTTTCCGTTGTGGTGATTGTGACGAACTTCTTATCCTTTTTTATCGCAATCAAACGATCCATCGGATCCTTCTCCGTGGCATGCGCACAGAAATTCTTCACAAGACCGATGATTTCAGCCATCTGTTTTGCGGGGGCGTCTTTGATTGTAACAATGCCTTCATATAATCCCCGCTTTACCATCGTACACGCAGGACACATCTTAAAACTTACTTCAGGGCCGTTCTTTCGCTTTGCAAGAAATTTCTCCGCGCTTTTCTGCCACGCTTTCTTAAAATAAACGGAGTGGCAGTTCGGGCACATCACAACCCCCGCGCGTCCGGGACCGAACTCTTCCACTTGCCCTTTGCGTTTCGGCAAGATATAAACGTTTTTTCTCGCGCCTCGTTTCATGGAGATATGATACCGCTTTGTTTTACTTTTGTCACAGAATCGGCTAGAATAACGCGTGTTGTAAATGATTGGGCATATAGTCTAGTGGCACGACGCTACATTCGCATTGTAGAGGCGCGAGTCCGATTCTCGCTAGGTCCACGCGCTGTTGGTTGTGAGTAGTTTGTTGTTGGTTAGTTATTGGACCGTTATCTCAGTTAGTAAAAGGAGAATTGACACTTTATTTGTAGATTGGTTGATAGTTGTGAGTAATTAGTTGTTAAGTTAATAACGATGGGCCGTTAGTCCCGACGCTCTTGCGGATAAAACACGAGGTCGGGATCCCGATTTTGCAGTCGCGCAGTGGCGCGGGCAAACATCGGGACTCAGTTGGCAAAAGAAAGACTGACACCTCATTGCAAATGAGAACGGGGTGGTAAAGTAGAGTAGAATAAAAAAATAATAACGATGGGCCGTTAGCTCAGTTGGTAGAGCACCTCATTTGCAATGAGGGGGTCGCAGGTTCGAATCCTGTACGGTCCACCAAACGAAAAAAACCCCGCATATGCGGGGTTTTTCTTTTTTTGATATACTGTCTGCATAAAACTCCTGAGATACTTTGCAAAAAATATTGCGATTGTCGTTGGGCTCGTGCTCATCTGGCGCGGTATTTGGTATATATTGGATGGTTTTGACCTTGTGTTTTTTGATGACAACCACACCGTAACGGCAACTGTCGGTATTATCATTGGACTTCTCATCCTTTACCTTCCCGATAAGGATCTTAAAGAATTACAGAAACTGTAGATTGCTACACGATTCGGAACATGACTATTGTGTGTAACGCGCTACCTCCTAAAACGCATACATGAAATAATTCGTGCATCCAAAAATATGCGCGGGGTTCTAACACGCGCTCAAGAGCAAAAAATAATATGCCCATCGTGTAAAAAATCCCTCCCGAAACCAAAAACACGAGCGAAACAATGTCCATTCGTTCAACAAGCGGAAATGCCGCAACAACAATAAGCCACCCCATGAGCGCGTAGAGCGCAACAGGAAACCATCTGGGCGCCGTGATCCAGAAAAATCTTATCGTAAGCCCGAGTATGGCAAGACCCCACACGACGCCGAAGAGAGACCAGCGCCAGCCGCCGGAAAAAACGATAAAGGTAATCGGAGTATACGTTGCGGCGATGAGCACATAGATCATCGCGTGATCAAACTGGCGCGCAATATGCTTGAATCGCGGCATGCTCTCCGGCACAAAATGATAGAGCGCACTTGCAACATAGAGCGCAATAAGCCCGAATCCATAGATCGAGTATCCTACAACGTGCCATGCACTCCCCTCTCGCGCGCCAACGACAAGAAGCACGACCAATACCGCAACGGAAAGTAGAACACCGATTAGATGCAGTATCGCGCTCACGATATCGTTGGAGCGATGGCGTATTATATCTGTCTCCATAAAACGACCATAAAATGGATTAAGTATCACTCTGGTGGTGTTTGTTTTACAGTTTCTGTAATTCTTTGAGATCCTTGTCCGGAAGATAGAGAATAAGAAGTCCTAAGATAATGCCGCCAATCGCAGTAATGATGTGGTTTCCTCCGAAGACCGCTTTGTCAAAACCGTCCAATATATACCACACACCACGCCAAATGAGCACAAGTCCGACAACGATTGAAATATTACGCGCGAAGTATGCAATCAGTTTCATATCAGACAGTATATCAAAATTGCTCAAAAGATGCTTATGTGATTCCCTTTATGGTGCACCTTGTGGGTATCGAGCCTACGGCTTTTCCGATGCCTGTCCCGTTAAAGATTTTGGTAGTCGGGACACTGGGAACCCCGGGTACCATAACGTCTTCGCGTTAGCTACGGGGCAGGTCGAACCCCGGTCTCCACCTGCCTGCCGCAAGTAGGCGCACCTTCACCACCACACCAATTATTCTTTCGGGACACTGGGAATCGAACCCAGTCTCCACGCACCCGAAGCGTGTGTACTACCGGTATACTATGTCCCGATGAATTGGTGTGGGTACGCGGCGTATGTATTGCTCGCCTCGCTGAGACTCCGGCGAAGCAGGCTGGTGTACTATACCCCGACAAAGCGAGTAAGTCATATTGCCCTCTCCTTCTTTAACATTCTACGTTTCTTTTCCGTTCCGCGATTATACCCTCCGATATTTCTATCAGAACGAATAACGCGGTGACACGGAATACCTAAATCGTAGTTTGTATTAAGAACATTTCCAACCGCACGATATGCCTTCGGTTTATGGATAAGAATAGCAACTTCCCTATACGTCATCGTCGCTCCGCGCGGTATTTTTTTCACTACTGCAAAAACCTTTTCTCTAAAATTTTTCATGTATTCTTTTATCCCCTTCGTATCGCGCGCGAAAGCGTATGCTCAATGAAATGCGTGAGCGAAGAGCCGACCGCGCGAAGCGCTTTAGGAAATAATGATTCGTCGGTGAGACCTGGCAGTGTGTTGACCTCCAGAAAATAAATGCCGCGCGGGGTTACGATAAAATCGGCGCGCGAGTAATGGCGCAGGCCCAATTTTTTATGCACCATCTTCGCCGCGACCGTAAGCGCTTCCTTTTCTTCGCGGCTGAAATTCCCCGGACATATTTCTTGCGACTTTCCCGAATATTTCGCGTCGTAGTCAAAAAATGGCGACTCACTTGGCGGACGAATTTCTGTCGGCGGCAGTGCGTACATCTCTTCTCCGCGAAACCCATCAATGATGCCAACGGTCGCCTCCTTCCCGCGGATCATTTCTTCAATAATGTACGCGCCCTCCGCATCATCGCGCACGGCAAGCGCACCGAGCGCCGACACGAGATCGGGAAACGTGCGCGCGATGACGATGCCGATGGATGAGCCACCCGCAAGCGGTTTTATAATCCATGGCGGCGCAACGCTTGAAAAAACTGACCGCGCCGCCTCTTTTGCATTGTCCTCTTTTGTCCGAAAAAGCGCATGCCGCGGCATACAAAAACCGGCATCGGAAAGTTCCATTTTCGCGCGCGCTTTGTTCATCCCTAAAAATGACGGGTGCGGCTCGGACCCTGTATAGGGAATGCCGAATATCTCTAATAACCTTTGGACGGTACCATCTTCCCCATATGCGCCATGAAGCGCGTTCCACACGACATCCACGCGCGAAAGCGCGTCTCCCGGCTTCATTGGCACACCCCCGACATGCCATGTGCCGTCGCGCCCGATAAAAATATCAATGCCGATTGAACTTTCAGGCAAATTTTGAAGCACGGCGGATCCGGTGCCAAGCGACTCTGTATATTCGCCGCTCGGTCCGCCACGCAATACGCCAAGGCGCAAATTTTTCATTATGTTATTGTAACGCACTTTTTATCGGCGCGCACCAAAAAGTGCGGCCGACCTAACTTTCTTGTGATACAAAACGGCAAATCTATGCGCCTCCGCATTTGCGCGAAGAATCGCGCGCTCAAGGTCGGGCCTTCCAACTCCCGAATATCCGACCTTTTCCAGCCCGAGAATCGCGCGAGGACGATGATGTTCGTCTTTTACAACGGACACGACAGGAATGTTAATTCCAATCTCGCTAAGCACACGCTCCGCGCGATTTTTCTGTGCAACTCCTCCGTCAACGACGATCAGTCGCGGATATGGCCATTCGGGATGTCCGAAACGCCGCTCCAGCACCTCCGTAAGACTTGCGGTATCATCAGCGCCGCGCACTGTTTTAATCTTAAACTTCCGATATTCGTTCTTTTCGGGTTCACCGTCCACAATAACCGTCATCACTCCGACCATCGCCGTGCCGCTTATATGCGCGACATCATATCCCTCAATACGCATCGCGGAACCTCGCAGAACAGACGCGGAATCACGCAGAAATACATTCTCCCGTTTTATGAGGGAGATATCCTGAATGTGATTAAGTGCAAAAAGTGTTTTCTTGATTTCTCCCGCTCGCTCAAAATCTCTCTGTTTCGCCGTCGCTTTCATTTCGCGCTCCAATTTTCGAACAAGCGTTTTTTTCTTACCGCTCAAAAAAAGAAAAAGATTCCTGATAGTCGTGCGATATTCTTTTCTCGTAATCGCGCCGCTACATACTCCCGGGCACCGCCCGATCTGCGCATTAAAACACAGTTTCCCTATTCTAATGTTCTTGAGAACATTAGAATAGGGAAACTGTTGTTCCGAGTAAGGTGTGCACTGATCTCTAAATGGAAAAATTTTCCGGACGATCTTCATCGCGTCGCGCAACACGCCGCCGCGAGGAAAAGGACCGAATGTAGTGAGTAGCGGGTAGTGAGTAGTGGGTATCTCGCGACCCCGCATCAAAAGCACGCGCGGGAAATCTTCTTTGGTGATAACGATGTAATTAAAACTCTTGTCGTCTTTTTCTTTGACATTATATTTCGGTTGAAATTTTTTAATCAAATTCGCTTCAAGAATGAGCGACTCCAAAACCGAATCCGTTTTCGTCCAATTCACCATCCTCGCCTCCTCCACCATCTTTGCGATTGCGGGTCCGCGCTTTTCTGCAATGTCCGCTGCAAAATAACTGCGTACGCGGTGCCGAAGCGATGTCGCCTTCCCGATATAGAGAATCGTCCCCTGCCGTCCGACAAAGCGATACACGCCGGGACTATCCGGCGCATTGACCTTCGCGAGCTCTTGACGTTTCATACGGCGAATTATATATTTTGAGATGGATGCACACAACAGCGAGGACCTAAAATGGGGAAAAAATCCGCAGATCAATCGTTTCTACTCAATCAGATCAATATCGTAAGATGCTTCCCGCGTATCGCGTGCGAGGTGCGCGATCTCTTGGTGGATCATGTCAAAGACGCCTCGCAGAAATACATGATGCTTGAGTGTACTGCCATTACGGCGTTTCTTGTGCGTTCCGGCATCGTTGAGTTTGCAGAGTGTGAAGAGTCTCGCGACTCGGAGCGCGTGTGGGCGTTCATGATGTGCTATATCGCCATCCGGCCAAAATCACAGCGCTTTCGAATCGACGCGCCGAATATTGAACAAGCATTTGAACGTGTCGCAACGATAACCTACAAGATGTATGTGCGCGCAACAGCGCATGAGCGCACTTCGCCTCCATCGGGGTAACGTATGGGACAACTTCTTATACTGAAGAAACTTCGGTGCGACGATGGAGACATCTGCAACGCGGCGCTTCACGGTATTCTGGTCTCGAAAACAGAAACTGCGTGGCTTTCAAAATTCGTTCGCGAACAGGGACTTCGCGTAAATCATCGTACATACGAACAAATCGATTACGCGTTCATGGAACACCTCCGGTATTATCGCACTATGTGTCCAAACTTTCCGCTTATCGTCGCCGCGCAACAATCCTGTATGTGGTCGCGGCAAATATTCGGAAAGGTTTCTCGTTTTTTGAGGGAACACTTTATGCGAGACATTGCGTACGGAGAGATTCGGTGCGTGGTCGACTTCTGTATTGATCGACGCATTGCCGCGCCCGAGAAGCGTCTCGCCGCACTTTTCATTGACTTAGCAGGGTTCCTGATGAAATATGTGAATGCGCGTAAAACACGAGAGGATCCGTGGGACGCGTGTGTAAGCGCGGCCGTTCGCTATCATGGTGAGCGTGCGCTGCAATTAAAAAAATGACACGTCTGGTATTCATTATGCGATTTCGCGGCTCCCTTCCGGAGCCGCTTTTCATTTTTGTCTGAGTACTTTTTTGAGATACGTTCCCGTATGCGACCCCTTCATATTCGCAACCTGTTCGGGCGTCCCTTTCGCAACCAACTTTCCTCCCCCGTTTCCGCCCTCCGGCCCAAAGTCCAAAACATAGTCGGCGGATTTAATCACGTCCATATTGTGTTCAATGACAACAACCGTGTTGCCGTGCATGACAAGACGGTTCAGTATTTCAAGCAGTTTGCGCACATCTTCATAATGCAGTCCGACCGTTGGTTCGTCCAAAAGATAGATTGTTTTCTCCGCGTGCGGACGATACAATTCTGATGATATCTTCACACGCTGGGCTTCCCCGCCGGAAAGCGTTGTCGCGGATTGCCCGAGTTCCAAATAGCCCAACCCTACATCGTTTAGGGTTTTTAGTCGGTCATATATCTGCGGAATATCTTCAAAGAACGAGAGCGCTTCCTCCACGGTCATGCGAAGCGCTTGATAAATATTTTTCTTTTTGTAAGTAACTTCCAATGTTTCCTTTTCAAACCGCTTGCCGCCGCAGACATCACAGACAACATACACCGTCGGCAGAAAGTGCATCTCAACCGCGATTTCGCCGTTTCCTTGGCATGCTTCACACCGCCCGCCGGCAACGTTGAACGAAAAGCGATTCGCTTTCCATCCGCGTACGCGCGCCTCTTCCGTGGATGCAAATAAATCGCGAATAAACGTGAATGCGCCGGTGTATGTGGCGGGGTTAGACCGCGGCGTGCGCCCGATCGGTGATTGGTCAATGAGAACCGCGCGAGAGAGGTATTCTGTGCCCGCAAACGACGCGCAGTTGAACACCTCGTTCGTACGATAGCGGCGATCAAAACGCGCGCGCAGATTTTCGTAGAGAATTTCGTAAAGGAATGATGACTTTCCCGAGCCGGACACGCCGGTAATAAGCGTGAGTCGGCCAAGCGGCATGTCCACATTCAAGTTCTGTATGTTAAAAATGCCTCCGCCGCGAATTTGGAGCGCGCCTTTTTGCGTATCTCGCCGTTTTGCGGGAACCGCAATCTTTGTTTCTCCTCGCAAATAGGAAATAGTAAGCGATTTTGTGTTATCTTTTTTTGCGGTCAAAAGCGGTTCCAAGTAATCCGCAACAACAATTTCCCCGCCATGCACGCCGGCACCCGGCCCGATATCCACAATATAGTCGGAAGAAAATATCGTGTCCTCGTCATGTTCCACGACAATAATCGTATTGCCGAGGTCGCGGAGATTCTTAAGCGTTTTTATAAGGCGATCGTTGTCGCGCTGGTGAAGCCCGATTGTCGGTTCGTCCAGCACATACAATGCTCCGACCAACTGCGATCCTAATTGCGACGCAAGACGAATGCGTTGCGCTTCCCCTCCGGAAAGCGTATTCGCACGGCGATCAAGTGAAAGATAGTCTAGACCGACATCAAGAAGAAAATGAAGGCGTGATTCAATTTCCTTCAAAATTACTTTTGCAATCTCGCGCTCGCGCTTCGGAAGTGGAATATCCATAAAAAATTCTGCGGCGTCGGCAATGGAGAGCGCGGTGACATTCACAATGTTTTTGTCGCCGATGCGCACATGGAGCGCCTCTTTTCGCAAGCGCGCCCCTTTGCATTCTTCGCAGGGCTCCGTGCCGAAAAGGTGCTTCGTTCCGAGCCCGTTGCATGCCTCGCACGCCCCGTATGGCGAGTTGAATGAAAATAGGCGCGGCTCCACTTCCGGATACGAAAAACCGTCATCGGGACACGCAAATTTTGAGGAAAGAAGGGTTTCTTTGCCAAGTATGGAAATAAGCGCGAGTCCTTCTGATTCGTGAAGCGTTCGCTCAAGCGACTCGGCAAGACGTTCGCGCGCGCCGCGCGGATTTCCCGAAAAATCCAATATGTCTATTTCATCCACCAATACCTCAATATCGTGCTTTTTATTCTTCGCCAGAATAATCTGCTCACGCAGTTTTTTCTCCGCTCCATCAACGCGTACCGTCGTGTATCCTTTTCCCAAAAGATCGTAGAGAAGCTGGTAATACTCTCCTTTTCGTCCGCGCACGACCGGAGCATATAATTTGACAGTTCCCGCCTTGTACGCAATATCCATAACCTTCTCTTTTTTTGCCGTCTTTTCTGCCGCTACGACTTTTTCCAAAATAAAATTGAGTATTTCGTCCTGTGAGAGCTTCTCTATCGCGCGACCGCAGAGAAGGCAATGCGGTTTCCCCACGCGCGCAAACAACACTCGGAGGTAGTCATAAATTTCGGTTACCGTTGCAACCGTTGAGCGCGGGTTGTTGGAGCGGCTTTTTTGGTCAATGGAAATGGCGGGCGAGAGGCCCACAATCTCATCCACGTCCGGTTTCTGCATCTGACGCAAGAATTGCCGCGCGTAAGCAGAGAGCGATTCAATGTACCGGCGCTGTCCTTCTGCAAATATTGTGTCAAACGCAAGCGATGATTTACCGGAACCGGAAAGTCCCGTAAACACAACCATTTTATTGCGCGGCATAGAAACCGTCACATTCTTCAAATTATGCGTGCGCGCACCCCTGACGATAATCTCATCGCTTATACCTGCTTCTTTTTTCCGTTTTTGTTCCATCAAGATGCGCCCCTCCGTTTGCCGTAAGGGGTTAGTGTGAACACTATACAGATATTTACTTTTTGACGCAAAGCAGATAACCTGAGCAAAGACAAACGGTGGAGGCCGGACATGAACATACCAAAAGAACTCGTGATTATTTCAATCGACGATATTCTCAGAAAGCCAGAAAACGCGGGAAAGGATGAGCTTCGTTTTCAAATTCTTGGCGTGCGAGATGCACAGGTGCTATTTGACGTCGCGCACCATTTCCGCGACGCGTGGAAGACAATTGAGGTACAACCGCCACATAACGGGAACGTATCCTCGCTTCGTTTCTATGGTCGTCGCAAACAATAGGGAGTGTCGTAATGACCATTCGACACCCTGAAAAATTGAACCCCCGCGAGCGCCATGCGCCGCGGGGGATGTTTTTATTTCAGGAATCAAGATACGTCTTCCCCACCAAGTCGGTTGAGAGGGACGGCTCTCCCGCAAAAAAATCTTTTGTGATCCAGAACCCTGTCTTTTCCTTGACCGCGACAATAATTTGCTCGCGATCCTCTTCAGTCGGGAAATACGCAAGTAAACAATTAATCATTTCGTCGTTTGTTGCAATGATAGTTTCAAGATCATCGCAAGATATCTGGGTTTGGGGCGCCGAAACAAGGGCGTTTTGTGCCGAACACAGTCCCCAAATAAACCGAATGAGCATCTCTTCCACCAACTCGCGTGGCAGACAAATTGTATCGCATTTCTGTGCGCTCATATGTCACCTCCTCGTTGGTTCATCCATATGCAGAATACCACACCATAATAATCTATCAATCACCCCGAGGCATAAGTATGCTGCGTCCGGATATATTCTCAGAGAGCCCCACGGGAACGTATACGGTACTATGATACCGTATACGTTCCTATACTCAAGATGCCACGTGATTAATTTGGGATTTTTCGATTTTTTCTAACTCTCTGATTTCATCGCGCAAAATTGCCGCGGATTCAAAATCCAATATTTTCACCGCCGCGTTCATTTGTTTTTCTTTGGTACGAATCATTTTCGCAAGTTGCACAGGATGTTTCGCGAAGACCTCCTTATCAATCGCAACATTTGCGCGTACTGCTTTCGTGTGCTCGGTGTCCAAATGCTCCATGATGTCGTGAATCTTTTTCTTGATGGTTGTCGGGGTGATACCATACTTTCTGTTGTGTGCCTCCTGCAACACGCGGCGTCTCTTCGTTTCTCCAATCGCGCGTTCCATGGAGCCGGTCACATGGTCCGCATAAAGAATTACGCGCCCAGCCGCATTGCGCGCCGCGCGGCCTATCGTCTGAATGAGGGAAGTTTCACTCCGCAAGAATCCTTCTTTGTCGGCATCCAAAATGCCGATGAGTGTCACCTCCGGCAAGTCCAATCCTTCGCGGAGGAGATTCACTCCCACAATACAATCAAACTCTCCCCGTCTAAATGCGGTGAGAATTTGCACGCGCTCAATCGTTTTAATGTCGCTGTGCAAATATTCCGCTTTTATTTTTTTGTCTTTCAGATATGCAGAAAGGTCTTCCGCCATCTTCTTAGTGAGTGTCGTTGCAATCACACGATTCCCTGCCTTGATCTCCTTTTCCGCTTCTCTGATAAAATCTTGAATTTGTCCCCTATACCCCGCCCCTGGCGGGGTCGGGCGACCACCTCGTGGAAAACGAGGTGGTTTAGCCTCATACTTCCCCTTCTCCTGGATTGGACGCACCTCCACAAGCGGATCTAAAAGCCCCGTCGGACGAATCACCTGCTCCGCGATTTGTTTGCTTGTTTCCCTTTCATAGTTGCTCGGTGTTGCTGATGTGAAAATCACTTGTCCGACACGTTTCTCAAATTCCGGAAATTTAAGCGGCCTGTTATCAAGCGCGGAAGGCAGTCGGAATCCGTATTCCACAAGATTTCGCTTTCGCGACGCGTCGCCTTCATACATTCCACCGATTTGTGGCACTGTCACATGTGATTCATCAATAATAGTCAAAAAGTCCGCCGAACCATCTTCCTTATGGGGGAAATAGGATAAAAGCGTATCTGGCGGTTCACCGGGCGACTTTCCAGAGAGATGCCGTGAGTAATTTTCAATTCCGTTGCAATAACCTACTTCTTTTATGAGCGCGAGATCGTGATTCGTGCGGCGGCGCAAGCGTTCGGCGTCCAACTCTTTTCCTTGGCTCTCCAGTTCCTTCAAACGCTCGTTCAATTCTTGTTTGATTGACTTCATGGCGTGCTTTTTTTGCTCATTATCTGCAACAAAGTGCTTTGCCGGAAAAAGAAAGATTGCTTGTTCGTCCCCTAAAATTGTCTGCGATACGGGGTCGATCTTTCTGATGCTTGCAATCACTCCCCCTTCTAATTCCAGGCGGTACACCACGCGCTCTGAAACAGGCATAATCTCAATCGCATTCCCCATCGCGCGAAACATACCGGGTGCAAGGTCTGCGGGAGTACGCTCAAAAAAGATGGCGATTAGTTTTCGTAAAAGTGTCGTTCTATCCGCCGCATCCCCCACCGAAATTTTCAAATTCTCCCGCGCATATTCCTCCGGAGACCCCAAGCCGTAAATACACGACACCGACGCAACGATAATGACATCTCTGCGCGACAAAAGCGCCTGCGTGGACGCATGGCGTAATCGGTCAATTTCTTCATTTATCTGTGCGTCCTTTTCAATATAGGTGTCCGACACGGGCAAATATGCCTCCGGCTGATAGAAGTCGTAATACGAAACAAAATAATGCACGGCGTTTTCAGGAAAAAATTCGCGATACTCCTGCGCCAGTTGCGCCGCAAGCGTTTTATTGTGCGCAATCACAAGCGTTGGTTTCTGCACCGCTTGGATGACATTCGCCATCGTAAATGTCTTCCCCGATCCAGTTACACCAAGGAGCGTCTGACGATCCATACCTTTTTCCAATCCATCCACGAGATTTGTAATCGCCTGCGGCTGATCACCAGCGGGTTCAAATGGCATGTGTAGCTTAAATGTGTTGTCCCTTGACTGCATGTATGCCCAAATATACAGTATTTAGGGAACTGTAACCAACCGCCCACATGGAGGACTCGCATGCCCCGCAACACAGTCATATCAACCCTGAACAGGATGTTCAGGTGGAGCCCGGAAGGTCGCGATGCTGCAAAGAGGTTTTTGGAGGAACGCGAAACAGCCGAGCGCTTGCGCCTCGTCCACCTCCTCGGTAAAGACCGAAAGTTGCCGACACCGCCCAGCGCTACCGCGTAGGGTGGCACTCTAACAGACAAGGAGATCACAACATGCCTGAGTTCTATACACTCACTAATCTTGTGTGGTTGGCGGTTGCAATGGTCGCCACCGGGTTGATTGAGGCCTTTGCCGATGTCCGAGGACCGAGATGGGCGATCGGACTTGTTTTCATAATCACGTATTTCTGTGGCGTGGCGGCTGGAAGCAGATTTCTCTTCTAGCTAAAATGTATGGGGTGGCGAGGGATTCCTCGCCACCTTATTTTCTATATCCCGCAAGAAATTCTTGTTTAAACTCCGCGAATCGTCCGTCCAAAATAGACTGCCGGATATTTTTTACGAGGTTGACGATGAAATAGAGGTTGTGAATGGATGCGAGCGTTGCCGCAAACATTTCTTTTGAGCGGAAGAGATGCGCAACATACGCACGGGTATAACTTGCCCCGCCTTGGCGGGGTGAACAAGTATAGCACTCGCACCCTTCATCTATCGGCCCCAAATCATTTCTAAACGGTGCATTAAAAATATTGATGCGTCCGTTTTTTGTGTGAAGCGTGCCGTTTCGCGCCATTCTTGTCGGCGCGACGCAATCAAACAGATCACATCCGTTCTCAATGCCGCCAAAAAGGTCAACCGGCTCTCCAATCCCTAAGAGATGTCGCGGCTTTTCTTCGGGCAGTAACTCATTGACCCACCGCACAGTCGTGTACATGTCTTCCTTATCAAACGACCCCCCAATACCAAAACCGTCAAAATCCATCGCACCAATAACTGTAGCCGACTCTTTCCGCAAATCTTCAAAACGTCCACCTTGCACTATTCCAAATAGCGCCTGTTTCCCGTTCTGCGTAGTTCTGCGCGCTCGCTTGTGTTCTGCAAGCGAGCGACTCGCCCATCGGTGCGTGCGTTCCATCGCCTCGCGCTGATAATCATGACTTGCGTGAGGCGAGGTACACTCATCAAACGCGAAAATCATATCCGCGCCGATATTGTGCTGAATCTCAATGGAACGCTCCGGCGTGAAAAAATGTTTACTCCCGTCCTTGTACGATTTGAATGCGACACCGTCTTCCGTAATTTTTGCAAGCGCGGGCTCTTCTTGGGATCCGCCATTCTCTTCCGTTTCGTCATTAAACATTCTAGTATTCTGCAGAATACTAGAATGTTTCATTTCTGGTTCTTTTGCGTCCCCTTTTGAAATTTTACCTCCTTTCTTTCCAAAATCAGTGCCTAATGAAAATGCCTGGAATCCGCCGGAGTCGGTCATTGTTGGACCATTCCAGTTCATAAACTTATGTAATCCTCCAGCATCGCTCACCGTTTTATCGCCCGGTTCCACATAAAGGTGGTAGGTGTTTGCAAGCACCACCTGCGCGCCAAGATCCTTCACTTGTTCCGGAGAGAGCGACTTCACACTCGCCTTCGTGCCCACAACAACAAACGCGGGCGTTTCAATGCTCCCGTGCGGCGTTTCTAACACACCGGCGCGTCCAAGTGCGCCGGATATTTTTTTCTCAATGGAAAATTGAAATACGCTCATCCCGTTAGAGATTGGAAACTAAAGATCTCCGCATCTCGTTATCTAACACATTAAGAAATTCCCCGTTATTCTGATATTGCACGTCCAGAATGTTTTGATCTCTAACGGGACTCATCGCCACACATTACACTCTTTCCTTCAAATACGCCATCGCGCCATAGAGTCCCGCAGTATCGCCGAGCTCGCCTTTCACGATTGGCGGAATGTGTCCGCGCTCCCACGGAATCGCCGCGAGATATTCCGCGGTTTTTGGAATAGATATCGCGGGGTCTCCCAGCACCATCGGACCCCCAAGCACGATGATATCCGGCGACCAAAGCACAATAATATTATGCAGTCCGTATGCCAAAAATTGCGGCAATTCTTCATTCCACACTCTTGGGTCGGTTACTGCGTATGGGTTTTCTTTTTTGTAGCGATGCGCGAGAGAGCGTCCGCCAACATATGATTCCAAATCATTTCCATCGCAGTCGGGACACAGCGTCTTGTCCGCGTCTATAATCTGGTGGCCCGGCTCAAAACCAAGAGATGCTTCGTCTATCTTTCCGTTCACGACACGCGCGCCGCCGACACCAGTGCTTATGGTAAGAAACGCAATAATATTTCTTTCGCGTCCCGCTCCGAAATGCGCCTCGCCCAACGCGCCTAACGCGGCATCATTCGCAAGAAATCCGTGCGTGCCGAGTTCTTTCGCAATCATCTGCGCAATCGGTCGTCCCTCCCATCTGGAAAGATTCGGCGCTTTTACAAGTACCCCCGTTTCCGGTAGAACAGGTCCAGACACCCCTCCGGCAATTGCATGTATCTTCTCACCGTTCGCAAGACCGCGCGCCGCGGCAATGATTTTTTTAATTCCTTCATCGGGATTTTGCGGCGTATCAAACACGCTCGGTTCATTAAATGTTTTCAGGTCATCGCTCCGCGCAACGCGTGTCTTCGTTCCGCCGATATCAAAAATGATGTACATGAGTGCAGTATATAAGAAACCTGTAAAAATAAGTAGTGCCCGATTTGCATCCATGCAAATCGGGCACACATCAGGCTTTCCTTGGCTGCATAGGAAAATTATCCCGCGGATCACCAATAATCCGTCGAATTCTCTGAACCTCTTCGTAATAGCAAGCACTACAAACCAAGACACCGTCCATTATACGACAATCGTTTCCAAGACGGCGCCCGCAGCGGTGAGGGCAAAACTGAGAAGTACGCGACTGCGATTGTATGTTCACGAATCACCTCCTTTTCAACTATTTTCATAATATAACAAAAGACTAAGGATAACAATCTACTCAACTGGAAGACCCGCTTTCTGCCACGCGGAAAACCCTCCTTCAATGTTCATCGTATTCAACCCGTGTGAAAGTGCGAGTTTTGCCGCCAAAAAACTCCTTCCTCCCGAATAACACATGAAATAAACGGCATCCGCTTTGGGAATATGGCTGATGTCGCGCGCGATTTCATCAAGCGGAATATTCGTAAATCCCTTCGCGTGTCCGCGCGCATATTCTTCCACCGAGCGCACATCAACAAATGCCGCCATTTCGGGATTCCTTTGTGCGACGTATGCGTCATACGGAGAAATGTGTATCGTTGCCATTTATGAAAAATATCTGCTTTGAAAGAATCGAAGTCCAACGCGCATACAGTAATATGCGATAAGAACGAGAATGAGGTAGAAAAAAATCCCATGCCTAAAAATAAAGCCGAGAGTGGAATACACGAAAAGTTTGAGATATGCAAACGGGGTGTGCGCATCTAAAAACGTACCTGCGGGATTTTTTTTGTCGGATAGCGCCTCGCCTCCGTCGCCTGTATCAACGAGTTTGCCTGTTTTTGCGAGTAAGGAAAGAATGGGGCTAATCATTCGTGTAAAGAAATTGCGCGAAGATTCCGTATCGGCAATCTGTTTCGCGCGAGAAACCTGCGGCGCGGACTCTTCGGATGATTCAGTTTTTTGTATTTCGTTGTGTTCCGCGCTTTTTGCCGCGCGCAAACGCTCTATCTCTTTTCGCGACTCCGCGACCTTTTGTTCAAGAAGCGCGCTACCGCTTTCCCGAACCGACTCAGTATATGCCGAAAGCACATTCCCCGCATCAGCCGATTTTTGAGAGATAGTATCAGCAACAGTATCGGCAAACGAATTCGCGTTGTACACAACTGTGTCGCCATTCGTTCCTATCTTTGGGGCATCATCTTTCACAAGCGAGTTTGTGCCGGCACGTTCTTCATCTCTGTCGGAAATCCCGTCGTTATCGTCATCGTCATCCGCCTTATTCCCCACATCGTCTTTGTCTGTGTCAGTGTCAACGGACACGCGCGCTTCGGGTATCGCCGCCAGCGAGAGATCAATAGATTCTTCCGTCCCTCCGACTTTTGCGGCCCGTGCGCGCACAATGCGCGCGGAAATGCGATGCTCGCCTTCCGCCGCTTTCCAGTCTATCCAGATATCCTGCGACCGTCCGCCTTTTGTGAGCGAGAAATCATCAGACCCGATTACTGCATTGCCGTTTAAGAATTCAACCGTTCCGCGTATGTCTGAATCGGAGCCATTATAGACCACCGTGTAAACCCTTACTATTTCTCCCGCAAAAAATGTGTCTCGCGAAAACCACAGAGGCGCGGGAATAAACCCCGCGTTCGATATTGATGCCGCGTTGATAACAAGAGGGGAAAGAAAAAATAAAAGCGCGACGAAACGAATGAACATGGAGTTATTATATCCTTTCCTCAACCTGTTTCCAAAACGTCTATGGACCATTACTCCTCTTGACAGAGTTATCCCTGCGCTTCTTTCTTGAGCTCCAAACACACCGAATTAATGCAGTAGCGTTTGCCGCCGCGAGTTTCGGGGCCGTCATCGAATACGTGCCCTAAGTGCGCACCGCATATCTTGCAGAGTACTTCGGTTCTTTTCATTCCTGCACTCGTGTCTTCAAGAAGAGTAATATGTTCCAAATTGGCAGGTTCGGTAAAAGAGGGCCACCCTGTGCCTGAATCAAATTTCGTATCGGAAGAAAAAAGAGTTGTGCCACAAATGGCGCACATATACATTCCCTTGTCCTTTGTTTCCACATATTTACCCGTATACGGGATCTCCGTTCCCTTTTCTCGCGCGATGTGGAAAAGTTCCGGATCAAGTTCTTCGTCTTTCTTCATTGGAGATGTATATTGTGCGTCTGTCATGGTATCTATCACCAAGGGTGGCTCTTGTATGCATTATTTATTAAGTAAGTCCGCGAATTGTTTTTGCACCTTCTCCAGTTTCGGATTGATCACAATCTGACAATATGCATTCTCGGAATTCTTCGCAAAATAATCTTTATGATGCCCTTCCGCCTCAAAGAATTTCGTAAGCGGCTCCACTTCCGTCACTACAGACGCCCCTGCCTCGTTTGAATCATTCATTTCTTGTATAAACGTCTTCACTTCTTTTTGTTGTTCCGGTGTCGTGTAAAAAATCACCGATCGATATTGCGTGCCGACATCCGCTCCTTGGCGGTTTACAGTTGTCGGATCATGACTCCCGAAAAATACCGTGAGCAAATCGCGGTAGAGAATCCGCGCTGGGTCATATTCAATCCGAATCACTTCCGCGTGCCCCGTTGTTCCGCCAGAAACTTCTTCATATGTCGGATTCTTTGTTTTCCCACCCGCATATCCGGGCGTAACGGAAATAACCCCACGCATCATCTTAAATACTGCTTCTGTGCACCAAAAGCATCCTCCGCCAAATACCGCCACCTCTGTTTTCATATGTAAAGTATACCATACATGTCAGGAAAAAGCGGGGAATAATTTCCCCGTTTTTGTTTTGAATTACACTCTTTTTGCCTTAGATCGGTCGTTTTCGGTCAAATATTGTTTGCGCAAACGGACGCTTTTAGGCGTTACCTCCAAATATTCGTCTTCCGCCATTGTTTCCAGTCCGCGTTCAATGGTAAGTTCAAACGGCGGCACAAGATTGATCGCCTCATCAGTCCCCGAGGAGCGCACATTGCTCAATTGTTTTCCTTTCGTTGGATTCACAGACATCTCTTCGCCTTTTGAAGTATTGCCGATGACCATGCCCTCGTACACTTCCACCGCGGGATTAATATACAGCACTCCGCGTTCCTGAAGACTCCAAAGCGAGTAGCCGAGCGCCTTGCCGGATGCCATAGAAATCATTGAACCGACTGCGCGTTTTTTAATTTCGCCCGCATAGGACCTGAATTCAATAAAGCGCGACGACATGATTCCTTCGCCTTTCGTGTCTATGACAAATTGCGAACGATAGCCCAAAAGTCCGCGCGTCGGTCCTTCAAAAATAATGCGTACTGATTTATCGTGCGCGCGCATATCGCGAAGCACAAAACCGCGCACCCCGAGCCGTTCAATGATTGAGCCCTGAAATTCCGATGGCGTGTCAATCACCACTTCCTCAAACGGTTCGTGTGTAACGCCAGAGACCTCGCGCAAAATAACCTGCGGCTGCGACACCTGCAATTCGTATCCTTCACGGCGCATGTTCTCAATCAAGATTGCGACGTGCAATTCCCCTCTGCCCGATACGCGAAACGTATCTTGCGCGCCGAAATCAACACGAAGTCCGACGTTCACTTGGAGTTCCCGCTCCAAACGCGCGCGAATCTGCCGCGAAGTTACAAACTTTCCTTCCCGTCCGGCAAACGGCGAATTATTTACGAGAAAGTTAAGCGTGATAGTCGGTTCATCCACCGCAATTGCAGGAAGCGGCTCACTCCCCGCGTCCGACATCACCGTCTCACCTATATCAATATCAGAAAGTCCTGCAATCATCGCAATATCCCCCGCAGTCACCTCATTCGTCTCTTTTTTTTCTACCCCTTCAAATATAAAGATTTTAATAATTTTCCCCACGCGTGATTCGCCATTTGGCTTTTTCACAAATACATTTTGGTTTGTAGAAAGCGTGCCCTCATATACGCGCCCGACCGCGAGACGTCCGAGAAAATTATCGTACGCAAGATTAAACGGCTGGAAACGGAATGGAACCGTGCTGTCTGCGGCGGCCGCATTCTTCACGTGCGACAAGATGACACCTAAAAGCGGTGTTAAATCTTTGGATTCATCGGTAAGTTTATGTTTTGCAATCCCCTCGCGCCCAATGGCATATACAATCGGGAAATCCGCCTGTGCGTCGGTTGCTCCCAATTCAAGAAAAAGTTCTAATACTTGTTCTTCGCAATGCGCAGGATCCGCGGCTGGTTTGTCAATCTTATTGATAACCACGATCGGCCGAAGTCCCAGTTCCAAAGATTTTTTGAGTACAAAACGCGTCTGTGGCATCGGTCCTTCTTGCGCGTCTACGATAAGCAACACCGAATCAATCGCGCGGAGCACGCGCTCCACTTCCGAACCGAAATCGGCGTGTCCCGGAGTGTCCACAATGTTGATTTTCACTCCTTTGTATACAACTGATGCGTTTTTTGAATAAATTGTAATACCGCGCTCCTGTTCAAGAGCGTTTGAATCCATGGACACTCCGTTTGCAACCGCGCCCGACTGGCGCAAGATTGCATCAGTAAGCGTTGTCTTACCATGGTCCACGTGAGCAATAATTGCAATGTTTCTAATCTCCATCCCGTTAGAGACAGGAAACCAAAGGTTTCCATGTCCGATTATTTATTAATTTATCTTGATGTTTCATATTGTTTATTTCTGCAAATTACATAACGCTTGGGTCTCTAACGGGATCCATGTTAGATGAATTATGTTAAATCAAGAACCGCCCTTGATATCAAGGACTGTCCTTGATAAAATAAATTAACGACTACGAAACAGACGGCGAGGTGCGTTACTGCGTGATCCAAAACCACGCCCTCCGCTGTGCTGTCCGGTATGCGGACGACTTTGGCCGTATCGTCGAGGTGCCACGACTTCTTCGCGTTCATGTTGTGGCGCAGATCGTGCTGGCGGCAATTCGGGAAGACGTGACATGGGAAGTGTCTTTCTGATCAGTTGTTCAATACTGCGCATTTCGCGACGCTGTTCCGGCATCGCAAAAGAGATCGCATGCCCTTCCGCTCCCGCGCGCGCGGTACGTCCGATCCTGTGCACATAATCTTCCGCCATTGTCGGCAGATCGTAATTCACGACAAGTTCAATTCCTTTCACATCAATCCCGCGCGCCGCGATGTCTGTCGCAACAAGCACGCGATATTTTCCATTTTTAAATCCTTCAATCGCTTGTCTGCGCTGACCCAATGATCGGTCTCCGTGGATATCAACGGTGGAGTGTCCCATACGCGCAATACTTCTCATCGCTTTCGTCGCGCCATGTTTAGTACGCACAAATACGATCACTGATCCTGCATAATCATTCAATATTTTTTCCAAAAGTCGCATCTTATCATCTCTGCGGACGACAAAAAATTCCTGGCTCACACGCTCAACCGTTGTTCCCGAAGGCGCAACTTCAATGCGCATCGGTATTTTCATATGCTTCTGCGCGAGATCCATGATCTCGCGGGAAAGTGTCGCAGAGAAAAGCATTGTCTGGCGTTCTGTCGGTGCCGCGGCAATGATTTTTTTTACTTGCGGCCAAAATCCCATGTCCAACATACGATCCGCTTCATCAAGCACCATAATGCTCACCCCTTTCAAACTCAATGTCTTTTGTTCCAAGTGATCAATCAAGCGCCCCGGTGTTGCGATAATGACGTGCGGATCACGACGAAGCGCTCCCAATTGCGGACCCATTGCCATCCCGCCAATCAAGACCGCAGTCCTGATACCAAGCGGACGCCCCACTTTCATAAACACCTCCTCCACTTGAAGTGCGAGTTCCCGCGTCGGCACAACCACAAGCGCGCCGCTCTCTTTTTGTAACAATTGCTGAATGACCGGAATACCGAATGCAAGCGTTTTCCCAGTTCCGGTTTGCGCGATACCAACAACATCCTTTCCTCCGATTGCCGCGGGAATCGCTTGTGTTTGAATCGGTGTCGGCTGCTCATATGAAAGTTTTGCAAGCACGTTTAAAATGTTCGGCGCAATGCCGAGTTCAGCAAATGAATTTATATTTCCTGTATTTTCTTTCATCCTGTTAGAGGTAGAAAACTGAAAGTTTCCGTATCTGATTATTTAATAAATTATACCCGCTGTCCGTGTCGGCGTTTTGTTGAAATACATAACGCTCTGACCTCTAACGGGATTCATAAAAACCCTCTACCGCTTTCTCGGCGCAAGGGGCCTAAAAATGCATGGGTATTGAGTTGCGCACAGTATACCACACTCTCAAAACTTTTGCAAAAAACACATGCGTGCATGAAAATAAACATCCCTAAATACCCACTGATGAGGAGATTTTCGATCAGGGGATATTATTTTCTTTTGTCATCTTATATCTTTAGTCCATTTCCGCTCACCCCAAAGAGTATCTTTATTTTGTTTCTATCTTTTGTTCGAGTATCAAATCCTTCATTGGTTGAAAAAATAAATACTTTTTTTCCTATCCAAAAACGAAGATAACACCCTTCTATTTTTTCGGGTAAAACAAATTTTGGAATCCTATACTCATGGTCCCCCTCCTCAATCTCAGTTGAGAGAAAAGTTTCATTTCCAAAGCCGATTTCTGCATATACTGCCTTCATTCTCTCATGTTAGCACGCCCCACTCTCATACCCCCAAGAGTTTCTATTCCAATGTTCTTGAGAACATTGGAATAGAAACTCTTGATTAAAGAGAAATGGATTACCGAAAATCGCGCGGGCAAACGTCACGCCGTCACATATTGTCTCCGCCGCTCTCACGCGCATGTCTAAACTTGGGTGTCGAACATTCAAGTGATACTGCAACCAGAAATATTACAAAAACAAACGCGCGAGGCGCAATTCTTCGTAGGAATAGCGGCCATTGAGATATCTGTGTACGGGCGCAAGTTTTGTGTCTCCCATTTTCTTGAACGCGGCGGCAATGATTTTTAGATCTTTCGCTTTCGGTTTGTATGCGTCCAAATCAAATGTCTTATCTTCCGTCCTTAATTTTTCAAGATGGGAAATGATAGTGCCAAGCGTCTGTCCGCGCTTCTTTGCAATATCGGCAAGTGAGAGACCTTCCGCGATAAGACGCTTCGTCTTTTCGTGAGTCGGCACGCGCTCTTCCGGCGCCGCGGCGGCTTTCTTTTTATTTTCTCTAATCTCTTCTTCGTCCGTCGTGCCACCGCATTTCTCTATGAATGTTCTATGCATTTCGTTCATCTCTTTTTCGCCGAAACGCTCCAGCACCTTCTCCCATCTCGCGGATTGAGACAAGAGATGCGCGTCCAATTTCGCGACATGCGGATGCACCGCAAATGCCATGTCGTTCAGACCAATGAGCGAAAGTCCCGCGAGTGTGCGCACGCGCGAAAGCGCCACGTACCCTTGCCCGGGCACGAATGATTTTGAGAGATCAATTTCCGCCGCATCCATGCTCATCCCTTGGCTTTTGTGCACCGTGATCGCCCACGCAAGCCGAAGCGGCAACTGCTCCACTCTCGCCAACACCTTGTCGTTTTCTTCCACCGCCCACTCTGCCCTCTGTACAAAAATCTTCTTACCGGCATAGGTTTTCACAATGGGCGCGCCATCTTCGCTAAAATTCTCCACCGTGCCCAACGTGCCGTTCACATATCCTTCATCAAACGCATTCTTCACAAACATCACCGCGGCGCCTTTTTTCAAGCGAAGCGTCTCCGGCGCGAGAATGCTTTTTTTGAGAGATTCCACAATACTCGCTTTCCCTTTCGCGGACATTTCATACGCATGTTCTGTGCCGGGGAGTTTCGCGAGTTCTATGCCATTTTCCGCGTCAACATCAGCGTTGTGCGTATAAAGCCGCGTAGGAACCGCGGTATGCACGCGTTTCTCCTCGCACAATCTCTGTAATCTTTGACGCGTTGCCGACGACACATTGCCCCCGCGTATTTCATTCAATATCCGTTCAAGAGAAGCGTCTTCGTGGCGAAATTGTTCATCAAGATAGCACACGCGCACATCCATAGACGTCCATGCTTCCGATTTGTGTATGAATTCCGCCTCACCTTCGTCACGCATGATGGGCGGAAGCTGAAAAAAATCGCCCGAAAGTACCACCTGCATCCCACCGAACGGATCATCGCTTCGCTTCATCGCGCGGCACACGCGCTCCACCGTATCAAACAGTCGCGGAGAGAGCATAGACACTTCGTCAATGATAAGCACCCGCGTTCTTTCAAAGCGTTTCCACAAATATTCTTTCTGTGTGAGGTCCTCAATATCACTACCAGAAAGCGTGTCTTTAATGCCCACACCAGACCATGAATGGATTGTCACGCCGCCAATATGGGTCGCCGCGATGCCGGTAGAGGCGGTAACGCCAACAGCCACCCCCCGATCTTTCAGATAGGTGATGTACTGATTCAACAGATGCGTTTTCCCGCTCCCCGCCGCACCGGTCACGTATGCATTTCTTCCCGCCTTCAATACATTGAGCGCATCTTTTTGTCGCATTGGAGAGATTGTAACACGTGAGCGCACAAGTAAAACTAGGAGCAACAATGCGTGGCTGTTTGCGTGTGTGTTGACAAGATTTTTATGAGGAGTATCTTTGTCAAAGAGTTACTGAATGGAGAGTAGAATGAAACTAAAATTTATTGATGGTGGCAGGTTAATTCGCTATACAAGACCTCCACGCTCCCCACAGGGGGTGGAAGACAGTTTCAATACATTAAGCGGAGATGAGTTAGAACAGTTCAGGAAAGTCTGTGTTAATCTCGTTGACCCACAGAAATACATTGCTGAGCGACTAAACGAATATGGATGGACGGAAGAGATGCTTGCGAGAGCGGATTATTTCGTCCCCGTCAAACTGCCAACCCCCGTTCCTTATTTCGAAAGACCGTGGTGCTGCTTTGAGAATAGTTTCAACCACGCGGAACAAACTGGTCTTTTGTATGTTGAGGGCATTGCGGTAAGTCCCAGCGGTATTAGTATTCACGCGTGGAATAGCACAAACGGCTCTGACGTGATTGATTACACATGGCCATATCAACACGTGAATAAATATTTCGGAATCATATTTCCGATAAAGTGGGTGAAGAAACACTACTCAACTCCGGGAGGTATTCTAAATCCAAAACTGCTTCGTACGAAGCCATTACCACCTTGGTAGCCAAACCCGCGCTTGTCGCGGGTTTTTATCTGTTACAGACAAAGGAAGAAAACATCTTCCGTTACATTTCAAAATTCGGACATTGAAACACATACTCACCCCATTTAGAGAAGACTTGCTTGTACTACTTCTTTGCTCTATCCTTCTTTGGTTTCTTCGTTTCTTTTCTGCGCGCGTTATTTCCTTTCGCCATAAAATTTGAAAATCCTAATTTATAATATGATAAGTATACCATACAACTCGTCAACAGAGCGCCACTACACGGACGTTCACCATCTCGCCATCCACCGGCAATCTATTCTCTAATTCGCGCGAATTAGCCGTTAGAAATAGCGCGTGAGTGACAAAATAAAAACACCGAGGCATTGCCTCGGTGTTTTTTATTTCCTTTCTGAAATTAGGACAAATGCTTGGAAACGAGCTTTGTCATTTCAAACATGTCCACCACCGCTTTGCCGCCGAATACCTTCTTCAAGGCCTCATCTGCATTGATATTGCGCTTGGCTTTTGGATCTTGAAGATTGTTCTTCTTGATGTAGACCCAGAGCGCTTTCACGACCTCCGAGCGAGGCATTGGTCCCGAACCTACAACGGCAGCAAGGTCGGCGCTGACCGTGAGCGGCTTCATAAATGCTGAATTTGCTTTTGGCATATATATGATTGGTTATTAATGATACCCCCTATTTATACCATATTGCCCTCTATAAGAGTACAAGGGGGGTGTATACATCTAAGAATAATGCCGACCGCGCGGTCTTTTCGTACCCCATATTTGAAAAACTCCACTTCTCGCAAGCGTTTTTTTGCATGCTCTCTTTCGTCTCTTTTCCAATTCGGAGGCAGGAATGTCTAACTTTTATTAATTTGCTTCCACAGCCACATGCCGAGCAGAATAAGGTCTATCAAAACAACGATCCCAAAAATGCCGCCTCATACACCGAATGCTCCCATCATGGAGCCACCTTCGAGTCCATATCCATACATCATGATAGTACTGTTATTTTTTAATTGACTGTCACTCTTCCGTTCACAGACGAGTTATCGACCACACTCGCTTCATATGTCACAAACAATGTCCGCTATTTTTCTATTTCCATCACAGGTTTGTCGCGCACTTTCCCGTATCCGCATTGCGGTCCGGGATCAGGAACCATTCCCCCATCGGTTGCTTTCACAACCCCCTCTGCCGCGTGCCAATGCTCCGCGCCGCATCCAACCTCGTCTTCAATAATGAGTTGATCTACCGGCAAATATTTTCCATTGTAGTTGATTACTTTTATTTTCTCTCGTCCCGGGTCAACATATGTTTCTTTTTTCTCTTCCACGCACAGATTCTTTCCATCCGCGCCATCTGCCCCAGGCGTATCGCCCGCGCCTCCCTTACCGCCTTTGCCTTCCGGACATCCGTCTCCGCCATTACCACCGTTTCCGCCCTCCGAAATCGCCACACCATCAGTACCCGCTGTATCTCCCGCTCCTCCCTTACCTTCTTTTTCATGCGCATCACCACCCTTGCCTCCGTTGCCGCCCTTCCCTTTGGAGTCGCAACTGCCTCCGTTTCCACCCGATCCGCCAACCGCATCGGCGTTCCCGCCATTTCCGCCAACATCAAACACGGGCGACGGCGCACCGAGTACGATAAGCGAAGCGTTCCCGCCTTTTCCTCCTTCCGCTGTCGCAGTTCCTCCTGGACCGCCGTTTTTCGCACATCCGATATTGTCTCCTCCATTTCCACCATCAGCAATCGCGTTTCCCCCATCACCTCCCAATAGTTCATCAATAATCACGTTACTCAATCCGTCAACAATACCTAGAACAGAGAGATTTTTATTATTATCTTTTCCTTTTCCGCCATATGCGCTCGCATCCCCGCCTTTCTCGCCCGGACCGCCATCTTTTCCGAGCGCAGTCGCAACGCCACCGTTCCCGCTCTTCCCCGGTTTCAAATGAAATACGCCCCTTATTTTAAAACTATTATCCGCGGTTAATTTCATATTGCCCGAATCTCCGCCCGTTCCTCCGCGCGCAGTCCCAGGATTGCAATCCGTTTTTGTTTCCGCATCGCCGCCGTCGCCGCCTTTGGCGAGCGTTACATTGAAATTATTAATCTCAACATTCCACGCGGACCCACGCAAACGGAGACCCTCCGCACCATCGCTACCCTTTGCATCGCAACTATTTCCCTTATCGTCCTTTCCTCTCGGCGTATTTTGCGGACCAACGATTGTGAGGTTCTGCAAATTCATCTGTACTTTTCCTGCAGAGGCAGGAAATGCCAAAATAACAACCTTCTTGCGCTTCTTCTCGTCAGAAGAATCCGCCCGTGAGAGATCAATAGTTCCGGAGAGTGTAACAGTCGTGTCCGGCATGTCTGCGCCTTGCGCACTTGCAGTGCGGGTGGTATTCGTAAGAAGCGAAGTACCGCCATCCTCAATCGCATTTCTCGTTTCGGTATTCAAAACATACGACGCGCCGAGAACCGCCGCCGCGCCGCCCGTCTTTTCTATAAACGGCCCCATTCGCGGGCCAACGCCCGTGTCTTGTCCCGCCTCATCAAACACCGCATCAATTTTTTCTTGCGTGTCAGCGAGCGCGCTTGCATCACCTACAATCTGCACATTCCCGTCCGACACAATATTTGCACCCGCTTCCATCGTTATATTCCCTTTCGCGACAATCGCAACGCCGTCTGCATCGCCCTTTATTTCACCTGCAATCGTTGTGTTGCCTCCCACGGTAATCACCGCGCCGTTTGCAACCTCCACGCGCGTGCCTTTCTCAATGACATAATCCCCCGCGACCGTCATATCCTCCGCCACCGCGATCACCTCCGTGCGCCCGAAAAAATACCAGAGAAATCCGGCTATCACTACAATCGCCACGACCACCATATAGACCTTATTATTATTGTTTGTTGGTTCCATATAAATTACGCTTACGCATTAAAAATAAACGGCTCATAATACCACCATTGTGAACCCTAGACGGAGATAGTCAAGAACTAACTCAATCAATGCCCGTGGCCGGTTTCTATGTGTCCGTCAAAAATGTTCGAGTCGGCTTCACCTTCCGTGCGGAGTACGCCCCACGCGCCGCGGTCAAGGCGCGAGAGCGCGTGGTCAACGAGTATGTAGTTGCCGGGATATTCAAGTTTGAACTCAGCCGCCGCCGCGCCGCCTGCGGGAACAAGTGTCGTCTGCACGCTCCTCGCGGGCGCGCTCACCAGATCGCCCTCGCGATACACACGGTCAAATATCTCGCCGATCACATGGAAACTGGAAATCAAGTTCACGCCGCCGTTGCCGACATAGATGCGCACCGTCTCGCCCACTTTCGCTTTCATATTCTCCGCGAGCGCGCCTGTGCGGCCGTTAAAAACGACATACTGCGCCTTGCCGTCAAGCATCGCCTGCGCGTCAAAAAGCTGGATGCCTTTGCGGCCGAGCAATCCCTTGCTGTAAAACTCTCCCTGCACGACATAAAATTCGCGGTCAACTTTCGTCAAACCTTCTTTCGGTTCAACGAGAATAAGCCCGTACATTCCGTGCGCCATGTGATTGGCGACATTCGGATGCGCGCAGTGATAAATGAAAATGCCCGGATTCAGCGCTTTGAAGGTGATCATTTTTGCTTCTCCGGGCGCGGCGATAGTGGCCGCCGCGCCGCCGCCCGGACCCGTCACCGCGTGCAGGTCAATAGAGTGGTGGTGTAAACTTGTCGGGTCATTCGTGAGCGTTAATTTCACCGTGTCCCCTTCCCGCACGCGCAAAAACGGTCCCGGCACCGTGCCGTCAAATGTCCAATAATTGAATGTGACGCCGGGCACCATCTCCGCGATAACCTCTTTTGCGGTGAGATTGATTTCCACGATGGCGGGTTCGTCGCGGTTGATCGGCGGCGGAATATCCGACGGATCCCGCGTGATATCTCTCACTCGCTCAAAGCGGTCAAAGTTCTTGAAAAATTCCCACACATTCTTAAACGGAATAACAGGGCTTGCCGATGGTCCGTATGTATTCAAGAAAAACGGATATTCAAAAGCGTGCGGAAGACCGTTCGGAACATAAAACGCGAGAGATACTCCCAGAAAAACCGCGATGAGCGCAGTTGTGATCCACCGCGAATGAAGCCGCCGCAAGACCAAATAAAAAAGAACGCCAGCGAACGCATACGCGATAAACAATCCAAACACTTGCACGAAATATTGCCAAAGATACGGCACGGCTTCAAATATATTGTAATGGTAACAAACTTACACGTAAATTCCAAAATGTAGCCGAGTGGGATGACAATAACGAGCCGGTAGCCGGACTGGGTGAGGAAACGCGCCTACACAATTTTTGCGGAACTATTGTTCCACACCCCGGTCAGCGGAGAGAAATACTGACGCGAACGCCCCGTCCCGCGCGCAAACCCTCCTTTGCGCGCACGGTAGCTTTGACCGGCAACACATACGCGCCGAGGCGTTTGTCCGGAAAGATAGATGTCTGCCAAGTCGTTTTGCCGATGGTAACAGACACCGGCACCGATCCCCACCCGCGCCGGGGGCCAATTTGAGTTTTTTTGATCGCCTCTGATTCTTTTTTCGGCAAAGTGATAAAATGCCACGCCGCCGCCTCCGTCGGATAGAGCCATAATTCGGAAGAAAATGCGCACTCGTATTTTTTCATTGCGTTTCGTTTATCCGCGCGCGTCTATCTTCGCGGCAAGAATGAAGTCGCTTAATGTAAGTCCGCCGACCATGTGCGTCCAAATCGTGATTGTTACGTTACTATATGAAATGACGATATTGGGATGATGCCCTTCGTTCTCGGCAATATCCGCAACCTTGTTCACAAAACTCATCGCCTCTTTAAAGTTCGCGAACGTAAAAAGTTTCTCAATTTTTGCGCCGCTATCAATAAGCGCCCAGCCGGAAATCTCGGCAAGGCGCTCCCGCGCTTCGTTCTCTTTCATCGGGACACTGCCAACCTCGCAGGGCACGCATTTTTGTTGAAAAAGATTCATGCGTATATCGTATCACTCTTGAAACTTTTCCATTGCGCGGTTTGTTAAAATCTCGGCACGTTTCTTCATCCGGCGAACAATGAACCGCATACTAAAAAACACAATGAGGAAAACCGGCAAAAGAATATAGAATAGGATTTTCGCGGCCGTAAACGGACCGTACCCAAACACGAGCGATGTGAATCCAAACACAAACAAAAACGCAAAGAGTGTGCCAAACACGATCGCGGGCACCGCGATAAGCCCGGTGAGCGCGCCAGAGAGTTCCTCCCCCGCAACCTTTCCCGGATTTTCTTTCGCTTCTTTGTATAATTTCCGAATTTTAAATATGTTGAATATAAGCATGGCTACGAAAGAAGAACGCCCCCATCAACGACCACCTGCGAGCCGGTCATGTAACTGGAAAGATCGGAGGCGAGGAAAAGCGCGACTTTGCCGATGTCATCCGGCTCGCCCATGCGCTTCATTGGTATTTTTTCCATGAATTTCTTTAAGATTGCCTCAATGTCGGGTGACGCTGGCTTCCCTGTCCCTGTTCCAGGCGTTGCGATACCGCCCGGCGCGATCGCGTTCACGGAAATATTGTGTGGCGCGAGTTCTAGCGCTGTGTTTTTTGTAAAACCCCAGAGTCCGTGCTTGGATGCGTCATACACAGCAAGTCCGACCGACGAAGGATGGAGCGCGTCAATGGATGTGATATTGATGATTTTGCCGCCTCTGCCCTGCGCGATCATTATTTCCGCAGCCGCCTTGGTGAACAAAAACACGCTTTTCAAATTGGTCGCGATGACCCTCTCAAAATCTTTTTCTTTCATCTGCCGCACGGGAATCGTCGGGTAAATGCCCGCGTTGTTCACCAAAATATCAATACCGCCATATATCGTGACGGCAAACTGCGCCGCGGCGACAACGTCGTCCGCACGCGATACATCCGTTTTCACGAACGCCGCCTTCCGTCCTTTGTTCGCAAGTTCCGCCGCGGCGGCGGCACCAGACTGTTCGTCCGTATCCGCAATGACAACGTTCGCTCCCGCCTCCGCCAAACGCGACACGATACCAAGTCCGATACCCATCGCCCCGCCGGTCACGATTGCTGTCTTTCCCGAAAGATCCATAACTTCTTTGAGTGTTTTTGTGTTCATGTGTGTTAAGTATAACAAAAAGATACACACGCGCATACATTATATCTGCTAATTAGCGATTCTTAAAAGGGGTAATTGCACCTCCTCTCTCACGAGAGCAATGGCAGGATAAGAACCTCTCCCCTCGCCATTACATGACTCCTGCGCAAGCGGGAGTTTCTTTTTATTGGGAGCGGCCAGAATACCCCGTCTTCTTGCGGCGGGGATGAATGGCCGCATAATACAT
>JBBUEZ010000032.1:0-10414 GCA_038056715.1 Patescibacteria group bacterium
GGGCTTCCGCGGAATGAACGTTCGCTTCGCAAACGCTCATTCCGCGGGCGGAGCCCCCACACCTTTTGTTCTCTCTGTACTCTGCGCATTTTGATATCGTCAGAATAAGAGAACGAAAGGTGTGGGGGCGGAGCCATTACTTTTTCTCTACTGTCTTTCTTCCCGATCCCATTGTCTTTCTTACATTACCCCGCACCGTGCGTGAATTTGTCTTTGTGCGCTGTCCCCTTACCGGCAATTTGCGAAGATGACGATTCCCTCGGTAACACTTGATGTCTTTCAAGCGCTTCACATTTCCTGCAATCTCACGCTTCAAATCTCCTTCAATGCGCAAAACTTCAATTTCCTTTCGGATCTTCTGCTCTTCCGCTTCCGAAAGATCCTTAGCGCGCTTTCCAAAGTCTACGCCGACATCTCCAAGTACGCGGCGCGCCATAGGACGCCCTACACCGAAAATAGCGGTGAGCGCTATCTCCAGTCGCTTATTTTCCGGAATGTTAATGCCTGAAATTCTCATGAAATGGAGTCTTAAAGTCTATAAAGTCAAAAGTCTGTAAAGTATGGCTCTTTGCTGCTGCCTGACTTTACGGACTTTATGGACTTTCAACTTTTCGCTTAGTTATCCTTGCCTCTGCTTATGCCTCGGATTTTCGCATATAACGCGCACACGGCCCTTCCTTCGGACCGTTTTACATTTCGCGCACAACTTCTTTGTTGATGATCGTACTCGCATAAAATGAAGTCCTTAAAGTCTCTAAAGTCAAAAGTCTGTAAAGTGGAGCTTTTCGCATCTGTTTGCTTTACGGACTTTATGGACATTATGACTTTTTACTCGGTTACAGTCTCTTTAAGATCCTACCTTTCCCGCCATAAGGATCCAAAAGTACCTCTACTCTGTCTCCAACGAGCACCCGAATGCGATGCAATCGCATCTTTCCGGATAAGTAAGTAATAATGATGCTCTCGTCAGGCAAAGAAACACGGAAAAGCGTGTTTGGAAGGGCTTCTTCCACGGTCCCAAGAACTATGTCTTTTCCTTTATTTTCTTGCATCAAAAAGAGTGTTGACAATACTAACAAACAAAGCACTCCCGCGTCAATAGCCACGGTTCGGAACCCAATCGTGTTAGCGCTTAATTCGCGCCTCTATGAGTGTTACCCTCTTCTCAAGTGCGACAAATTCATCATAATCTGCCTTTTTGCGCAATCCATTTTTGATGAATTCAATATCTGCTTTAACAACCTCAAGGTCAGTTGCCATATTTCCGATCATTTCAGTGTGCGAATCCACCTTTCGTTCCAAAGAATCCGCCTTTCCATCTAAGGAATCTAGTTTTTGATTCACCCCTAAAAACTGCTCCGCAACGGCACTCACCTTGCCTTGAAAATCCTCGCTCAAGGCTGACATGTGCCGCTGTATGTCCTTGTTATAGACATTCAAAATTGTCCGTACCGTGTTGAGTTTTTTGGGGTTCTTCTTTCTCATAGTTTCCAATATACACAGTATATACCAAAATTGCTTGCCGCAGCAAAATGGATGATTATATGATTAAGAGCGTGGAGAAAATGTAAGTGCGACTTACGTACAGGAGCACGAAGATAAGTGCAAGGAGAAGTGTCGCGTATACCACGTGCATCGGGTGCTGGCGGCGGATCTCCACTACGATATCAAATATAAGCGCAATAACAATAAGGATTGCGATGAGCGCGTACGCATATTGGAGAAATGTCTGCGGGGAAGAAAAGAGGCGTGCAAAAAAAGATGTTTTCTGCACTGCGGGCGCTGTCGTGGCGCTCTCTTCCGATACCGAAGCAAACCCATTTTGTTTTACCGCAATGAATGTTTCATCTTCCGAAACAACTTCAAGAGTTTTGTTCAAGACCCCCGTACCCGTTGCCGCTCCGGCAACCTCGCTTGCTACGGGCTCTATGTTCTTCTCTTCCGCTTTTGTCGCCGTAGTCGCAACCGCAACACTCTTCGTAGTCGTTGCCTCTGCCGGTCTGCCGAAGAATTGTACGACGAAAATCGTAGAGCGCCCATTGTAAAAACCTTCCGCCGTCGCAATACCGATTTCGGTATATTTACCATTTACGATATTCGCGCGATGCCCAGGGGAATTCATCCATGCGCGCTCCACGTCAATGGAATCGGAAAAATTTACCGCGAGATTTTCTCCCGCGTATGAGAATGTATACCCGGCTTGCTTGAACCAATACCACGGACTTTTTCCGTCCGGCGAGGTGTGCGCAAAATATCCCTTTGCCGCCATGTCATTTGCTTTCATCTGCGCGGCAAGCGCTAATGTCTGGTTTGTAGCGAGCCACCCCTTCCCTTCAATCAGACGGTCATTGTTTGTGAGGTCGGTCAAGACCGACGTGATAATTGCGGCGTAGTTCCCGGTTGAAATTGCCGTGTACTGAAGAGTGGAAACAAGAAAGACAACGAGAATAACGGCTGTAAGGAAAAGAACGCTCGCCGTACCGAAAAAGTGCGGCTTGTAGTTGTTGTCTTTCTCGGGGATGAAAAAGCGTTTAAGCGTATTCCACATGATACGAATATACGCCGAGCGGACGGAAAAAACAAACTCGCGCATGCGCGAGTTTGTTTTTTCCTTGCAGGCCTCCTCATTCGCGGCGATTACGGCGCGAGTGCGTTTATTTGCGCTTGCAGGTTTGCGATGAGTTGCGCCAGTACCTGAATGATCTGCTGCTGAATGCCCGTCACCTGCTGATTGAGAAGGTCAATGAGCTGGATCTGGAGCGCGATGATTTCCTGTTCAATCGCCGCCGCGTCGGCGGGACCTGTTGCCGCTCCCAGGACTTGGCCCTGCGTGCCGCCCGGCGCTCCGCCACCGGTGCCGGGGTTCACGACCCCGAAACTGCCCGCCGGACCGCCGTTCCCCGCCGGGGGTGGAGGAGGCGGCGGAGAAGACGGAATCGCGCTCTGCGTGTAAGTCGTAAATGTACTGAAGTGCTTTGTCCAGACGACGAGGTCAGAACCAACATCCATCTTGCAGTCGCCGCCCGCGGGAAGCGCGTCTCCTGTCTCCTGGCTGTCGGCACCACAGATATTCGTTATCGCGGTGAAAGTACCCGCGCCGTGTGAGTAGCCGATGGAATTGCCCGCCTGATTGGCGAAGGAAAGCCGCACGCCTTTGTTGAATGTGAGAAGCGTATTGCCGAAACCGATTTCTACAGAGCCGACAACACTGGCATCATTGCCGGAATCTGGCACCGGCGGGACGGTCGTGGTCGTTACAACGGGAAGATTAATAGTGCCATCCCAACCCGAAGGGCCGGTAACGACAATTCCTGCGGGAATTTCAATGCCCATCACATCGCCCGTCATTAGAATAGCGGAAGGAAGTGTAACAGTTTGGTTATCGTTCTCATCATCAGTCGTCGTATTCCCCAGTATCGTCATTGCCTCGTTCGCGTACCAAGGGCTGAAGATAACATTTTCGCTTACACTGTCACAATCTTGATCATCCGGATCACCCGGTCCCGCAACACAACCCCACCAGTTTTGCTCGGCGTCAAAGTTGCTTTCGTCGTCGTCCCTATCTACACCATGACCGACATTTGAGAAAATCTTGTTATTGTGCGCGTAGTTGCCGGCGGCGGAATTAACGACGATACCCGTGGTATCGCCCGAGCCATTGCCGGTAATGGTGTTGTTCGTAATCGCGACACCAGTTACAGGGCTGCCAAGTGAGATACCGGGACCGTCGTTGTCTTTAATCTCGTTGTTGTCAATCGTGATTTCAGGCGCGTCCTCGTTTTCCTCGTTTTCATTGCCCGTCTGCTCAATGACAATACCTCCGTTATTATTATTATCAATAGTGTTGCCGGAAATTTCAACGGTTGAACTGTCGTCATCCACGCCGATGTAGTAGAAATTAACGCCCCATCCTTCATTATTTGTTATTTCATTGTCGGTAATCGTAATATCCGTGTCATAACACTCTCCTTCCGCGCAGAGATACACGCCATGCCCCTCATTCCAGGAGATAGTATTGTTATTATTCTGGATATTGATTGCGCTGTCTTCCGCATCATTCACATAGATGCCGTTGCCGCTGTTGCCTTCGTTGTCGTCATCAGAAGAACCGCCGCCGATGGTCGTGCCCTCAACTGTGAATGTGCTTCCATTGAGAAGCGAATTCACGTAAATGCCGTTGCCGTCGTTACCAGCAATCTCGCCGTTCGTAATCGTTACCGTCGTATTGGACAACGATCCGCTATCACCGGAGAGGTAGATGCCGTCATTTCCGTTATTAGTCACGGTAACATTCGTGAATGTCAGCGTGCTTCCCGATGCGCCACTGAAATAGATGCCGTAATTGTCGTTACCAGTCACAATAACATCGTGAATATTTATCGTCGCGTCCGTGAACGAATCGGATGCGTAAATGCCGGTTTCACCGCCCGTAAACGTAAAGCCACTTACTTCAAGGTCAGTAATTTCCTCCTCAATCAGGAGTACGACTTCATCGTCGTCGTTATTGCCATTAATTCCATCAATAGTTGTCAATGCCGCCCCGTCGGTACCAACGAGCGTAAGATTCTTATCTACGGTAAGATTTTCTTCGTAGTTCCCCGCGGCGACATTTACCGTGCCACCCTCGGGTACCGCATCAATACCTTCTTGAATAGTATTGAACGGATTCTCCTCGGTGCCGTCCGCGCCTTCATTATCGTTATTGACGTCTACATAAACATCATCATCCGCGTCAAACTGCGTGAAGTGAGCGGCTGTAAACGACAACTCGCCGGTTTCCGGATTATAACTGACATCTTCGATTATTCTCTCGCCAGAAATAGTTGTTCCCGCATCATTTTTTACAACAATGTTTGGAGTTGAGTCAAAATCCAACCCAAACATATAAATCTTGGCTCCGGTATCCGTCATAGCTTGAGCAGTCGCGGAATCAAACTCTATGTGTCCTTCCGACATATCCATTTTCTCGCCCAAGACCTGCAATATGGCTACCGTATCTTCATCGGTTAGGTTCAAACTAGCGGTAAAAACAATTTTTCCCTCGCCGGTTTTTTCAAAATACAAAGCGTCTCCATCACCGCCCTCCCCGATAGGCGGAGTAGCTGATGGGTTTTCTAACTCGCCGATATTGGAATCTATTCCTGCATCAGTCAAAGCTTGGTCTATGGTACTCAAGAGAGGCGCCTTACCCGGCTCTCCGGCATCGTTAAACCAACCCTTGCTTGGACTATCATCAACCGACCAAGAGGTGAACGCTCCAGATTGACCGGCGGCTGGCGCTATTTCAAGTCCGGCGGTCACGGGGTAGTTTTCATTTACGGCGCCGTAGGTTACTCTCTGCCATAAATTAGATAGGTCAATGATTCCTTTGTATAAAGCAATTGAATCACCTGGATCATTTAATCCAGATACCTCAAATACCAATATACCGTGAGCAGGGATTATGCCGGTAAGTTCCAATGCCACGATTTCGGTAGGAAATAGAATATCTCCTTGAGGGGCTTGCGGAGTAGTTAATTCCGTTAATTTAAAGTCTAAATCTCCCAAATTAACATCATTGTCTGATGTATTTAAAAGTTCCACCCATTCGTCGCCGTCGGATACAAATTCATTAATAATGATATCGCCCGGAGATGGCGGAGGAGAAGAAACTGCAAACACAAACCCAGCCGGAGAAAAACTCAAAACAAGCGCCATTGCGGTAACCAACGCCGCGCTTTTAATCAGCCCCCCCCTGTTCTTCCTCAACCACTCACGATACGAAAATATAAATGTGTTCATAATAAAACTTTAGGTTATTAATAAACGCGGATGCGGAAGTGTGATTGACCAACCGCAGAGCAGCGGGGGTGAAAACCAAATGCCCATCCAGCGCTTTGCGCCGCATGGTTGCCTCATCTCTTCGGTATTTCATCCCAAAATTATCCCAAAAGAAGGGCGCGTATTTGGTTCACAACGAGCCGCCTGCATTCGTATTTCTTACTTTCACTCTATACCCGCCCTATACGCTGTCAACAGTGAAAAACGCAACAAACCATTTTACAAGACTTGTCAAATCCTCCATTTCATTGTCTTATAAAAACCCATATTTTGAGTCCGTCTTCCACACCCCCAATGCCCCTTATCGCCACTATGCCAAGATTATTAAAAATGTAACATATTTCCGCGACCGCGGAAATATGTTACATTATTTTGAGTCTGTTTTTCACATCCCCCCATACCCTTTATCGCCCTACGGGGATATAGAAGAAGAATATATGACGGCAATAAGCCGCGACCGCGGAAATGTGTTACAAATTGAAATATCATTCGCCCAAGTCATGTGTTATAAATCTCCCCGCAGAACACAAAGATACCAAACAAGATACAAAACAGGACATACAAAACAAGATGTATTTAAATGTTACATATTTCCGCGGTCGCGGAAATATGTAACATTCTAAATGCGTCTATAAAACGCTGGTCAATGTTGATCTTGTGGAAAAATTTTTCTTCTCTTCCCCTCCTTCCCCTCCCTTCTCTCCCTTCCTCCGCCGGACTTTACGTCAAAGAAAATGCTTTTTTAAGTTGTTCGGTATTATCAATATCGGAAACGGTCATGACTCTCACGAAAGACTCGGCGCCATACACGTCAACAAGCGCGAGAATTTCCGGTTCGCATGGATACGGAAAAATAAAAACACTATTCTGTAATCTCTTAAAACCGATTGCCTTCAGATGGTCTCTGATAATATCCCGAAAGGTCTTTTTCTTTTCAGGAACGTCGAATGTCACCACTCTCCACTTTCCGTCCCATTTTTTCTTGCGCGCAATGCGTAAGGCGCGTCCTGAAATGTCATATCGTCTCGCGGCCAGTTTTCCATTCTCTGTGAGGACGAGCGTTATCGTACCATCCGGCAGTTTCTTCTCCTTCAATAGTTTTTCTTCGCACAAACCATGAAGCGAGCGGTTGAAACTCCTCTGGTCAATATTTTTCCACCCCTTATGTATCGCTTTTAAGGTACGAAAATACCCCGTTGGAGAACCGGAGAGACCAAGTGCAATGCTACCTAAAAACAGAAGGAGGATTTTTTGTTGAAGTGAGCCTTTCCGTCGCATATCTCCAAGTGTAACACATTTCCGCGGTCGCGGAAATGTGTACAGAGACATAAGTTCCGAGTTATTCCGGGTTACACTGAGGATTTAATAATAAGGCGACGCAAAATGATGGTAACCCCCCCCCCCGCCACAATTGTTCCCATGCTCTACGTTGACTGTTTGTGTTGCCAACAAATGTCTTTGGATATGAAAACCCCCCTGCGCTCCCGAAAAGGAGCGTAGGGGGGTTTTCATCTGTCCGTATGAATTGATGAGTCCTTACTCCGCCCAAATGACAAACGTGTGGATTTTGTTCCCATTACCAAGGTCGCGTTCATAGTGTGACTCTTTTCTTTTTTTATCATCCCCACGTTCGCGTTTTATTTCCCTGCCCCAATCGCTTTCGTTTTCCGCTTCCGCCGGTGCCGCCGCTCCGCGAAGCGTGCCGCTCAAAATTGTCGTAATCTCATCAAGATGCGCATAGATTGTTTCCAGTTGCGCATAATCGTGGTCGTTCGGTCTAGTGCTTCGTGTGCTCGTAGCATTCGCGCCGGTATTTGAGAAATAATCCATGCACGTATCTTGCGAACTACCATCCGTAGATTGATGGTCAAGCCCTAATGTGTGGCCGATTTCCTGACACATCACATGCAATTTTTCATTTGGATTATTATAGGTTGCAGTATTAAAATACGTGTCATTCATCTTTACGAGTCCTTTCGTAATGTGGCTCCCGCTTATCCAGATTTGTGCAAGACCGAGCCAGCCATTTTTGCCATATGTGCTCGCGCACACTTCCACGCGCCCCTTCGTCGGCTTGCAACGTCTTGCGGTAGTAAGTCCCGGAACAATCGTAGTATTAAGCACTGAAGAGACGCTCCAATCAAGCGACGATGTCGCCATGTGTGCATCCCATACTCCCGATACATTGTCTCCCAATTTAAGTGTAAATGGGTTTGACGTCCGCGCCCAGTGATAAGTCCCCCACGAATGACTTGCCTCTGCGACAGAACCGGACACGACCACGATAGAGAGCAAAGCAAAAGAAAATACGGCGGCCTTTACATAAGAGAAATTCATAGTATTGTATTAGTGCTAATAATTCTTAACTTAATGATACGCGTAGATTTCTCGCCCTGTCAAGGGTCTTACTAACGCGAGAAATACGCAAGGAGTCCGTTATATAGAGCTTGAGCTTCTTTTTGTACTCGGGTATCAGACGCATCTGCTTGGTAGTTTAAGAAGTCGCAAGCCGCGTTAGTATTTGTAATGAAGTAGGATTCGGTCAGAATGCCGGGGAGTGAGCCGTAGACAGTCATGCCGTATCCATCATTCTTAATCCCCTTATCAGGACCAAAGGCTGACACAAGCAACGGATGAATATACTTGGCAAAATCTTTGTCGTTCTTTTGTGTTACGAAGCTTTGGGTGTAATCCGCCGATGTATTCGATGAGCCGTTGTGGTGAATAGAAATTAGCACGTTTGATCCTGCGTTTTCAGCGTCAGCGACACGAGCTTTCCTAGTTGAAAGCGGGGCTACAGGATACGCAGTTGCTCCTGCATTGGTGAGTAAGGTTGTGAGTTCGGCACGAACAGCAAGATTCACATCTGATTCAAGGACTTTGACTGTGGGGAAGCCACTCCTAATGCAATAACCGACAGCACCAGTTTCCCCGCCGCCGTGTCCCGCGTCAAGTGCGATTATTTTCCCCGCAAGTGGATTTGTTGTTTGAGCTACCGCAACGAGATTGCCTATTGTCATTACGACCGCAAGTGCTAAAACTAAAAAGGTAAATTTTTTCATAAATTTCATATTAATTGATGATGCGCTTATGGCTTTCTGACGGGGTACAATTCCGGGTCAATGGTGCGTTCAAAACACGCGCGACCCACGCCATGTTGCCAATTTTCATTCACCGCATTTTTATATGGGGGGTATGCCGCGGGAACAGCAAACTCTTGCGATATCGCACCTGTCGGCGTTTCTTTCACAAATGTTGCGCACATTTCAAACGAGAGTCCATCTTTTATGCTGTATTCATATGCCGTGCCCGTTTGTGGGTCAATCGGCAAAACAAATCCTCCTATCGGGTCATTGAGGTCGTTTAATGCTGCGGGAAGTTTTTCTTTGTTTTGCCAATAGGAGATGATTTGATATTGAATCGTCTGGAGATGCGACACGCGCTCAGCATCAAAGCGTTTTTCTTTTTGCGTATATGGCGACCCCATCACCCAAAATCCAACAACGATTGCGAGAAGAACAAATGCTCCCGCGCCGTACGCTGAATATGTCCGCATTGTCATGTTGTCCACTGCCGTGCGATGAATTTCGCGCAGATAAAATCCGAACACCGCCGCAAGAACGACGATAATTGAAATCACTTTGAGAGCAAAGCCTAGGGTGATTTCCTCACCGGCAAAAAATTTCTGCAAAAGCACAATAAGATCACCCGCAATAACTGCCCCCGCAACAAAAAGAGTGATGAACGTGAGCCACTTGCGCACGGGAAGTTCTCGTTTCTCCGGAGATGCTTTTTCTACACCAGAGACGATGCGCATAAAAAGAATATAGAGCGGGAATGCAACAATAAGCATCGCCATCGCCAAAGAGACCCCGCTCGCGTACGGGTCGGTATATTCAAATGGTCGCGGAAAAATCTGGTCAATGATTGCGAAGATAAGCGTGAGAACACTTGTAACGCTTATATACAACGCGACAATTGCCCCCAAATGAAGAAAAAAATCCTTCGGAGTCGTCTTTGGTTTTTGGACAATTGGTGTTGGTTCCATGATTAAAAATTACTAATAAATTATTCGGAAAGTTTTGATTCAAGTTGCCGCACTTTCGCGCGCAGTTCTTCAAATTCCGAGCGGCTTATTGTATTTTCGCGGATTTCTTTGAGTAACTCTAGGTTGGCGTGTTCAAGTTGTGCAATGCGCTGACCATGTTGTTCCAAAGTAAGGTGAATAAGCGCGAACTCCTTATGCATTTCGTTTCTCAGATCATCAATCCGCAAGCCCAGACTCTCACGAGTCATTGCGAGCGCCTCGCCGAATATCTTGAATTGTGACCTAACATCTTCCAATACCACGGTATATTGGTCGCGGGTTTCAAATATCGCTCGTTTATCTTCCGTGCTCCTTTTTCTTGGTTTTTTCATATCCTCTTTCTTTGCTTAATAGTATACCTTTGATCATAATCAACTGTCACTAGCCATACATGGACCATTAAATAAATGGACAAATGCAAATAAGTGTGATAATGTATTTTTTGGGTTTAATCCTAAATTCACCCCTCAATCAGGACACTCGATAATTATTTTCTAATAATACACC
>JBBUEZ010000033.1:0-21824 GCA_038056715.1 Patescibacteria group bacterium
GTATACCCGGTCAAGTATATCCGTGAAATACCTGCCGCGTCCGCGGTGCGAAATATGGAGCCGACGTTGTGCACACTCCGGATATTGTGGAGTATAAGCATACACTCTTTGTTGTCTTCTGTTTTTTTCATACCATATACTATATACTACATACCATATACTATGTTGAGTCCATTCCCAGAACTCTTCGCTTTTAGCTGGTTCGCGCCCGCGATCATCCGGCTCGTGCTCGGGATTTTTTTCGTTCGTTTCGGCATACTGAAATTGCGCAGCGGGAAATCAGAGAAACTTACGTTTTTTGAGTTGGCGGGATTTCCTCGCGCGCATGTTTTTCTCCTCGTTTCCGCATGGATTGAAATTGCGGGCGGACTTATGTTAATCGCGGGACTCTACACGCAGATTGCGGCCATTGCACTTTCTCTTTTGTTGTTAGCGGCCGTCTTTATTAAATGGCGCAAGCCGGAACTGTTAAAAAACGATACGGAGTTTTATATCCTCCTTGCCGCCGCAACCGCAACCCTTATAATCTCCGGCGCGGGCGCGATTGCGTTTGATATTCCGCTTTAGTTATCTACTGGCCACTGGTAAATAGCAGTCCGCCCGGCAGGAATCTCCCTCGCCTCTCAACTTGCCGTCGCAAGTTTCGGGCTGGGCACCAGCTCGCCCGTTTTTTCTGCTGAAAAAACATGGCTCCGCTGTTCGATCCCTGACGAAACACAAACAGTTGTCTTGCTCGGGCGGACAACAACTCCGCTCCGCTTCATTGTTGTCCGCCCGGCAGGAATCGAACCTGCGACCCTCTGCTTAAAAGGCAGGTGCGGCATATACCCCGCACCAATGCGCCACGCGGTGTTAATCTCTTTGTCCGCCCGGCAGGAATCGAACCTGCGACCCTCTGCTTAAAAGGCAGGTGCTCTACCGACTGAGCTACGGGCGGACAAAGATATCAATTTAAATTAAAAAATAACCTAAACCCCCGTACGTGAGCAGGCATTAAGCATTGGTGCTGGGGCCGACTGAGCTACGGGCGGATGTATTTTATATTGTTCGTATCCGCTATTTTAGCGCGCGCTCGGTTTCATATCTACTTCACCCCGCCACGGCGGGGCAAGAAACAGATATGAGCGGATTTTATTTCTCTGCTGAGATTAGCACAAAAACGCTGAAAAACAAAGGGTTTTACGCTATCCACATCCTACCTTGTTTTTTTATGAACGCAAAGAGAGTATACTATTATACAGGTCAGAATCATTCGCCCACGAACATCGTCCCTCCGATCGAGGAGAATAAAGGTTGGTGAGAGAATCATTCTACATGTTCCTTCCACAATTCAACATGCGCAACGCCCTCTGGCGAAGCGCACAGCAACAAAGGTCATTCGACCTCGGTCATCCCACAGAATCTTTTATCGATCCGTAAGGATCGTGTTCTTTCAAAACAAACCGACAGCGAATGGCCTTTTTTATTTGCTCTATTTTTTGCGCGGTGTCGCTTGCCCAGTACATGTCTCCTCTATACATGAATACGGTACTATCGTACTGAACTCATGTATAGAGGCCATGGCTATAATCCGAACTTTTTTATAAACGATTTGTCTCGCTCCACACTTTTTGCAACGACAATACGCAGGTAATCTCTGACACCGAAGCATCCGCCAACAAAATCAATTTCCTGTTCGCAAGGAAACGGGGTGATAAAAACAGATTTTTGATAGTGTACACAGCCGATCTTTTTAAGAGCGAAGTTGATTGCTTGCCGCGCTTTCTTTTTTTCCTCCGGAACATCAAACATGACGAGTCGCCATTTTTTATCCCATTTCTTTTGCTTTTGTATTTTTGTGTTTTCTATCTTATATCGCATCGCACGCGCCTTCCCTTCTTTTGTCAGTGCAAAATAGCCGTCCAAATTGTCCTTTTCCGTTATGAAACCCCGCTTCTTAAGTGTGGAGAGTGACTGCTTCACCCGCTCCCGCTCTCGTGCATTTTTTGGATGAAAGCGTGTGAATAATTGCACGGCGTTTGGTGCTGTAAGCGCAATTGTGACAAACCCCGCCGTAAGCAGTATCTCAAAAATAACTTTTGCAATTTCGTCTCTTTTATATTTCTTCATGCTAATACGGTTACGTGATGCCATACATGAGTTTGGTATCATAGTACCAGATTCATGTATAGACACAAAACATATCTCTTATTTTACCCCCGCCCGCCCTCAACGCACGGTGCTTTAATGCACACTGTTTTTACTTTCTTCTACTTCTTCTTTCCGCTCAACACGAGACATTCAAGCGCAACGCCGAGGTCTCCTGAGATTCTCCACGTCTCGTGGCGTAGAACGATAAGGTCATCTAACTTTTTTTGTAATTCTTCTTTTGTATATCCTTCGGAAAGTTTGCGCGCAACTCCATACACAAACGGTTTCAAGCCCGCCTCATCCGCACTCGCGGATATTTTCGCGAGAAGTATCGTTTTCATACGCCAAAAAAGCGTGCCGATGATTTCCTCGTCGCGCGCGCCATTTTCACGAAGCGTGATGAGAAGCGTCCACGCGTTTTTTCTGTCGCCGCGCGCATATGCGTCCGCGAAAGAAAATATGGGCGTCTCCGTCCACCCTTTTTCTTTTTTCTCTCCGCCCGATACCGTGATGCTCGCCCCCGCTTTCTCGCATGCATCCGCTATTTTTTTTGACACCTTTTCTTCTATCAGGATAAAAGCGTTCGGGGAAAGCGCGAGGTCTTTCGCCTTCTGTATGAGCACGGCTTCTGCTTCTTTATTCTCGCACACGCCGTCAAGCATGGTAACGATGTCGCCGGAAAAAAGTCCGCTCTCATTCGCTCGCGCGGAAAGCGCGTCTGGCTCAAATGTGTCTGCGGTAATGCGTTCAAAAAATCCTCTGCTATCTCCGCGCAACCGCTCAATAAGCGCGCGCGCCCGCTCCCGCGAGACTTCAGTGTTTGTTCCGTAAAAAATGTAAAGCATATACTCCTGAAATCATTAAAACATGAAGTCATTAAAACATGCGCAAGAAAAAATTTTATTGTTTTTATGATCTTGTGTTTTCATGATTCATTTGAGATCTCCCCACCTCTTCCCGCTTGATGATGACACCGTGAGTGGCACCGGAAACTCCACCGCATGTTCCATCGCGTGTGCAATAATCTTCCCTGCGCGCGTGAGCACGTCTTCATCAATTTCATACACAAGTTCATCATGCACCTGAAGCAAAAGCCGCGTTTTTTCCGAGAGTCCCTCTTTTTTGAGCGCTTCGTCCGTTTTCACCATCGCCATTTTTATAATATCCGCCGCCGTCCCTTGAAGCGGCGCATTCACCGCCATGCGTTCCGCTGACGCGCGAATATACGGAATTGTGGAACGAATGTCCGCAAAATACCGGCGGCGCCCGAAATACGTTTCTGTAAAACCCAGTTTTGCGGCATCATTTTTCACTTGTTCAAAATAGTCGGCAACCTTTGGGAATGTTTGGAAATAGTGGTCGTAAAATTCCTGCGCCTCCGCGCGCGTGCTTCCCAGAGTTTCCTTAAGCGCATTCACGCCCATGCCGTACATGATGCCGAAGTTGATGACTTTCGCTTTTCGCCGCATTTCTTTCGTTACCTCTTTCTCCGGAACGCCAAACACCCGCGAGGCAACTTCCGCATGCACGTCTCCCCCCGTTCTGAACACTTCCATAAGCGTCTTGTCATATGAGAGTGCGGCAAGCACTCTGATCTCTATTTGTGAATAATCAAATGCCGCAAGTACGCACCCGTCCGGCACAACAAACGCATTCCTTACTTCCGTTCCCATACCGTTTTTTGTCGGAATATTTTGCAGATTAGGATTTGCGGAAGAAAATCGTCCCGTCGTGGTTCCCGCCTGGTTGAATTCCGCATGAATGCGTCCGCTCTTATCCGCCATGTCCGGCAAGTTATCAATATAGGTGGAAAGAAGTTTCTGGATCTCGCGATACTGCAAAATTTCATCTATAATCGGGTGCGTATCGCGCAATTTTGCGAGTTCCGACTCGCGGGTGGAGCGCGCGCCGCCTGCCGTTTTTTTGAGTCCTTTTGCGGCAAGTCCCATTTTGTCAAAAAGAATAACCCCCAGTTGTTTTGGAGAATTGATGTTAAATGTTTCTCCCGCTGATTCAAATATCTTTTTTTCTATTCCCGAAAGAACCGTGTGGTACCGAGAGGATAGTTCGGCTAAATATTTCTTGTCTATCAAAATGCCGCGCTCTTTCATTTTCCCAATGATAGGGATAAGCGGCATCTCTATGTTTTCATATACGCGAAGGAGGTTTTGTTTTTTGAGTTCTGTCAAAATAATTTCGCGCGCTTTTTCAAAATCGCGCGTTTTCGCAAACTGGAGAATTTCGTCAAGATTGGGGTTCGTTATATCAGATCGGAGCACCCACAGGGCAACGGCGGCCTTTTTTATTTCTTCTTCAGAAATTGGCGCGCCGAGATCCTCTTTTCTTTCTTCCTCTGCTTTTACGCCAAAGAGCGCGCGTAAACGAGGAATAAGACTTCTGAATTCAAGTTCGGAAAAAAGCGCGATTGCGGGTTCAGTGTCGCATTCGTGGAAATTTTTCGCCGGCAATGAGAAATCTATCGGCGCATCGCGGCGAATGGTCGCGAGCGTTTTTGAAAAGAGCGCCTCTTCCTTTCCCTCTTTCAAAAGTCCTGCGATCCGCTTCGTGATGCCCGCATCAAGGAATGGTTTCTCCCCTTTTTTCTCAAGCGTCTTGTACATCTCTTCTATCGTGCCGAATCTTGTTACAAGCGTCGTCGCAGTTTTCGCGCCGATACCCGCAATACCTATGATATTATCGGAAGGATCACCAGAGAGTCCTTTATAGTCGGCGATGCGCGCGGGAGAAAAACCGAAACGTTCCATCACGCTTTTTTCGTCGTACGTGACGGTGTCGGTAAGACCTTTTCTTAACGTATAGACGCGCACGCGCGTTCCATCAACAAGTTGGAGCGTATCCATATCGCCCGAAGCGATGACGATATCAACATCCTCGCCGCGCAGTTTCTCCGTAATCGTTCCCAAAATATCGTCCGCCTCAAATCCCTCCTTCTCATAGATCGGGATCCCAAATACGTTGAAAATATCTCTTGAGCGAATGATCTGCCGTACGAGCGCTTCGTCGGCTTTCGGGCGTTTTGCTTTATATCCTTCATACGCTGCGTGGCGGAATGTAGGTTTAGGAAGATCGTAACAGGCGACAACATAATCGGGTTTTAGTTCGCCCAAGATCTTTATGAGCATAGCGGCGACCCCGTAGAGCCCTCCCGTCGGTTCGCCCGCACTCGTGGAGAACTCCGGCAACGCGTGATATGCCCGATGGATGATTGCGTGGGCGTCTAGGAGAACCAGAAGCGGCCGTTTTTCCTTTTTCATCATATCGGCTAGTATAGCGCACGATATCATGTTTGCGCATGTGCCACGTTGTTCTCTACGCGACACAGGAACGTATACGGTATTATGATACCGTATACGTTCCTGTGTAGAAATTCCTGTGCAGAAAACTGATGTATCTCCTCTGTGCGGATATCTACTCTCTGTGCGATCGCGCGCCAATAGTAACAATGCGGGTTTTTTCGTCTTTATGCGCAAACGAAATACGGAGAATGTTTTTCGGTAACATCCTTCCAATCCGCTCCGGCCATTCAATGAGAATAAGATTCCGCGGGTCAGAACGAAGCGCACGGAGATGATTCGCGAATATCGTATCGTGTCTTGTAAGCCGGTACGCGTCAATGTGCACGAGGCGAGAAAAACGTTTCGCGTAACGACCGGAAGATGAAATTTTATAGGTGCGTTCAAGAATAAATGTCGGACTTGAGACGTTTCGTTTAATCCCAAGTTCTCTCGCGAGTATTTTTGTAAATGTTGTTTTCCCAGCGCCGAGTTCGCCGGAAAGCCCGACGACATACGCGCAGTCCAGAGGAGCGCGCCGCACATGCGAAAAAACCGCGCGCGCGACGCGCGCCATCCCTTCCGGACTTTTCGCCGCATATTTCATGCTCTCTATCATAATGAAAAAACCCGATGTGTCCATCGGATTTTTCCAACATCTTCCCGCAGGAAAGATTACATACTGCGCTCTTCCTTTTTTTCTTCAAACGCCGCGTACGCCTTTCGCGCAAGAATAACGAGAATAAGAATGAGAATCGTAAGCAAAAGCCAGCCCAAGAACGTGTTCGGGAGAAATCCTCCGCCGAAGAATGCGGCCGCTGTCGCGTTCGGAACGGAATCAGGATCTGAAACGCGAATCACCGCCGTATTTCCGTTTTTGGTGAAATTCGTCCCTTCAAGACGTGCGATATTCTCAATCACTGTGCCAGTCGGCGTCTCCGGCGCCACCACCACGTCAAGCGTCACTGTGCGCACTTCTCCCGAAAGGAAATCTCCCAAAAACCACACGACCTCGCGCTGTGTGCCATCAAGGCGCGCGCGGTCTTGCGTATTCGCGAATTCCACATAGTGCGGAATGCGGTCTTTGATGGAAACGTCTTTGATTGTTACGGTGCCGGTGTTTCGCGCCTCAATCGTATAACGGAACGTATCCCCATTTTTTCCTGATACATCAGTGTCGGTTCCGTTCGGGGTCGTGAGATTCGCCACGCGCTTCATTACGCTTGCGTCCTTGGATACAACGGGCGTTGTCGGCGTTACCGGCGGCGCACTGTATGCGGAGTTTGTGCGGAAATTCAAGATGTCTCCGTAGCTCGTGCCGTTCGTGTTTTGCACGACCGCACGGAAATAATATGTCGTGTTCGGCGAGAGCGAAGCGAGTGTCGCGTAGAATGTGTTGGATTGCACGGCGCCCAATTGAATATGCGTCGTCGTATTGCCCAAAGATTGCGTCGTGCCCCACTCAAACCATCCGTCGGAATAGATATTGCCCAAGTTTGACCCCAAGCCGTTCATCCGCGCGGAGTTTTCCGCCACGCTTGTCGCGAGATTCGTGATTGCCGTAGGACCTCCCGTCGTACCTGATCCTGTGTAAAAACTAAGCGTACTTCCATAATTCGTGCCGTAGGAATTCTGCGCCACACAGCGGAAATAATATGTCGTGTTCGGCGATAGACTGACAAGCGTCTCGGACGCGTTCCCTGTCGTCTGCCCGTGGGAAAGCGTGATTGTGCGATTGCCGAGCGATTGCGTAGAACCCCACTCAAACCAGCGCGTTGTGCCGGACGTATTGTACGGATTCACATAACAATTAAGCGTCGCGTAAGAACCGCCCGCGTTCGTCGCGCCGTTCGTGGACACGAACGGGCTTTGGTTGCCGCCGTCCGTCGTCGTGACAAAACTCTGCACGCCTCCGTACACGGTGCCGTACGAGTTCTGCGCGACCGCGCGGTAATAGTATGTCGTGTTGTTTGAGAGTCCGGAGATCGTGTCAGAGAAGTTGCCCGCTGACGATCCTTGTCCGATCTTCGTCGTGGAGTTGTTCAAGGAGTATGACTGTGTGCCCCATTCAAACCAGCGCGTGGTATCAGACGTGCCGTTCGGGTTCACATACCCATTCAACATCGCCCAGGAATTGCCCTGTGTCTGTGTCGGCGTATTGGTCGTAACGGACGGAAGCTGCCCGCCGCCCCCGCCGCCGGAACCTGAAACGAGAAACGCAATAATGACATTGCCTTGTGTTCCCCACCCGGATCCGACGTTTCCCAAAAGCAATCCGTTTGTGGAAAAGATTTCGGAACCGTTCTGCCCGTTCGGAAGCGTCTGCGATCCGTAGATCGTCTGATTCGGGCGCCACACAACATCATTTTTGTATGCAATGGATTGCGTGGAAGAAAGATAGACGGTCGCTACTCCGGAAACTTGCGGAGCGTTGTCCGCCCACACATACGCGGTAAACGAGTGCGTTGTGCCGGAGCCGGTTGATTGCGGCGTCAAGCGCACGCGAACATTCGTCGCGGTGTCGGAACCGGTATTATGGTAATAAATCGCAAAATTAATCGTCTCATTTGCATCTCCGGAGACGGTTGTGGACCAGTTCGCGGAGGTCTGCCCCGGATTGTCCGTGTAATTGCCGACGCGAAGCGTCTGATAATCAAGCGGGTCCGTATTGAACGTCGCCGCAAGCGCGGAGAAAGGGAAAACAGCAAACACGGCAACGAGTGCCGCCGCCCCCAGAGTTGCGCGCATTATTTTTTGCATGGTGTTCATGATAATAATTTATTGGTAATACTCTCTTACGATATGCACACACGACATTGTCTGCATGTTCAAGTGTCCGAATCTTTTTTCGGGCATTTGAATATGAGGGGAAAGGAGCGATGGTTTGCTCCTTTCCCGAACTAACTGCTTTACTTGCCGGGGGCTCCACCGCCCCCGACAGGGCCGGGGCCTCCGCCACCGCCGGTCCCTGGCGTTCCGCTTCCTGGGGCTGGCCCGCCTCCTGGAGTCGGCGCTCCCCCGAAAGGACCGCCGGGGGAACTGCCGCCGCCACAACCCGGGCATCCAGTGCCTGGCGGTGCGGGCGGCGGTATGGGCGTTGTCGGCTCCGGCACCGGTTTGATGTCGGGCCGCGGCGGGGGCTGTTGATGTTGGTGGGAAACGTTGAAGTTTCCCGTCTCTTTCATCCGATACGAGCCCGCCCCGTAGTACACCCCAGCACCGAAATTTAGGTTTAACCTAAATTGTTCCGCGCGGGCACGGCATTCGGAGCCGTAGCCGCACTCGTCAACCATGACGATGGCGGCGGGGCTTGTGTTGCCCGATGAACGGGCTTCCTTGCCGAGTTCGGCGATTCGCGCTTCCCGCGCTATCTCCGGGTCGATCTTCGGGAGTGGCTTGTCGGCCGCTGCCGGCGGAGGCGGAGGAGGCGGCGCTTCCTTCTTGCCGCCAAAAAACCACCACGCGCCCCCCCCAATGAGAACGGCTAATAAAATAGCAATCCATGCCATTAACGTTCCTACGTTACCACTTTTTCCTTTTCCGTCGGTGACGGCTGCATTTCGCAGTACCATCTTAACCTCCTCGCGCCATACGGCGCAGAATAAAAAGTTTATTCCCCACCCAACACGCATTTGTGCCTGGTGGACCTAAAAAAATCAAAGAACGCTATGAATCTTCAAACTTTCGCTTGAAAACTCAATAACGCGCGGAAGGAGTTGCGTCATGCAAAACCTTCCGCATAATAAAAGATCTTCCGCGCGGAGTTCATTTCCTGCTCCGCGATCCCCACAAGTTCCCTTTCACGGGGGTCTGGGACTGCGCCGCGTCGTAGACGCGGTCAGCAATCCCGTACTGCGGCACAATGGGCACCCACTCAACCCCAACGCACCCGAACACTCCCGGGCACGTCCCCTGCCCCGCGGGTTGGTAATACGGATATGGCTGCTGGCCATATCCATATGCTCCCCCTCCGGGGTATGGCGCGACCCAGCGCGGACGGAAGTATTCCTCCGTCGCGTAGTCGGCGCGTCGCTCCGCTCGCCAAGCCGAACAATCTTTGAGCACCATATTCAGGTGCTCCCGAACCGTGCCGTCCCCCACGGCAAGCCGGATCTCTCCGGCTTGGAGAGACCTCAAGAGGAGGTTTGCGTTAACGCACATCTCCGCTTGTGGCATCCGTGCCAGTACCTCGGGCGCGATGCCGTAGCGCGCGCCGCCGCGCGAAGCGGCTTCGTGAGCCACACACGGCGGCTGGCGATAGAAAAACAGCCACGCGGAGGGCTTCGCGCCCGCCATTTCGGCGCGGCGTACCGCTTCTCCTTCTTCGCTCCGCACTTGCTCTGCGCAGGTGCGGTCAAGTTCCATTTGGTTTCCGCGAAGCTGCTGCTTCGCGGACTCGGCGGAGAAGCGTTTCCACTCCTCCGGCGCAGACGCGCAGCCGCCAAGGGCGGTTAGCGCGAGAAAAACAAGAATGATTTTCTTCATCGTTTAGCCCCTCCTTCGGGCCTGCCCAAGCGCGTTATTGGCGCGCCGGGCAAAAGGTTAAAAAATCAAAGACCTGCCCGCCAAAGTCGGGTCCATCCGTAAACGGACACAACTTTGGCAGAATTCCGAACTCCTCTCGCACCTTACATTTTTTCTAAGATTTGTCAAGCCCCTCCCTTTTTCAGAGAAGTGCGGAGATGCCACGCGTTTGCGTGCTATACTATGGCACATGCAATCTTCAGATTCCCAAAAAGGTCTTCGCGCGGCAGACGCGGCAAAAGAAAACACAAAAGAGCGCGATGAGACGCGCATCAGAAAAGAGCGCCTTGACCTTTATTACCGCAAGGAAGAGGAAGACCTTGTGAAAATACTCTCCGAACGCCACGGGCTTCCCTACATTAATCTTTTAGGCATTTCCGTCACCGCCGACGCGCTTCGCCTCATTCCCGAGAAGGAGGCGCGGGCGAACGGCATTGCGGGATTCGGCATCAAGGGAAATAAGCTTCTCGTTGCGGTTATTTCTCCGGACAATTTGAAAGCGCGCGAGATTCTAGATGATCTCACGCGCAAGGGGTATGAAGTTTCCCCGTATATGGCCTCGCATGAAAGTCTCAAAAAGGCGTGGGGCATATATGCGGATATTTCTCTTGCGGAGATGACGCAGGCGGGCGTGTTTGACATCTCAAGCAAGGATTTGGGCGCATTTATCGGGGAGGCGAAAACATTCGGCGCGCTCAAAGAACTCTTGGAAAAAACGGCAACGGAAAAAGACGTGAGAAAGGTTTCTCGTTTTCTGGAAATCGTTTTGGGCGGCGCCATCTCTCTCTCGGCGTCCGACATACACATAGAGCCGGAGGAAAAAAAGGTGCGTCTTCGCTTTCGCTTGGACGGCATGCTTGCGGATGTCATTAATTTTCCGCATGCCGCATACCAAAAAACCATCTCGCGCATCAAACTCCTCTCCGGCATGAAATTAAATGTCAAAGAATCGGCGCAGGACGGGCGTTTCAGCATAAAGATTGACGCGGGCGATATAGAAATACGTTCCTCCGTTCTTCCCGGCGCGTACGGCGAATCGGTCGTCATGCGTATTTTAAATCCGCAAAGCATCCGCGTGCCGTTTGAATCACTCGGTATGGATCCGTATTTCATGAAAATCATATATCGTGAAATAGCAAAACCAAACGGCATGATTTTAACAACCGGTCCCACCGGCTCGGGGAAAACGACGACGCTCTACGCGATTCTCCGAAAAGTGTACACGCCGGAGGTAAAAATAATCACGATTGAAGATCCGATTGAATATCATTTGGAGGGCTTAAGCCAAACACAGGTAAACAATGAAAAAGAATACACGTTCTTAAACGGGCTTCGCGCCGCTCTCCGCCAGGACCCCGATGTTATCATGGTGGGCGAAATTAGAGATTCGGAAACCGCAGGCGTTGCAATCAACGCCTCTTTGACGGGCCATTTGGTGATCTCCACGCTCCACACCAATAATGCGGCCGGTGTCATCCCCCGTTTGATTGATTTGGGTGTTAATCCGAAAATCATCTCTTCGGCCGTTACCGTCGCTCTCGCCCAGCGCCTGGTGCGCACGCTCTGCAAGGCATGCAAAAAAGAATCGGCGCCGACAGCGGAAGAAAAAGAAACGATAGACCCGATTCTGTCTGCGGCGAAAAAAAAACGTCCGGAGCTCTCGCTTACGTCGGAGACCGTGTGGCGGCCGGGAGAAAATCCGTCATGCGCTCCGTGCGGCGGAATGGGCTATAAAGGGCGCATTGGCGTCCATGAAGGAATCATCATAGACCGCACAATTGAAGACCTTATCATGAACGGGGATCCCTCCGAGCGCGAGATTAAAAAAGTGGCGGAAGGGCAGAATATCTTTGACATGGCGGAGGACGGAATTGTAAAAATTCTCTCCGGCGTCACAACACTTGAGGAAGTCTCGCGCGTTGTCGGTCTTTCCGTAAAAATGGCGGAGATACGAGAATTAGAAAAGGAACGGCGCGCTCTGGAGAGTCCTCCGCAGAGTCCGGAAACATTGTCATAACACATCCATTGTGTTCCTTTGTCTGTTTCCTCTTGCGAAGAAAAAATCCGCTCGGTAAGGTGAACGTATCAAGCGTATAATCCTCTCAGAAAACTTTTCATAAGGCACGAAAAGCGAGGAGTATCTCTCGGGATAACACGAGTACTGCCGGACGAATCCGGAAACAAGTGTGTCCCTGAAATGCACCCACATTATTACTGAGAGGATTATGCGCTCGATTGAAGACGAAGTCATTGGCGAAAAGCCGCAAAAAAGAACCTGCGCCTTTATTACGACAAGCCGGGAGCATGCGGGAGCGTACTCACCCGCACAGCGTCCGACCTCGTCCATATCAAACGGTCAAGGAGCGATGTCGTATCAAAAGGTTACTGCCCTTTATTGTTTTTAAGTCTAGCACAGAAGAAGAAATATGTCAAGTTCCCTTATAAAACCAGAGAAGGAGGAGCTTTTTTTGGACCAAACTCTGCGTCCGCAGAGTTTTGACGAGTACGTCGGTCAGGAGCATATAAAAAAGAATCTCGCGATCCTCCTTGCCGCCGCGAAAGAGAGAAATCACCCGTCCGAACATCTCTTATTCTACGGCCCTCCCGGATTGGGGAAAACGACGATTGCGCATCTGATCGCGAAAGAGTCGGGCCGCCAAATCCGCCCCACGTCCGGTCCCGCAATTGAAAAAGTGGGCGATCTGGCTTCCATTTTGACAAACCTCGCGCCCGGAGATATCTTGTTTATTGACGAAATACACCGACTAAACAAACTGATTGAAGAAGTGCTCTATCCGGCGATGGAATCGGGCTCGCTTGATATCATGATTGGCAAGGGGCCCTCCGCGCGTACGATCCAGCTTGAACTCCCGCCGTTTACGCTTGTTGCGGCAACAACGCGCATTTCGCTCCTCTCTTCTCCGCTCCGCTCGCGCTTTTCCGGAGGAACATTCCGTCTTGAGTTCTACACGGAGGAAGAGATTGCCCGGATTGTGCGCCGTTCCGCCGGTATTTTGGGCATCACGCTTGCCCCCGATGCGGCGGCGGAAATCGCGCGGCGCGCGCGCTTCACGCCGCGCGTCGCAAACTTTCTTTTGAAACGTTGCCGCGATTTTGCGCAGGTGCAAAAGGAGAATCTGACAAAAGACCGCGTTCGTGAAGCGCTCGCGCTTCTTGCCATTGACGAAATCGGGCTCACGGCGCTTGACAGAAAAATTCTTGACACCGTTATTCTTAATTTTGCCGGCGGTCCGGTAGGGCTGAAAACTATTGCGGCGGCCATCTCGGAAGAAGAAGAAACGATAGAGGAGGTGAACGAACCATTCCTCATGCAATTAGGGCTCCTTGACCGCACGCCGCGCGGGCGCGTCGCCACAAATAAAGCGTATCGGCATTTGGGACGCGATTTGCCGGACACCAGGCAGGGAGCGTTGTGATTTGTGCAAGGTTAAGCCTTGCACATTTGTTATTTTTCAAGAGAGCGTATTTCTTCTTCCAAGGATCGCGCTTCCGCCGCCGCTTTCTCATACTCTCTCTCTACGGCCGGAACAAGGTTTTTCTTTTGAAGGATGTTTATCTTGAGGCGTCCTGATTCCGCTTTCAGATTTTTTACTTTATCATCCGTCTGTTTTCGCGCGCCTGAGGCCTTTGTTTTTTCTTCTTCCCAGCGTTTCAGTTCCGTCTGTGCTTCACGCGCTTTCCCTGACGCGCCCTCCAGTTCCCTTTTTTTTCTTTTCAAATCTTCCTCCAGTCTGGCGATTTCTCCCTCCATTTTTTTTACCTGCGCCGCCACACCGACTTTCATTCTTGCGTTTCGCACATTTCTTTCTATATCAAGGGCGCGGCCGGAAGACGGCGAAACGGAAGCGAGCGTGCCGAGTGAGGTTTCTTTTTCAATCTTGGCCACCCTGTCCTCAAGCGCGCGGATATCCTGCAAAAGAGCGTTTTTTTCTTTTTCTTTTCGCTCGGCATTCAAACGAGCGGAAATAATCTTCCGTTTTGCGTTATCCAATTTTAACCTTCGCTCCCTCTCCTCGCGCATCTTTTGCGCTTCCTCCGCGATTTTTTTCTCGTACTGCGCTTGTTTGTCGTCTCCTCTAATAAATACCATAGTGCATACAGTATATCATGCGGAAAAAATTACACATCTATAAAAATATCTTGTGTTCGGGGTATACTAATGCGCAGTGGTATGTTGTATATACTGGCGCGTAAAAACTTCCCATCTTTTTTATACAATATACAATATACGACATACTATATACACCATGAGAGTTCTCGGCATTGATCCAGGATTTGACCGCTTGGGTATTGCGGTTGTGGAAAAAGAAGGCGGGCGGCGCGAACGTGTGCTTTTTTCCGCATGTGTAACAACGGATGCAAAAAACATTTTCGCAAAACGGCTTGGGGTCGTTGCGGAAGAGGCGCGGCGCGTTATGGAGAAGTGGAAACCGGATATTGTTGCTCTGGAAACGCTTCTCGTCGGCAAAAATCAAAAAACGGTAATGCGCGTTGCCGAAACTCGCGGGGCGCTTCTCTATGTCGCAGAGATGCTCGGCATTCCTTCGCGGGAATATGCCCCAAGCGAGATAAAGCTTGCCGCAGGAGGGCATGGAAGGGCGGACAAACGCGCTGTGGAGCGCATGGTTCGGCTTCTGGTGTCATTCCCCAAAAAAGACGTTCTTGACGATGAGATAGATGCGGTTGCGGTTGCGATTACTTGCCTCGCGCGCGAGAAGAAGGGGTATCCTCCCAACCGCTTTTAGCGGCCGCTGTTGTACCGTGGCGAGGAAAATAGGCGTAGCAAATATAAAATCTGCCTCGTCCTATCCCCGCCGCAAGCGGACGGGATATTCTGGCCGCTCCCAATAAAAAACGGAGTGTTGATAGTGGGTAAAAGCGGCGGGAAAAGTTATCCACAGAAGTGGTCTTTTCTCTATTTGCGCTCGCTTTTTTCTTTTGGTACAAATATGGCACTATTAGAAAAAACATATTGCAACTATGAGTATGGAACTTTTACTTGGTTGGTTTCTGCCGTTTCCTTCGCTGCCGTTTTCATTCGCCGACGCGGATGATGGCGCGGGTGAACCAGCGGATAAGTTTTTTGGTGGCGAGACGCCGGATGGCGCGGGTGGAGTAGTCGGGGCAGAAGATGATGCCGACGATCTCTACGGACCGCCAAACGAAGACGACGAGAGTTTCGTGGACACGAACGGAGAAGCGGAATACGAGGAGTAGCGCCCGTTCCTGGAAGGGGCGGAACGAAAAACACGCGCGGGGTCGCGTGTTTTTCGTTCCGCATATATTTTTACACGATTTTGAGAAACCGTTTTTTTCCTATTTTGTATGTCCCCTTCTGCGCCTGCGTGCGCGTGTCAGTAATTATTTTTTTTGTGTCCATGTTTTTTATTGCATTGCTTGCGGCGAGGCGGCGCGCTTCATTTTTTGAAAAAACGATCTTTTCAGAAACAAGAATATCTTCAAATGTTTCTATCTTGAGCACATTGTGTTCTTTGATATCTCGCGGAGCCTCTTTTTTTTGAAAAGTTCTCACAAAATTTTCTTCCGCGGCGCGCGCATTTTTTTCTCCGTGAAAAAGGGTCGTGATTTCGCGCGCGAGCCGCATTTTCATATCGCGCGGATTACCGCTCCCCGCCTTGAGATCGTTCTCCATTTTTCGCACCTCGTCCATCGGGACGCGCGTGACCGAAATGAAATACGGCACAATCGCATCGTCATGAATGCTCATGGTCTTGCCGTACATGTCCGCCGGTTCATCGGTGACCTTAATTGTGTTGCCCCATGAAGAACTCATCTTTCTTCCGTCGGTGCCGGGCAGAAGCGGGAGTGTCATCACCGCTTGCGGTTTCTGCCCCGCTTTCTCCTGAAGGACGCGCCCTGCAAGCATATTAAACCGCTGGTCCGTTCCGCCGATTTCAAGATCTGCTTTTACGGCAACGCTGTCATACCCCTGCATAAGCGGATAGAGAAGTTCGCGAAGCGACACGCGCAACCCTTTTTCAAGGCGGCGTTTGATATTCTCTCGCGCAATAAAATCCGACACGGAAAAAGCGTCCGCATGCCTGCCGATATCGCCATACCGCAATTTTGAAAGCCACGCGGAATTCTTCTTTGTCTCTGCTTTCTTTATATTGATGATCTTCCCCGCTTGCGAGAAATACGTGCGCATATTGGTCTTTACCTCCGCTTCGGTCTGCATCGGGCGTTCCGTCTCTTTGTCAGAGGTGTCCCCAATAACGCCGGTAAAATCGCCGACAATAAAAACTATTTTGTGTCCGAAACGCTCAAAATCGCGCATCTTCAAAAGCGCCGCCGCTCGCCCGATGTGGATATGGGGGCTCGTCGGGTCAATGCCTAATTTTACGCGGATTTTTTGTCCCGTTTTGAGTTTCTCCGCAAGCCAGTCTTTCCCAATCACCTCAACAACCCCCCGCTGTAAGATTTCGCTCGCCTCTTTTTCCGTCGGTTTTTTTGTCTGTTTCGCAAACATATTCTTATACAGTCTACTGTATCATACTGCGTATGACACTGCATGCATATCATCCTGTGCGTGCAGTATCTTACCGCGCGCATTGTATGCTATCATTTTTTGTGATGACCGGCGCGCCGAAAAAACACTTCTTCTCCCGCCGCATATTTCTTGCTTCCGCAAGCGTTTTTTTTCTCGCGGGGGGCGCTTTCTCTCTGTGGAGCGCCAGTCTTCGCGTTCCTGACTTCGGATCTTTTGAGGAGCGGAAGGTTGAGGAGTCAACGCGCATATACGACCGCACCGGAGAAATTCTTCTTTCCAATGTGCACCAAGATATCAGGCGCACGGTTGTCCCTATTTCCGATATTTCTCCATATGTGCGCGACGCGACAATAGCGATTGAAGACGCGGAATTCTATACGCATGCGGGCATCCGCCCGCTTTCAATTCTTCGCGCCGTGTTCATAAATATCTTAAAGGGCGGATTTTCTCAAGGCGGGTCAACAATCACGCAACAGGTCGTGAAAAATGCGCTTCTTACGCAGGAAAAAACGATTGCGCGCAAATTAAAAGAATGGGTTCTCTCAATAAAACTGGAGCGCGCCATGACCAAAGATGAAATCCTCGCGCTCTATCTGAACGAAGCCCCCTATGGAGGCACTCTGTATGGCGCCGAAGAGGCAAGCCGCGCGTTTTTTGGAAAACGGGCGTTGGAACTCACCCTTTCGGAATCCGCGTATCTTGCGGCGCTTCCCCAGGCGCCGACATATTATTCCCCCTACGGAAACCGGCGCGATAAATTGGATGAACGCAAAAATCTCGTGCTTTCGCGCATGAAAGAAGAGAAGTTTATCACTGAAGAAGAATACGAGGTGGCGCGAAAAGAGACGATTTTATTCCTTCCTCCGGAAGACGGCGGAATCAAGGCGCCCCACTTTGTGTTTTACGTCCGATCATATTTGGAAGACAAATACGGAAAAGATGCGGTTGAGAAAGGGGGGCTTCGCGTCATCACCACTCTTGACTGGGATTTGGAACAAAAAGCGGAAGAAATTGTAAAAAAATACGCGCTTGAAAACGAAAAGAACTTCAACGCAGAAAATGCGGCGCTTGTCGCAACGGACCCGAACACCGGGCAGATTCTTGTTATGGTCGGTTCCCGCGATTATTTTGATGCGGGGATAGACGGGAACTTCAATGTTGCAATCGCGGAGCGCCAGCCGGGTTCTGCGTTTAAGCCGTTCGTGTACGCAAACGCGTTCCGGAAGGGCTACACGCCTGAGACGGTCGTGTTTGACGTGCCGACGCAGTTTGACACGAACTGCGATCCGGCAGGGACGCCGATATTCTCCGAGACCGGAGAGGAGAAATGTTATACGCCCGTCAACTACGACGGAAAATACCGCGGTCCAGTTTCGCTCCGCGACGCGCTCGCACAATCAATCAACATCCCCGCGATTAAAGTGCTGTATCTCGCCGGACTGAAAGACTCTTTGGAGCTGGCGAAAGATTTCGGACTCGCTACCCTTGCTTCATCTGACCGGTACGGACTCACGCTTGTTTTGGGGGGCGGCGAGGTGTCCCCGCTTGATATGACGAATGCATATGGCGTATTTGCAAATGACGGAGTTTTCCGTCCGCACACGCCAATTTTACGGGTGGAAGATAAGGATGGAAACATTCTTGAAGAATTCACGGAAAGATCGGGGAGAATTATTCCGGAAACGGTTGCGCGCCAAATTTCAAATATCCTTTCCGACAATACGGCGCGTACGCCGGCCTTTGGAGCCGCGTCAGCCCTTTATTTTTCGACGCGTCAAGTCGCAGTGAAGACAGGTACGACGAATGATTATAAAGATGCGTGGATTATCGGGTACACGCCGTCTCTTTCCGCCGGCGCGTGGGCCGGCAACAATGACAATACGCCGATGGAGAAAAAAGTTGCCGGTTTTATTGTGGCGCCGCTCTGGCATGAGTTTATGGAATACGCGCTCTCGCGGATCCCTGATGAGCGCTTCCTGGCGCCACCGGAGCCGGAAAAAAACATAAAACCGATCTTGCGCGGAGTGTGGGAAGGAAACGAAGTATACGAAGTTGACTCGGTTTCGGGAGGACTTGCAACGGAATATACGCCGGAAGAGACGCGCGTGACGCGCGCAGTCACGAACGTGCACTCTATTTTACAGTGGGTGGACGCGCGAGACCCGCGCGGTCCGATACCGGAACGTCCGGAAAATGATCCTCAATATCGTTTGTGGGAATACGGGGTTCGAAAATGGGCTTTTGAAAATGGGTTTGTTGACGGAAACAGGTCGCACATTCCCGTTTTCATGGATGTATTGCATACTCCGGCTTCGCGACCGCGCATTTCGATTATTACGCCGGCCTCTGGCGCGCGTTTTTCTAAAAACGAGCGCGTATTTGTGTCTCTTTCCGTTCAGTCGGCATATCAGGCAAAAAAGGCGGAATTGTTTTTTGATGGAATATTTATAGGATCGTCTTTTCCCCCTTTTTCTTTCTCGTTTATTCCTGGAGATTTTGGTATCGGCGCGGGGGAGCACGAGATTACCGCCGCGGTAACCGATTCCGTGTCAAATAAGTCAGAGGAGCGCCGTATGATTATAATCACTGAGTGATCTGCGCGCTGATTTCACCGTCTGTGTTTTTTGCAGAATCTTACCGGTGCGATACGGCGGATAATTCATGAAAAGATTGTTGTTGTGTTGCGTGTGGGGCTGGCGGTGCGGTTATTTAATATCGCGCGGCGCTTTTTCTCCGAGCGCGCAAACAAGATCAGTTAAGATTTTTTCTTTTTTAATAAAGATCTCTGTCTTTATTGTTGATGATGTTTTGATAAATGCGGTTTGGCGCGCAAACGAGATGCTCTCTCTGGCGATATCGGCTTTTGTGTGTTTTTTTATGATGCTCGGCAATATCGCGCGCGCTTCGCGCTCCGGCGACGTTTTTTGTTTCCACTTTTCCAGGAGTTTCTGAATTGTGTCCATATGTAAATCATTTGTTCATCGGCATGACAAGGTATGTAAACAACATGTCTGACGCGCCGCTGATAATAATAGGCCTCCCTGGTCCGTTAAAAAGAAGTGCGACGCTATCTTGGTGAATATGCGCGAGACAATCGGAAAAATATCGCGTGTTTACATTCATTTCCACGGAGTCCCCGGAAATCGCCGCGTCCAAAGAAACTGAGATTTCTCCGATATCGGAGTTTTTTGAGTTTATGGAGAATAGGGTATCCTCCGGTTTCACTTTTATTGAAAGTTGATTGAACTTATTCGCGAACACGGCGGTTGCTTTCACTGCCTGAACGAAGTCTTGTTTTAGCGCCACAACGCGCGTTTTTTCTTCTTTTGGAATAATTTGTTTGTAGTCGGGAAATGTTCCTTCAATGAGCCGCGAGGTGATATGAAACGAGTTGGAAGAAAAAGAGATGTGGTGTTTATTGAACACAATACGAAGACTGTCGGGTGTTGTGCTGCACACGCGAGCTATTTCTATTGCGTTTTTGTATGGAATAATAATACCAGGAAAGTCTTTTATTCCTTTTATTGGTATTTTTTTCTCCGCGAGACGAAACGAGTCGGTGGAAACAAACACAAGCATGTTTTGTTCCGGATATATATATACACTGGAAAGCTCTGGTTTTATTTCTGAAACTGACGCGCTATATACAACCGCCTCTATTCCTTCTGCGAATTTTTTTGCTTGTATTTCCACCTCATCTCCTTCTATTATGGCTGGGATTGTTGGAAAGTCGTCTTTTGGCACGCACTTAACGATTGTTTTATATGATCCGGAGGAGAGAAGAATGTTCCCGTCTTTTTCTTCCCATAACACTTGTTTTCCTTGAATTGCGGATATTGTTTGTGTGATTATTTGTGCAGGAATCGCAACGGAACCCTCTGTAAAAACTTTTACAGGAATAGTTATTTCTATTCCTATATCAAGGTTTGTGGCTCGGATAAGAAGTGTGTTTTGCTTCGCTTCGCATAAAAACGCGCTCAATACAGGAAGTGTTGGGTGTTTGCCGGAAAATCTCGCTGCGGAAGCGATTGTTTCTCCGAGTTTTTCTTTCATGCATTCTATTTTCATAAAAAATTTTTATATAAAGACTGATTATTATTACTATATATGTGTATAAGTGGAATTCTCTCTTTTCCCTTTATATTATAAAATAAAATCCATGTATTTTTTTGCGTAAAAAGAGGAAAAAAGAAAATTTTTTAAAAAACATATATAAACAATGATTTTTTCCGGACACTACCCCCTCAGTATCCCCAACCTTTCAACACTACAGCACTAAACGAATCTGATCCAACTCTTGCTGTAGAGACCTGTCTCTTTTTATATCTTCTTTTATTTTTTCATATGAATGAATAACTGTTGTATGGTCTCTTCCGCCTAATTTTTCTCCGATTGTCGGGTATGATATGTTAAATTCCTCACGAAGAAGGTACATAATAACCTGTCGCGGCCGCACAATCTCCTTTCTTCTTGTTTTTGCATATATAGACGACTCATCTATATTATAAAAACCAGCCACCGTTTTCACCACATCCTTCACAGAGGCGGTTTTTTTCGGCTTCACACTGTTTTTTATAACAGATTTTACATCATCAATGCCCAAAACCCCGCTTTTCATTTGCGCCTGGCAGATAAGCGTGTTCAATATCCCCTCTAATTCACGGATATTAACATCAAGAGAGGAGGCAAGATATTCCACCACGTCGTCTGAAGGAAAAAAGTTCCTCACAGATGATTTTTGTTTTAAAATGGCCACACGCGACTCATAGTCAGGCTGTGATATGTCCACAATCATTCCGGCGCTGAAGCGAGACTTCAACCGATCCTCAAGCCCCGGAATAAAATTCGGGTGCTCATCGGAGCTGAAAATGATTTGTTTATTGCTTTCAGAAAGAACATTGAACAGGTGGAACAATTCCTCCTGCGTTTTTTCTTTATTTGAGAAAAATATTGACACTTCTGCCTCTCGCATAGGAGAGCCTTTTTTTCCACCATTGTATATTAGGCTTGATGATTTTTCTGCTCTCATTGATTTTGCTCATGATTTTCCAAGAACAAAAGTCAATGAATCCATTATATTAGTTTTGCCACTACCATTAGCGCCAATAACCATATTAAAGTTATTATCAAAAACTAGTTCTGTTGGTTTTGCAAACGACTTAAAACCTTTAATGAAGAGCTTTTCTATATAAGTCATGATTAAGAAAATCTAATTTTTTGTTTATATAGGTTTTTATGACTTGATTCTTTTAAATTTTATTATTGCTATTGTTAAGGTAATAAAAAAGGCTATAACTAGGGCAGTAATGAAGAATGAGAGGTTTGTCGTTATTATTTGAGTTTCT
>JBBUEZ010000034.1:0-6136 GCA_038056715.1 Patescibacteria group bacterium
GTGTATTATTAGAAAATAATTATCGAGTGTCCTGATTGAGGGGTGAATTTAGGGATATCCGGGTATCCGCACATCACCAGCGCGATGAGTGGTGCGATCCTCACTAACTCATCGACCGACAGTTTTTCCATGTTATTGTGATGAAAAAACCCATACATCATTGAGTGCCGCCGATACTTCAGGCATGCCCCAACGATTTCATCGACGACTTTGGCTTCCTCCATTGTTTCCCAGCCAATTTTCTTCGCAAGATCTCGAAACATGTGGCCCAGGCTCTCTTGACATCGAGCAAAAATTTCGTCGCTAAAGAGTGTTTCAAGTCGTGTTAACAGTGTGTCTGGCGACCGTAGAGTGATTTGCATTGCTCCTCCTTATAGAATGGGATGAAAAACAAAACTCTTGCAACTAAAAAACATATATCATAATACTATATTTCTGTCAATACTATGTGGTATTGCAGTTATAAAGACTAGGAGGATTTTCTTGCAAGGACTCGAGCGGCGGTTGCAATGGAGATAACATCAAGACCGTAATGCTTGATGAGTTCATCGGGGGTGCCGGATTGGCCGAATTGATCTTGTATGCCAATTATTTTCATGGGGAGCGGATATTCTTGCGCAAGGAGTTCCGCGACAGCAGAGCCCATGCCGCCGGCCACTTGATGCTCTTCCACGGTCAAAATTGCTTTGTGTTTCTTCGCAAAGGCGAGAATGCTCTCGCGGTCAAGCGGTTTTATCGTGGCAAGATTCAATACCGACGTGCCAATCCCCTCTTCCTCCAAAAGTCGCGCGGCAAGAAGCGCGTTGTGGACGAGTGCGCCACATGCGATGATACCAATGATTGGTGTATCACTCGCTTCATAAAATACCTGCGCCTTTCCAATTTCAAACGGAGTTTCTTCTGTTGTTATGATAGGAGTTTTTTCGCGTGCGAGACGAATGTAGACAGGTCCCGGATGCTCCGCCGCCGCAAGTGTTGCTTTTTTTGCTTCAATAGAATCGCAGGGAGTGAGTACGGTCATTCGCGGAATAACCCTCATGATCGCGATATCTTCAATCGCTTGATGTGTTCCCCCATCGGGGCCAACGGAAACTCCGGCGTGTGATCCGACGATTTTTACAGGGCGATCGTTGTAACAAATTGTTGTTCGAATTTGCTCCCAGTTTCTTCCTGGACTAAACATTGCGTATGAAGCAATAAATGGAATCTTCCCCATTGCCGCCATACCGCTTGCAACCGCCGCCAGATTTTGTTCCGCAACGCCCATCTCCACAAACCGCTCTGGAAATGCTTTCGCGAACGCATCCATTTTTGTGGATTCGGTAAGGTCCGCGCATAGTGCGACGATGTTTTTATCGCTCTTCCCCGCATCCAAAAGCCCCTCGCCAAACCCCTGCCGAATCGGCAATTGCTCAACATCCTTCTCAAACACCTTCGGATTCAATTGTGCATCTTTGTTCAACATAATTAAAACATTTTTCCGCCAAGAGGAACCTCTTTTGTCGGCATGAGCAATACCACTCCATCATCACCGTCCGGAACGCCAAGCGTGAGCACTTCCGACATGAATGGTCCAATCTGCCGCGGCGGAAAATTTACTACTCCGATCACCTGTTTTCCGATCAGTTCTTCTTTCGTGTAATGCTTGGTAATTTGTACCGATGATTTCTTTTCGCCAATTTCACTTCCAAAATCAATGTTTAGTTTATACGCGGGCTTTTTCGCCTCCGGAAAGTCTTCCGCGGATATTATTCTACCCATTCGGACATCTACTTTCTCAAAATCTTTGTACTCAATTATTTCATTTTGTATTGTCATTTTACATTTTGACTTTTATTGATTTCTCTCCATTCGTGTTATTCGCATGCATTGGTGGATTGGTGTCGCGCTATTCATGCTCACTTGTAATCAAACCCTTAAGTGTTCTTAACTCACGTAACGCCATCTCCCCCTCTTTTGGTGTGGGGGGTTTCCCATGCCAATGATAATCGCGTTCAAACTCGTGCACTCCTTTGCCGGGGATCGTGTGCGCGATGATAACGCTGGGACGATCAAATGCCGACTGTGCTTGTCCGATTGCATCCGCCATCGCCTGAAAATTATGCCCATCCACTTCCTGTACGTGCCAATTAAATGATTCAAACTTTTCATACAACGGCTCAAGCGGCATAACATCCCATGTATAACCGTCTATTTGGATATTATTACGGTCAATAATTGCGATGACATTGTGCACGCGCTCTTTTCCCGCAAGCATAAGTCCTTCCCATACATTCCCCGCGTCCAATTCCCCATCACCCATAAACACATAAAAAAACTTATTGGATGAATGTCCACGATCCATCCGCTCCGCAAGCGCCATGCCGACCGCCTGCGAGAGCCCCGAACCGAGCGGGCCGGAACTTGTCTCCAATGCGGGAAGCCATTCACGATGAGGATGTCCTTGGAGGCGCGAACCGAAATCACGAAGCGTATCCAGTTCTTTCACGGGAAAATATCCCGAATGCGCCATTGCAGCGTAGAGAATAGGGCAAATATGGCCATTGGAGAGAATAAGCCGATCGCGTTCCGGCCAATCAGGTTTCTTCGGATCATGCCGAAGCACATGAAAATACATAAGCGCAAAAATATCCGCCATACCAAGCGGGCCCGCCGTATGTCCGGAGCCGGCTGCAACAAGCATTTCAATCACCGACTCGCGAAGCGCGTTTGCGGTGAGTTCAAGTTCTTTTATTTTTTTGTCAGATAACGCGGTAATCATGTTTGGAAAGTATGCGTATGGGGTATTGAGTATGTAACACAGAAGATACAAAGCGGAAATACATCTAGTCTGTCGCTGTTATGGAGGAAAGACGAAGAAACGCTTCACGGGGATCATCGGTGTGAAAGATTGCCGAACCTGCAACAAGGCGATCAGCCCCCGCATCACGGAAAAGCGTCGCCGTGCGTTCGGAAATTCCTCCATCAACACTTATGATTATATCAGGAAATATCTCGCGCACACGAGAAACGGTGTGGAGAGCGCGTTCATCATATCGTTCTCCCTGAAACCCGATGCGTCCGATTCCCATCACCTGCACGAATTGAAATTCTCCTTCATATTCTTTAAGAATCTCGGGATCTTCAGAAGGAAGGAGTGCGATGCCTGCATCCACATCATATTGCCGCGCGAGAGAAAGCGCTTTGTGCATGTCGTCTGCGGCGCCGAAATGAAACACTGCTCGAGAAAATCCCGCACGGAAAAAATCTTCCGCACGTTCTTCCGTGTGTGTAATCATAAAATCAACTTCAAATATAAAATCTTCCCAAAACGGCAAACCCTCCGCCTCGGAAATCATCCGCTGAAATGCCGCGTCATCATTGAGGGGCCATGATTTCTTTCCCGCGAATGCGCCATCAGTGATATCAATTTGCACAACGGGCGCAGCGCCGCGAACGAACGAGAGTTTCTCGCGCAGGTCATCTAAACTTTTCGGAATGATTGTAGGAATGATCTCCATGGGCTAGATGTTAGATGTTAGATTTTCGATTTTTGCCAAACGGCGTGCGTGGCGTGGTTGTGTGCTAAATGGAGTCATAAGAAAAAGTGAGACGGCGCGCTTTGCGTCGGGAAATGACAAAAGTCGGGCTCCGAGCGATAAAATATTTGCGTCGTTATGTTCGCGCGCAAGCGTGACGATTTGTTCCGGTCCCCCATAGTAGACTGCCGCACGGACTTTCGGAAAGCGATTTGCGACAATCGCCTCTCCCTGTCCGGAACCGCCCAGAATAACCCCTCGACTTCGCTCGGGGTCGCCCGCGATAGCGCGGGCGACAGGAGCTATAAAGTCAGGATAATCATCTTCCTGATTCTCCGTGTTCGCGCCATGATCAACAACCTCGTGCCCCTCTTCCAAGAGCCACTTCTTCAATGACTCCTTCAAATGAAACCCCGCGTGATCAGAACCTAAGTAGATCTTCATATGTGTATTATAGCAAACTCGCATGCACGATGTCGTGCGCGCGAGTTTTTTGTTCCTATTTTGCTAACGCCTAAAGCCTAGCGCCTACCCCTAGACTGCTTCCTGTTGATAACACGACTCGCAATACACAATCTCCTGCCTCTCGGGCGCGTATGAGGTTTCAAACTCTGTTGGGCAGGGCTCTGCGCCGTGGGTGTGGGTGGCGGTGTTAGTATATTGGAATGTTTCGGATTTCGTGCTTCGTGCTTCGGATTTCCTGCCAGAGCACTGGCAGGTTCTGTGCCAGAGTTTGAGGGGATTTCGTTGTTTGAGGCGTTCGTAGTGTCTGCAGTTGGGGCAAAGGCGAGGGAGAGGAAGGTTCATCTGGCGGTAGAATTGGAGTTCTTGGGGGATCACCTTAAAGGCGGTGGTGCAGCGCTCGTTGCATGTCCCCCCGTGTGCACACGCGATAATTTCATCGCAGATAGAGTCGGCGGCATCCTTAATATTGTCCGGCAGTTGATCTGTTGTGATCGTAGGGTGATAATCTTTCTCTTCCGGATCAACCCACCGAAAACCACGCGCAAGCGCTTCATCTTTCGTAAGAGAAAAATACTCCTGCGCAACTGTCTCGTTGTACGCAAGGGGGGAGAACTCCATGGGAAAAAATTCTCCATATGTGTATACCCTCCCCTGTTTGTCGATATACGGCATATCCTGCATATGTTGCTTGATCTTCGGCACAAGATCCTCATATTCGCCCTTTGAATACTGCTTATTCAAAATGCAATACTGTTTTTTCCGTAACCCGACACACCCAAACAGATTTGACGAAGATCCACACTGGACCGCGTATTCCGACTCGCTGCACTCAGGGTAGCAATGAAAGCAAAATTTCAGGCGTGAAATATTTGTTCCACACACCAGCGTGTCGTAAATGAGCTCCGCGTTGTGCGAGAACCTAAAATAATCGTAGGAATCTCTCGCGATCCCCGCACCTAATGAGTGACAATATTTGAGATTTTCCCCACCCGTGACATCAAACGACTTCTCCACACTTTTACAGTTATTCAGTTTGTCGCCTGTCACGTCGGTATTCTTCGTGCCAGACATGAACTTCACCGGGAACTGCTGCCAAAATACACGCGCCCTTTCTTGATCTGCACGATACGCGTTCCACGAACCAATATTCGCTCCTTGTACAAACTTCTTGTATTCTTCCTTTCCGACTTGTTTGTTGAAAATGCGGTAGGATGCGTTCCGGAGCCCGATACAGCCAAAACAGTTGTTCACGCCAACGCAATCTTTGCAGAAAAAAATATCCACGGAGTCTGTACAATTATTTGACCCAACAGAATTGTAGCATCTCATATTATAGAAGCCATCAAAAATATTTTCGGATTTGTGCGTATATATACTGTTAGACACCGACTTGGAATCATAGACCATGGACGAGAACTGCACATTCTCCGCGTTTGTCGCCCCGAACGAAAGATAGAGATCTTTGCCATTTGTCGCATTATTTGAGTAATCGCAATTGACGACTCGGTCCACCGCCTTACTCGGAAATGGAACATCCAACATCAATTCGCGAAACTGTTCAAAAAACGGACGCGAGAAATCGTACTCGCGCCCATAATCCATGGGGTCCCATCTGTCGGAAAGCCAATATGAAATATCGTATACTTTGATTGGCGATTCAGTTCCATACATAGAAAAAATAGGCGTCCCGTCTCTACTGTCCGGTCGTCTATAGAGATTTATGTCCGTCCGCCACACCATCTTCCGAAGCAATCGGCACTCCGGACACCACGTCGGCGGCGGGACTTTGATTTTGTCGTAAAATGCAAAATCCGTAGCGTCTATAGTAAACGCGTTCTTGCAATTCTGGCACTGTTTCGTCTCTTCTTGCATATAGTGATATTACCACAGGGAAAGCGAAGTCCCGCACTCAGACCACTGAGTGCGGGATGAACGACTCAATAGTGAAGTCTTTCTTACAGTTTTGACATTGTTTAATCTCTGATTGGCGCATGATACATACAATTAGTAGGTGCGGCTCGTGCGTCGATCAATTTCAAGAATCTCCACAATGAGAGTTTCAGAATATGCCGCATAAAAGATCCGATAATTGCCTACTCGACGGCGCCATTTGTTTTCTTCCCCTTTCAATTTTACAATGTCACCAATCCACG
>JBBUEZ010000035.1:0-21466 GCA_038056715.1 Patescibacteria group bacterium
ATATCCAGAGAGATCGCCCGAGAGATTGTGATTTTTATGTCTCGGTGGCAACGACTGCCCTGACGTAAGGAGAGAAATAACTTCCTCTAATTTCTCAATATTCGCATGTCTCCCGGACCGGATAATTTTCTTAAACGACTTCCGGTATGTTTTTGTAAGAACAATGGAATACTCCCGCGTATGAAACATGATTTTTATTCCCTACGATATCGGCGTGCGCATTCGTATATCACGATATCGCTTGCCCGCTCGGATGGCCGCTTTTGTTTCAGCGATAATCTCCCTCTCTCGCTTCTTGGAGAACCCATTCTGCGTTGTGGGCGTAAACGGGATTGCCCCCGTATGCACCACCTGCGAGAGAAACATCTTTATGCCGGAAGAAGTATCAATCCCCATTTTTCTGAAAATCTTCCCCGCTTTCTCCTTCGTCTGCTTATCTATCCGAATTTGTAACGTTGAGTTCATATGGACTATGTTATATATCTGTAACTACATTGTCAATACACTCAAAATCTTCTATGCGCCGTGGCATTTCATACACTTCTTACCTATGACACAGGAAATTCCACTTCAAAAATTTCCCACGGCTGCCTAGAAACATCAGTATATCGAATCCATCTTGGAATAATCTTGAAGAATTTAATGCCGAGTTTCTCAAATTTAACTGCTTCGGGGAATTTCATGAAATGAATTTGCTTATATTCTTCAAGTACATCGCCAGTCAATTCCGTTGCAATTCCTTCGTATTGTATTGTTGCTGGTTCCCATCCAATTACCACTGATACATTCTGATTATTATTCAGATTCTTGTACTTTCGGAAGGTGGGCAGCGTATCGAAAATCAGTTCAAGATTGTCGCGGGCGGAAATCTCAACCACCGCGGATTCTGATATATTTTCGAGAGTTACTGTGGACAACACGGCCAGTTTGCTCTGGTTTATCAGCCTCCTTATTGTCTCCTTTTTGATATTATCTTCCATAAATTTTCATTCTTGTGTCATGTGACACCTCTTATACTTCTTTCCCGACCCGCACGGGCAGGGGTCGTTGCGGCCGACTTTTGGGCCGGAAGACATGACTGTGCCGGTGCTTTTTTGTGCCTCCGTTTCTCCTTCTCTGCTTTCGGTGATCTTTTTGGGTGCTTGCGGCATTTGAACCATTGAGATATTCGGAACCGCATGTGCAATTTGGGCTAAAAATCCTCCTTCTAATTCACGAAAAAGACGCAAACCTTCACGCTTGTATTCCACCAACGGATCACGCTGGCCATACGCGCGCAGATTCACCGATTGGCGCAAGTGGTCCATGGTTTCCAGGTGTTCCATCCAAAGCATGTCAATTGTCTGAAGCGCAATCCGCCGAAGTGCTTCCCAAAATGTCGCGTCTCCAATTTCCGCTTTTTTCTTATCCGCTTGTTCAATCTCTTTTTCTTCCAGAAGGTCGCGTGCGCTTCCCCACAACTCTTCCAAAAATGCATGCTCACCCAACAAAAGTTTGTTTCGACGTCCGTAAACGCTTTTCCTCTGCTGATTTAACACATCGTCAAACTCAAGCACGTGTTTGCGCGCGTCAAAATGAAATCCTTCAATCTTCGTCTGCGCCGTTTCAAGCGCCTTCGTGATAAAACGATTCTCTATCGCTTCATCTTCGGGAATGCCGAATTTCCCCATCATGGATTTCACCGCATCCGATGCAAAGACGCGCATGAGCGGATCCTCAAGCGACACAAAAAACTGCGTCTCTCCGGGATCCCCTTGGCGTCCCGATCGTCCGCGTAATTGGTTATCAATGCGCCGTGCCTCATGCCGTTCCGTCCCTAACACAAAAAGTCCGCCGAGTGTTTTCACCTCTTCATGCTCTTCCGCCGTCGCAAGTGCACCTCCTAATTTAATGTCAACGCCGCGCCCCGCCATGTTGGTCGCAACTGTTACCCCTCCCCTTTTTCCTCCTTGCGCAATGATCTCTCCTTCGCGTTCATGATTCTTTGCATTCAGCATTTCATGCGGAATGCCTGCTTGTTTCAAATATGCGGAGAGTACTTCGTTCTTTTCAATGGAAACGGTTCCGATCAAAACCGGCTGGCCTTTTTCGTGCAACATTTTCACATGCCGCGCGATCGCTTTGAATTTTCCTTGCTCGGTCTGAAAGATGAGATCGTTTTGGTCAATACGGGCGATGGGGCGATTCGTCGGCACCGATATGACCTCAAGCCCGTACACTTTATAAAACTCTTCGGACGACGTGAGCGCCGTTCCAGTCATGCCGGAGAGTTTTTCATAGAGACGAAAATAATTCTGAAACGTCACCGACGCCACCGTACGCGATTCGCGTTGTATCGGCATACCTTCCTTTGCCTCCATCGCTTGGTGTAGACCCTCGCTCCACCGCCGTCCCGGCTGCATGCGCCCCGTGAATTCGTCCACAATAATGACTTGGCCGTCTTTCACCACATAATCCTTGTCGCGCTCAAAAAGAGCCTTTGCCCGCACCGCAGTTTCCAAATGATGCACATATTTCACTCCGCCTTCGGTGTATATATTGTCTATACCAAACGCTTTTTGCGCCTTTTCAATGCCTGAATCGGTGAGCTGAATTGCGCGCAATTTCTCATCAACAGTATAGTCGGTATCCTTTATAAGTCCTGCCGCAATACGCGTACATATCTGATAGAGTTCGCCCGATTCTTCCGCCGGCGCGGATATGATAAGCGGCGTGCGTGCCTCGTCTATCAAAATGGAGTCTATTTCGTCCACAATCGCGTAGTAGAATGGGCGCTGTGCAAGATCTTCCTGACGATATGAAATGTTGTCGCGCAAATAATCAAATCCAAATTCATTGTTCGTGCCGTAGGTAATGTCGGCGGCATACGCCTCTTTTTTTGTCGCGGGGCGCAAGAATTCATGTACCACGCGGAAACTCCCTTCTAAATCGCGTTCTGTATCTTTCTCCGTATGCGCGGGATCATACAGATACGACGTGTCATGATTCAACACGCCGACCGTGAGACCTAACGCGTTGTACACCTGCCCCATCCATGTCGCGTCGCGACGAGAAAGATAATCGTTCACCGTAACCACGTGCACGCCTCTCCCCGTGAGCGCATTCAAATATGCTGGCAATGTTGCCACAAGTGTTTTTCCTTCTCCTGTTTTCATTTCTGCAATCCCGCGTTCGTGCAAAATCATGCCTCCGATCAACTGGACGTCAAAATGACGCTGCGAGAGCGTTCTTTGCGCCGCCTCGCGCACGACCGCAAACGCTTCCGGTAAAAGATCGTCCAGCATTTCGCCGCTTGCGAGACGTTTTTTGAATTCTACGCTTTTCTCCAAAAGCGCCGTGTCCGAAAGTGCGTGGATGTTTTCCTCCAGCGCATTAATACGCTCCACGATTGGCAGGAGTTTCTTGGTTTTCGCCGCGGGATCTTTGAAAAATCGGTCTAAAAATGACATGGGGGTATCTTATCACAGAAGCCGTCCCGAGAGCACGAATCTCGGGACCGGCGCCTAAAATCAAAACCCCTCCGTAAAGAGGGGTTTTGACAGTCTCGCAGACCGCTTCGTCTGCGAGACGCGAAGAAAACTATCTTTTCTTCTTTTTCTTCGCTGCCTTTTTTTTAGCCATCGTACTGCCAGTTGTACACTCGTGAAAGCGCGCACCGGCGAATGAGGCTTCTAAAGTCGACCTGTTTCTCTAGCACACAGAAATTATTCTGTGTTGAGAAGTGAACAGAGTTCAACACATGAACTCCTCTGTTATCATTATCTCGCGTTCACTTCTTCATGACAATACAAAAAACACGAAAACTGTGGATAACTTTCAAATTTGTAAAAACTTTTGCACAACGCGCAAAAAGTTTTCTTACAACTTTGAGAACTGAGCACTCAATGTATTCTCATAAAAGTGTATTGAGTGCTCGGCAAGAAAGGCGTGTAACATTACGAAAAATCCCCGACAATGCGCACTTCGAATTCAATTTCCACTCCTGTTTTCTCTTTTGCGTCCTTTTTCATGCGCGATGCGAAGTTGTAGATTTCTTGCGCATTGTGCGTCCCGTAATTTATGATGGCGAGCGCATGAGTGGCGTGCGTGCCGACGTTTCCTTCACGTACACCCTTCCACCCCAACGTATCAAGCAGACGCCCGGCAATGATTTTTACCGCGCCCTCCGTATAAGGTACGAAAGAAAGGTCGGGAAACCTTGCTTGGAGTTCTTCAGCCGACTTTTGAGACACAATCGGATGCATAAAAAATGATCCCGCGGTGCCCACTTTCTTGATATCCGGCAATTTCCCCGTTCTGATAGCGACAACTGCATCTCGCGTTTGCGCGAGTGTTGGTGCGGTAATGCGTTTTCGTTCAAAGTATTTTTCCACGTCTTTGTACGAACCATTGATGGCGCGTTCGCGGGAGAGTATGAACGTAACTTTAGTGACAATGAGATGTTTTTCTTTCTTAAACATACTCTGCCGATACGCAAATCCACACGCCGCATGAGACATCGTGCGTACACGCATTGTCTCACTGTCAAAAACTTCCACCGACTCAATAGTATCTCCCACATGCGCGCCGTACGCATTGATGTTCTGTATCGGAGCCGCACCGACAGTTCCTGGAATAAGTGAAAGATTTTCCAATCCATATAAATCGCGTGCTACTGTCTCTCGTACTAAATCATCCCACACCTCGCCCGCACCGGCCGTTACCAATACCGCGTCACCATGATCTTCGTACTCAATTCCTTTGATCTCGTTTTTAATGACGACACCGGGGAATCCTTCGTCGGAGACAAGAATGTTTGAACCGCCGCCCAACACGAATATCGGGAGAAATTTTTCTTTCGCGAACGAGACCGCACGTTCCACATCGTCGCCTGTGCACGCAACAAAAAAATACCGCGCGGGACCGCCGACACGGAGCGTGGTATATTCACCAAGCGGCACGTTTTCTCGTACTGTATTTCCGTCCACAAATGACCGGCGGGGCGATCTCCAAAACAAATGTCTTAATGTGAGTGCAACCGCCGGCCATTTCTAGACGCAAATTTATTTACTTATGTCATGGTGTAATCAAAATGGTTACTGTCTCACGTGAGTGTCTGTCAATTTCCGGCTGGTCATTGGTGCACACATACCCGCTTATGTGTCTCATATAAACGTGCCCACATTATATACGCAAAACTCGGTAAAACAAAAGAAGGCGGGGTGAGCCAAAACGCCTCATATAGACACGCCCCGCTAAAGACGGGGCCCCGCTGCGAGCCCTCATGGTCTCTAACGGGGCCACGCAAATTCCTGCCTGCCACCTACCTGCACCAGCAAACGCGCGACAGGTAGGTGTCGCTCTCTAGACAAACAGTAACGGCCGTTACTGTTTGTCTAAAACAGAGGACGTGCGCAGATATATTCGCAATCTAGGGGCACGCCCCTACACCTTTTCCTACATGGCGTCTGTAGTTTTTGTGTACTGATATGTCAAAATGGCACTGTGATTATCTCGTGGGATTCAATAGGTATATTGTATAAAAACGCAAAAAAACGATGTAGGGAAAGGTGTGGGGGCACGCAAATCCCGCCGTGAGGCGGGAGTTACGTAGACATTCGTTTGTTTGGGCACGCAATTAAACGCACTCACACTTCCTATCCTAGCAGATTCCCTAAAAAAGTCAAGCGCACCTTTGCGGGGTGCGCTTTTTGCTAATATCGGGGAGCACTCTGACCAAGGGGTCGAGGGGGAAGACCATTCCGGAAATCCCGATCTCTTGCCATCATACACATATGATCGAAGTATCCGACCTCCCCATCTGGAACGAGAGGTCCATAGTGTTTGAAGATCACTCCCGTACAACCACAATCACTACATTTTACTCCTGGAAAATCGCCTCTCTCAGTGTCAGCCATGTAACCCCCTTTTTACGTTAATTTATACCAACCCTAAACTACTCTTTTGATTTAGTTTGTCAAATTTTACTAAACCACTTCCGTATTGTAACAAGATTCACAATACACAATCTCCGGCCTGTCTGGCGCGTAGGAAGTTTCAAATTCTGTGGGGCAGGGTGTGGCGCCGTGGGTGTGAGTAGCGGTGTTTTGGTAGACAGCATTTGACGATTGGGAGCCAGAACATTGACAGGCACGCTTCCACAGTCGGTTTGGTCCACGCGCAGCAAAACGTCTACTGTGCCGACAATCGGGGCACTGCCGTGGCAGAGGAATATGCATGCGTTTGTAGAAATCAAATTCCGCAGGAATAATACGATAATTTTTCGCACATTCCGTACATACGAAGATTTGCTTTGGAACGTCTAATGTATTGATATCATCAATGGAGTCCGGCACATCTTCCCATACAATGGTTTCCTTGCCAAACGTGCCGCGCGGATAATCTTCCCACTTGAAACCTTTCGCAAGCGCTTCCTCTTTTGATAACGGGAATTGCTCCTGCGCGGGCGTCTCATTGTACCCGAATGGGCTCATTTGCGGAGGAAAAAATTCGCCGTACTCACCCTTTGTCTCCATCTGGCTTACGATCTTTGCGCGCAGGAATTCGTACTCCTCTTTAGAGTACTGCTTATTCAAAATGCAATATTCTTTCTTTCGTAATCCCGCGCCACCAAAACAGTAGTTGGAATTGAAACAATTAAAAGAGTATTCAAGAAACGTAGAACTCCATCCTTGCACACAGCAGATATGATTCGCGACATCGATGCCCGTATTAATTGAGTTATAAACCATGCTCGCGTTACGCCCGGCGGTGCTCGCATCCATACAATCTTTTGCGTTCCGCCACACGTGTTCAGCATATGCGCAATCTTCGGCATCGTAACAATGGAAACACTCACGGCAATCCTTGGCGTCATTAATATAATTCCCTGATGACCCTGGAGCGTTTGTAATTTCAGAGTATTTCCGAATCTGACTTTTCATAAATTCAACAAATTTCCTCTCCATTTCCTCTACGCCAGCCGCGGTATCAAGCCGCGCCTCTTTTAAAAACTTCGCATATCCTTCCTTGCCGAGCGACTGATTGAAAACGTAATACTGACAATTTCTTAAATTAACGCATCCGATACAATCAACACAGCCTCTGCAGTCATAGAGAAAGGATGAATCGCGACAATCATGACACCCCTTGCTATACAACAGACGGTATCCGTTGAAACAATCGTCACATTCGTAGGCAAGTTCCGTTTGACTTGAAAACGATATATCAACTGAATCACGGCACTGCTGCGCCCAATACGAATGGATGCATTTTTCGTTGTTAGAAGACTCAACGAGCATGTAACAATCTTTATTGTCCGCGGAAATATTAACGTATTCGGAATTTACGCTTCGCACATATATGAGCGCAACTTTTGGGACTTTGTTGTAAACTTCTTGGAATTGTTCCAGAAAAGGACGCGTGAGATCATACTCTTTCCCATATTCTGTTGCCTCCCAATCATCCGCAAACCAACATTCATAGCACCACACGGGATACGGTTTATTGGGGCTGTACATGGAAATCACCTCGCGCGCGCACTTATCGCATGGTCGTTTGTAAAACACTCGCTCATTACGAAACGAAAGGCGCAATTGCGCCCGACACTGCGGACACATTTTTGGTGCCTGTACTTTTATTTTTTCGTAAAACGTGAAGTCCTCCGGTTCTATGGTAAAATCCACCTTACAATTTTTACATGCTTTTGTTTCGCTGTTCATGTTTTGATAATACCATGATTGGGAAAGACGATGTTAGGTATTATCCTCAATAAGCCGCATGAGCATCCTAACTGGCGCTCCCGCAGCGCCTTTTGCGAGAAATTCTCCTTCCGCGGACTCCGTGCGCGGGGCAATGTCAATGTGAAGCCACGGATAACCTGCGTCTTTTACAAATTGCCAAAGGAAGACCGCGGCATGAATCGCGCCGCCATAGCGTGAGTGTTTATTGTTTGTATTCGCCACATCACCGAAGGTTCCCTTAATCTCATCCTCATATTCTTCCCAAAGCGGTAACCGCCACACATAATCCCCGCTCTCCTCTCCGAGTACCTCCGCCTTTCGCGCAATCGCGTCATCAGGCGTAAAGATTGCGGATGCATGGCCGCCTAACGCCACACATGCAGCCCCAGTCAGCGTCGCAACATCCACCACAAGTGACGGATCAAATTTTTTCGCATAGGTAAGCGCGTCGGAAAGGATCACACGTCCCTCCGCGTCCGTATTCAAAATTTCAATTGTTTTTCCTGAAATGCCGGTAAGCACGTCTCCGGGGCGATAACTTGACCCAGATGGCATGTTCTCCACCGCAGGAACAATGGCAACGATATTGCGCTTCACCTTAAGTTCCGCCGCGCAAAAAAGTGCGCAGAGTGTTGCCGCTCCCCCGGACATATCCATATTCATGCCGAGCGCGTGCTCCGACGGTTTCAGATTGATACCGCCGGTGTCAAAGGTAACGCCCTTTCCAACCAACACGATCGGCTTCTCGCCCTTCTTCCCCTTTTTGTATTCAGCAACGATCAATTTCGGCTCTTCTACAGATCCTTGCGCAACACCCAAAATCGCGCCCGCGCCCATCTTCTCTAAATCTCTTTTGCCATACACCGTGATCGGAACGCCAACCTCTTTCGCGTATGCGCGCGCCTTTGTTGCGAGAACTGTGGGTGTCATGAGACCTCCCGGCGTGTTTGCGAGCGTGCGCGTGCGATTCGTCCATTTACCGATCGTGAGTCCTTTCGCAAATTCTTTTTTCGCGTCTGGCACCACATCGCCCATCACGATAAGCGTATCAATGAATACCCATCCTTCTTTCGGCGGAGTTTTGAGATCAATGAACTCATAGTTCGCCATCGTCATATTCTCCGCGATGAGACGCGCGGCGGAAACCGGAGTCATGCCTTTCCCCACCCATTCGGAAAGCGTGATCGCGATCGTGCGGATACCTTCTTTTCGCGCGCGCGACACCGCTTTTCGCGCTAATATGCGGAGCGCGCGTACGTTCCCTTTCTTTTCTTCGGGAACGGCAAGTACGATATGTTTTATGCCGTCACGAACGGAGATCTCATCGCGCAGAGCACCCACGCGAAGCGAAATCCGCGCCGCATCTTTAGGGAGACGGTCAGAATATACGATAGAGAATGTCTCTGCTAAGCGTCCTTTTTGTTTTTTTGCCATGACGCGATAGTTACCAAAAGCGGACTCGCAAGGAAGACGGAAGAATAGGTCCCCGCAATCACGCCGATGATGAGTATGAGCGCAAATGGTTTTGTGGACGCCCCTCCAAAAAGAAAGAGTGTTGCGAGTACGAGCACAACCGTGAGCGAAGTGTTGATAGAACGAGCGAATGTTTGTCCGATACTTGCACCCACTGTTTCCTCAAATGTATGCGCGAGATGCTCTTCTTTATTCTTACGAAGATTTTCGCGCACGCGGTCAAACACAACAATTGTGTCGTGCACGGAAAAGCCCAAGACGGTGAGGAGTGCGGTGACAAAAAGCGCGTCCGCTTGATAATCAAGCATAAAACTTCCCAAAAACGCGACTGCTCCCACGGGAACAACCACATCATGCATAAGCGCGATAATCGTCACCAGTCCGTATTTCCACGAACTGATCGGTTCCGATACCTTTCTAAATGCAAATGCCACGAACAATGTAATGCCTGAAATGACCAAAAGAAGCGCGATCCATGCTTTTTGTTTTAATTCCGCGCCGATGGATGGCCCGATGGACGTGAAGCGGCTTTCCGTGAATGCTCCGCCTGTGGAGGAAAGTGCAGAGAGAAGCATCGCGCGTTCATCTTGCGAGAGATCCTTGGTGCGCACGATAAGATTGTTTTCTCCTGACGGCTGCAGCAATACGGAAAACGGGAGCGTATCTGTCTCTTGCTTTATCGCGGCGATTGAAGGTCGTTGTTCATATGCTATTTCCAAGAGCGATCCGCCGGCAAAATCAATGCCGGGACGAATGCCGAAATACGTAACCGAAAAAACAGAAACGAGCATCAGCGCGACCGATATCGCAAAAAATATTTTTCTGTGTTTAATTATTAGCATGGGTTTAGTATAGGGGGTAAGTATAAGGGTTAAGATCTTTTCATAGATGACCTTACCAAGCCCGAAATGAGTTTAGTGATCAATACTATCTTTCCCTCTAATTCTCTACATTTTTCACCCGTAACATACTTCAGGTCTCTGGCGATATATAGTTGGCTCTGCAGTTCCAGCAACGAGCCTTTCACAATCGCATAAAATTGTGCTTTTTCTCTCGCACCGCTTCTGCCAAATCCTTCTGCAATATTTGATGTAATAGATATGGCTGAGCGTCTCATCTGGCTCACAAGAGAAAACTTTTCGGTGTCAGGAAACAGCGAGGTCTCTTTATATGTTATCAACACAAGACTGTGTGCTTCCTGCCAGGTCGTTAAGTCGGTAAAATTTTGTATTTTTTTGATTTCCATATTTTCTTTTCCTTATACAAATCCCTTATACTATTCCCTATCTAATTCCCGCGCCAAATAATACCCGTGCCCACTTCCCTCCCCCCGTTACGCCGAGCGAAAGAAGAAATGTCCGTGTGATGGAGATCGCACTTATCATACTGACAAGCACTCCCAAGCCGAATGCAAGCGCAAATCCCTTTATGAGCGACGTGCCGAACCAGAAAAGAATGACTGCCGTGATCATGCTGGAAATGTTTGAATCGCGAATAGATGTCCACGCACGCGCAAATCCTTCGCGCATCGCAAGGTCAACACTTTTCCCCGCACGCAACTCTTCTTTCATGCGCTCAAATATAAGAATGTTGGCGTCTACGGCCATGCCGATGGAGAGAATGAATGCGGCGATTCCGGCTGCGGTCAATGTCACGGGGATTATTTTGAACACCGCGAGCATGATCGCCACGTACACAAAAAGCGCAATGACCGAGATAAGACCTGGCGCGCGATACCAAAAAATGAGGAAGAGAGAAACAATCGCAAATCCCCACATACCGGCCCGCACGCCCGCCTGCGTCGCGGCCTCGCCAAGCGCCGGGCCGATTGTCTGCGTTGAAAGAAGCGCGATCGGAAGCGGAAGCGCGCCGGCGTTCAATCTCCCCACGAGTTCCTTCGCCTCTTTTGCATCCATACTTCCCGAAATAGTTGCGCTACCGCCCGTAATTTCCTCGCGAACAACGGGCGCAGAAATGACTGCGCCATCCAAATAAATCGCAATCGTCTTTCCGACGTTCTCTTTTGTGATTTGCGCAAACAGCGCACTTCCTTCATCGTTGAAATGAATGGATACCACCGGCTCACTCGTGATACCGACACCCGTCCCACCGGTTGGGCTTCTGAATTCCAATTGCGCGCGCTTCAAAAATCTTCCGGAAAGTCCCGTCGCAATATACGGGTCTTCGTTCAAACGCTCACCTTTTGCCTGCGCTTCAATGATTGTTTTGGTCTCGCCATTCGGACGCTCCACCTTAAACTCAAGAAGCGGCGTTTGCCCGATAAGCGCGATTGCCGCATCCACATTTGTTACACCAGGGAGTTCCACAATAAGACGATGGTCACCCGCCGTGTTTTGCAATTGGACGAGCGGTTCGGACACGCCAAAGAGATTCACGCGCCGTTCAATGACATCGCGAAGCGCCGCGAGTGAACCGGAAACATCCGCCTCCAATACGGCAGAGACGTCCGCATGATAGACAAGGTGCGTCCCTCCGGAGAGGTCAAGACCAAGTCGAAACGGGAAATTCGCCCCCTCTCTTTGCGTTGTATACGAAAAATAGCCGAGGCCTGCGCCCGCTATCAATATAAGAAGTGCGACTATCCGAGTTTTCCACATAATGCAGGGAGTATACCTGAATCCCACAAAATTTCAAACCTGCGAATGGAGACAGTCTCACCAGACCCTATCTACGTACAAAAGAGAAGAGACTGCTAGACAGCCATACATATATAAAATACTATCGTCTCGTATGTATGTATAACGGTCATATTCCAAACTTTCCCTCAAATGCGGGACTTCCCTCTACGCGTTCCGCAGTAACGATACGGATATGTTCTCGTACATCAAACGCGTCTCCAACAAAATCAACCTCTTTCTCACAGGGAAACGGGGTGATAAACACAGATTTTTGGTAATGCACACACCCGATCTTTTTAAGCGCAAAATTAATTGCTTGGCGTGCGCGTTTTTTCTCTTCGGGAACATCAAACATCACTATCCTCCATTTTTTATCCCACTTTTTTTGTCGCGCTATTTTCAAGTCCTCTATTTTATAACGCATGGCACGCGCCTTCCCCTTTGCAGTCAGTACAAAATAACCATCCAAATTATCTTCTTGCTTAATAAACCCTCGTTTTCTAAGTTGGACTAACGACTGTTTTATTCTTTCACGTTCGCGCGCATTTCTAGAATGAAAATACCTGAACAATTGTACAGCATTGGGCGCGGCAAGCGCGATTGATATAAACCCAACAGTAAGTAATATCTCGAGAAGAATCTTTGCAATCTCATTTCTTTTGTATTTTTTCATACTATACATATATACAATACTATAGTATTGTATATATGTATAGTAATAGTGTCTACTCGTCGCTACTCCGCGTAGTCTTGCTAATGACCCTGCCTGCCGGCTAGCAGGTAGCGCCCAACGTGTGTTTTATACGACCTCTCTTGTATAGCATTCTTTACAAAATATCACCGGGGCATCCTCTTTCCGAAAATAATTTGTGCGAAATGACATGCCGCACTTATCGCACGTCCTCTCACCAAGTGTCATTTGAGATACCCATATTTTTACCTTCTCTTCAATGCGACAAAATGGGCATCGGCGCGGAAGCGGAAAACGATGATGCCTCAAAAACTGAAGCTCTTGTGGTGTGACTCGGTACCCGCGGGGACACGTCGCACATTGAACGACCTCTTTGAGCACAGAATTATCCACGTCTTTGATATTATCCGGCAATTCGCCGTGTTGTTTTGTTATTTGATACTCGCCCATTGTGTCATCCGCCCAACCGAGGCCCCTTGCACTAATCTCCTTCTCTGAGAGCGGGCAAAACATGTGCGCAAATGTGTCGTTGTAATCATGGGGGGAAAATTCCATTGGAAAAAATTCCCCATAGCGATACGCCACACCCTCTTTATCCATGTATGGCATTTCATTCATGTGGTTAATAATCCTTGCTCGCATTTTGTCAAAATCTTCTTTGCTATATTTTTTGTTGAAAATGTAATACTCCTTAGTTCGAAGCCCGGAACATCCGAACAAATATGAACTGCCCATGCAACTTTTTGAATAATCCACATGGTGGCTCCCGTGAACATCCTGGGAAAAACGTACGTCAGAGACGCCACCACCAACAGTAACAGAGTCATAAACCCGTTCAGCGTTCTCTCCCCAATCGGTGTAATCGTAACAATCTTTTACTTTTCCTTTTTTTATGAGCATGACGTATTTGCAGTCTTCGCAAGAAACCGCGTCGTAACACTCTTTGCAATTTTTTGATTCAAATACATAATTCCCCGATGAATTATGTGAGAACTCATTATAATAAGGTTGCGGCACGGATTTCTTCCATGTCTCCTGTGCGCGCAACTTCATCTCTTGATATGTTCTGTATGATCCAAGGTCAATTCCTCCAACCCTTTTCTCATATTCGTCTTTTGTGAGTTGCTCATTAAAAAACACATGCTTTGCGTTGCGTAAGTTCGCAGACCCAAAACAATCCGTCGCATTTTTGGAATCTTTAAGAAAATAACAATCTATTGAATTTGTCACGTTGCCATGTGAACCATGAACGCGATGATTGCGAAAGCCGTGCATACTGTCGTAACATTCTTCGCATTCAAAAACTATGCTTGAGTCGAGCAGAGATTTATCGCGCGTAAGATAAAACCCATATTGTGTATCTTCGCAATAATCCGAGTAGAAAATAAGGTAACAATTTTTTGCATGATCACAATGATTCGTATATGGTGACTCCGCTGAACACGCCCTACTAATCGCTTGCGCCATGATCGGCACTTTGCGTAAAAACTCATTCATCTGCTCAAAAAATGAACGTGAAAAATCATACTCCTGCGCGTACGCTTCCGGATCCCAATCATCAGACCACCAACAATGCACGCAATAAACCGTGTAGGGTGCGCCCGCAGGATACATAGAAATAGTTTCTTTCTTACAGAGACCGCATTGTCGTTTATACAAACGAAGTCCCTTCAGCCACGCGAGTCTCCGTACCAGCCGACATGTCGGACACCACGTCGGCGGTGGGACTTTGATTTTTTCGTAAAATGCGAAGTCTTCACTCTCAATAGTGAAGACTTTCTTACAATTCTGACAGACTCGCACTGAGCCTGTCGAAGTGTTTTTTGCTTGTGTTTCCATTTTGACTTTATGGACTTTATGACTTTACGGGCTTTACGAACTTATCACGGCTCGTGATAAACCCAAATCGCTTCAACAGCATTGTGAGAGAGAGGTGCACGATAATTCCGATGGAAACACCGACAACATACCCCGCAAGGATATCGGACGGCCAGTGGACACCTGTCGCAATACGCGCCCAGCCGATCACGAGTGCGCCCGCAAGAAGAGAAAGCCCCATAAAACGGTGATAAAAAAACATAGAAGTCGCGAGTGCGGCGAAAAACGTCGCGTGTCCGGATGGCAGAGCGCTAACTGATGAGACTTCCACTTTGGCGATAATATCGGAAAATACGATAAAGGGACGAGGGTTTGGAATAAGGTCTTTAATAATGTGAGCGACTTCCCACGCGATTGCCGCCGCGACAAGGACGACAAACACGTCGCGAAATCCCTCCGAAAGCCCTTTTTCGTGCGTAAACAAATACGCAATGAGAAGAACGAGCAGAATATGTCCTGCGTATTGCGCCGCATAGAATGCGATGTTGCCGAGCATTTCATTTTCTTCGGCGAGAAGATAGAAACCGCGGAGGATTGATTCGTCAAGAGACATAATGGAAGGAGTTAGTATGAGGGATTAGTATAAGGAATAAGATAAGACGTGAGCGGTACGTGGCGACTCATGAGCAATACATGATACAAAAAATGCTCTGGAAACAGTATACCAGTTTTAAAAATACATTGCCATCATCTCCCCGCGCGCATTGCGAAAATCTTGACCGTCTTAAGAACTATCTTGATATCCAAAAGAAATGAGCGATTTTTGATGTAATAGAGATCATAAGAAAGTTTTTTCGCTGTCTCTGTCACATCGGCTCCGTGGTGCGGATGCGCATCGTGATAAATCTGCGCCCAACCGGAGAGTCCCGGCTTTATCAAATGGCGCACATCATAATACGGAACCTCTTTCTCGTAGACCTTCACCAACTCCGGCGTTTCCGGACGCGGCCCGACAAGCGAGATGTCTCCTTTGAGCACATTCCAAAGCTGGGGAATCTCATCAATGCGCGTTCTGCGCAAAAAATTTCCCGCGCGAGTAACATGCGGTTTCTCTTCAATTCCGCCTCCCGTGCTTTCAACCGACATGCTTCTGAATTTGATAAGTCGTATTTCTTTGTTGTTGCGGCCGACGCGGCGCGCGATAAAAAAAAGCGGCCCTCCATCATCGGCTTTGATTGCCGCATACACAAAAGGATATATCGCCAAACTGCCAACTGCCCCAACGAATGAAAAGACAATATCGGTTGCTCGTTTCAGCGCGTCATACGCAATATGCGCCGAGAAGGAAATGTTTTTCATAAACCAGCCGTACCCCAAGAGCGAAAGCGGCACGCGGTCAAACACCTCTTCATACACATCGTGCATATCTACAAACCGGATGCCGGAAAAAATAAGATTGTAGAGATGCGGCAGGATCGGCAGCGTTCGTTCATCGTTCATATCAACAACAATCGCTCTGACATCCTCGCCGTGTGCGTGCGTAACAATATCTTCTTCAAAATCAACGCCATCCAACTTTGCGAGGTCAAACGACGTTATAAAGTAAAGATTGTAGCTCGGGTCGCTGTTTACTTCGCGATAGAGTTCGCGCATTTCTTCTCCGGACCCGATGAGAATGGCGTTTTGCCTTCTGCGCGCTCCGAAGGCCGCCGCGCCGCGCACGCGCCACGCGAGAATAAGGAAAAACGACAGAACAATGAACAAAAACAGGTTTGTTTTCGGCGTAATGCCGAAAAACGGCGCGAGATAGAAAAAAGCGATTGCGATTGCGGAAGCGGAAAGATGCGCGTAGAAGATGAGAGACGGCAAACGGCTTTGGAGCACCAGTGTGTATTTCTCATACAACCCGGCGGCATAAAACACGAGCGTCCATATCGCAAATAATATTGAAAACGGCGCGAAGTGCGCGGAAAACACATCCATGCTCGGCGTCTCCGCGTAGCGAACAAACAGCGTGAGCCAGAGCGCGCCGTAAAATAATATAGCATCCCCCAAGAAGAGAATGATGGGCTCGTATTTGCTCCGTATATTCATGCACCGTGCATTATACGATAAAATCTGTATAATTGCCATATACTTTCATATGCGTCAAGAACGAACAAAAATCCTGTTTGTTATCACTAAATCAAATTGGGGCGGGAGCCTGCCCCGCTCCAATTTCACAGGAAGGTAAAACTATAACCTATGGACACTTCTCGCGATAAAAGAAAGACTAAAATACTGTACGTTATTACCAAATCAAATTGGGGCGGGGCGCAAAAATATGTCTATGACCTCGCAACGCTGCTCCCCGCGGGAGAATACGACATCGCGGTCGCATTCGGCGGAACCGGAGAACTTGCCGAGAAATTGAGGGAAAAACATATCCGTATTGCGGCGGTGCCGCGTCTTGGCCGTAATATTCGCATGATAGACGACGTGTTTGTTTTTTTCTCGCTTCTGTCGCTATTTTTGCGCGAACGACCAAACATTGTGCATCTGAACAGTTCCAAAATCGGCGGTCTCGGAGCGTTCGCCGCACAAATATATAATAGTGTACAAAAAACAAAAAAACTACTCACTACTCACTACTCACTGCCAACTAAGATAATTTTCACCGCCCACGGTTGGCCGTTTCGCGAAGAACGGCCATCGTGGCAGCGTCTCATCATTCGTTTTGCTTCGTGGCTCACTATCGCGCTTTCCCACAAGGTCATTGTCGTGTCGGAACACGATGCGACGGCTGGACGCGCGATGCCGTTTACAAAACAAAAAATTTTTTGCGTACACAACGGAATTCGTCCGCTTCAATTGCTTTCGCGAACAGACGCGCGCGCAGAAATTGTAAAAGGAAGTGCGGCCATCATTCCCGAAAACGCGTATTGGGTCGGCACCAATGCGGAATTAACGCGCAACAAAGGACTTGCGTATGCAGTAGAAGCGATGTCTCATCTCGTCCGCGACCGAGAAATAAAAACGCAATTCGTATATGTCATTATCAGCGACGGCGAACTAAAAGACGTGCTTTCCTGTCTGGTCGCCGAATTAGGGCTTGGTGAGAACATGTTCCTCGTCGGAGCGAAAAAAGATGCCGCGCGCCTTCTCTCCGCATTTGATTGTTTCTTGCTTCCATCCATAAAAGAAGGTCTCCCCTACGTATTATTGGAGGCGGGGCTTGCGCGATTGCCCACCATCGCAACGCACGTCGGCGGTGTTCCGGAAATTATAAAAAATGGCGAGACTGGAATTCTCGTCCCCCCAAAAAATCCGCGCGCAATCGCCGACGCGATTCTGCTTCTTATGCATAATAAAAAAAGAGCCGCCGAGTATGGCGCTGCCCTTTCAGCAGATGTAAAAAATAGATTTTCAATTGACCAAATGATAAAAAATACGGAACAGTTATATCAAAAATGACGATCTGAAAAACTATCTCAAAAAAGAAAGTCGCCCAGTTTCTGGGCGACGACGGAGAAATGTTGTGTATATGAAAAGAGTATTAGTCCGCGACCTTAACGGGGTGCTGTTCCTCATAGAGAGATTTCTTTACGCTAACAATCACTTCTCCAATGGGACTCATCTCGATACCTTTGTCTATCACCTTAAGAAGGGCTTCTCTGCTTGTTGCTAACAAAGGTTCGCCAATGGTAAATGCGGGGTGTATGTACACTGGATATTTCATAATCACCTCTCAATGGTTGTGCAACTGTCACAAAATATAACACAACGGAAATTTCATGCAATGTGCCCTTGATTCTTGTGGTTTGTGATTTGTTTAGATCAATTAGAAATTAGGTCAATTAGAACAATTATTTCTCACTTAGTCCTCGGAGGACTAAGTGGTTTTGCTACCCCACAATTCCCGGAATATCTCTGTCCATATCTTCTTTGTGCGCCGCGCGCGATCCCCTGCGCATGCTCATCAAAATGCCGAGCCCCGCGAATTCAGTCACAATGTGAGAGCCGCCATAACTTACGAACGGAAGAGGTAGTCCTGTTACCGGCAAGAGCCCCATGTTCATGCCAATATGAATTGTCATATGGCTCGCCAAAAATATGGCGAATCCCGCCGCGTACAGCGATTCAAAATTCGTGGGGGCACGAAACGCGACCAAAAGAATTCTCCACAAAAGAATGGCAAAAAGAAGCAATATCATTATCGCCCCGCCACAACCCCATTCTTCCGAAAATGCCGCAAAAATAAAATCCGTCTCATATTCGGGAAGGAATTGCAATCGCGATTGCGTCCCAAAGCCGATCCCTTTTCCCATGATTTCGCCGGATCCGATAGCGATCGTTGATTGATATGCGTTCCACCCCGTCCCCCGAATATCGGCGAGCGGATGGATGAATGTGCGAATCCGCGCTTTTTGGTACTCATCAAAACCAGTTTGCCAAAGAACTGCAAATGCGACCGCCGCAAGCGCAAAAAGGGCGAAGAGGTGTTTTTTTGACACACCAGAAACCATCACCATGCCGAGCCATATGAAAAAAATAATCATCGCGGATCCGAAATCGGGCTGAAAAAGGACCAACGCAAAAAGAACGAATGCGTAGAAACCGGAAACAAGAATATGGCGGATATGCGCGATCTCAATGTGCCTCCGCGAAAAGTATTTCGCAAGCAGAAGAATAAGCACGAGTTTTGCCGGATCGGCTGGCTGTATGGTAAGACTGCCGAGAGAGAGCCAGCTTTGCGCGCCATGGAAAACACTGCCAACAACGAATAGCGCGACGAGAATACCAGTGATACCGAGGAACATCCACACCAACACGTCCGTGCGGCGGAAAAATGAAACGTCTATCGCAGAAAACAAAAAAAACATACACCACCCGAGAATAAGCCACGTTACTTGACGCCCAAAGAGCGTGCTCTCGCCTGAAAATGAGTACATAGTAACGAGGCCTGCGGCGGATAAGAAGAAAGCGACAATGGGAATGACCCAATCTACATGACTCCACAAACGATTTGCTCTGTGCGTGATTCGTCCTTGCATGTGCTTTGGCGTTATCGTGAATTGGCTATTACCATTTGTATTATGCACTAAACTGGGCAAACATAGTATGCGCGCGGCAGAACCGCCTGGCACATTTCCGCCATTGCCATACGAACCGCCACTGGTGGAGTTTTCAAAAGTGGTGGAGCCGCTGGTGCCAAAGCCGGTGCTGTACCCGGCGGAAACAGATGCCTCTGATGGGTTTTCCCCACCATCACTCTTTAAGGGAATCACCAATACCGCCTTGTTGACAAATTGTTGTTAAACATCGGAGGTCGCGGAAATACGTTACATGTATCATATATTCCCACACCAAACGACAATAATCCGCGACCGCGGAAATGTGTTACAAATTGAAATAGCATTCGTCCAGATGATGCGCACTCCCCCACATGACACAAAGGCCAGGCCTTTGTGATGTAGAAATCAAACTTCTACACAGAATTTGGTATATAAATCTCTATCAAGGGGAGTCCTTGATATGAATCTTATAATATAGTCTATCATAATGCGTACGGGGATTCATGGTTTTGTTCTGCGCGTTGATTGGCTTGGCTATTCCCATTTCCGAACGCGCGGAATAATCTCAATTTTTGTAATCCCCGCAGGAAAAGGATCCGGCCAAGTAAAAACCGCATTTTCTTCCCCATGTTCTTGTATGCGGTCTATATATGTGGCGCTCGCTCCCACTGCGTTATCTCCCACATATATAATGGCGATAACATCAATATTGGAAACTGGAAGCGCTGTTTTATTTTTCACCACCGCGGTAAGACGCGGCTTTGTATCAACATTCGCGAGTACCGGAGACAGCGATACAACCCGGGGCGCTTCCGGTGTTTCTCTTTCAAAACGCAATTCTTCCGTAAAACTAAAAAGCGTATAGCGCGGCACGCGCTCCCCCGTGCGAACAGCGGGGGAAAAAATAGGAAATGCCTCTCCGGGAAGGAGAAACGTTTTCCCTATCGTCTCTGTAATGAGAATATTTTCCGCGTCATATGTTTTAAACGTGTACAGCGCATTTTTAACCCCCGCCTCTTTGTTTGGATTCTCAACATACGCAACCGTATCATAGATTCCATTTGACACTTTAAATGCCCGCGCCCAATGCACGATCGGCTTTTGCGCGTCTCTGGCACAGAATAGCGCGCATGCTCCTCCGCAATCAATGCCGCGCTCATCGCCATTCTGCTTTCCGTCCGTGCACAACGGCGGGGCTGTTATGGTTTTGTAAAGTGGAACGCTAAAAATAATGAGAAGCGTGAAAAACGCCCCGATGGCGTACATCATCCTTCTCCCCGATGCCCAATTCATATCATGTATTATAGCAAAAAACGCCCCGTAAGACAGGGGGTTTTAAGGCACCTCAATCTCACGGGGCATTTCTTTGCGTTGAACACATCGTGAAAGGTCTTTCGGTGCTCCACAAGGTCGCACCTCAACCCTTGCGAGTACCATCGGCACTACGATGCTTAACTTCTGTGTCCCCATTAGAAATTTTGGATACTTAGTTCTGGCGGCTAGCTACTCTTCCCTTACGAGTACCATCGCCTCAACCGAGCTTAACTTCTGTGTTCGGAATGAGAACAGGTGTGACCTCGGCGATAAGCCACCAAAACTAAGAATCCAAAACGTACAGCGGTGAAAAAATTTCTAACGGGGCAAGTCGGAATGCTCGCCCCGTAGGAAGCGCTGCGCGCTTTCCTTCGGGAAGAACAGGTGTGACCACCGCGTCAAATCACCAACACAAAATACTTAATCTATTAACAAATTTCCAAATTTCACTACTATTCTTCGGTGAGAAACATTTCACTACGGACAGAATCTACATACTCATAAAGAAAAGGGTTATCAGCGCAAAACCATGCAGACCGCATGCAGATGCTATACGGAAATTTCATATTCCGCGATATCCTGCGTTTGTTCCGCGTTTTTCCGCGATTTGTATGAACGAAACACGTTCCAATCTTTATACTTCCTATAAGGAAAGGCGATTGATGACATTAGTACTTCTCGGCTCAACAGATTGCTCTGTGTCCACCTAAAGCCTATCAACCTGGTCATCTCCCAGGGATCTCAGACGATTCCTAA
>JBBUEZ010000036.1:0-28509 GCA_038056715.1 Patescibacteria group bacterium
ATGCGAAAAAGTCAAGTAGCGCCAGTAATCACTCGATTCGCCCCGTCGCCGACGGGGAATTTGCATGTAGGTTCGGCGCGCACCGCGCTTTTTAACTTCCTGTTCGCCAAAAAACACGGCGGCACGTTTCTCTTGCGCATTGAAGATACAGACAAAGAACGAAGCAAGAAAGAGTTTGAGGAAGATATTTTAGCAGGGCTTTTGTGGCTCGGTATTGCGCACGATGGTGAGCCAGTCCGACAATCGGAACGTGCAGAAATTTATCGTACGTATCTTCATAAAATGATAGAGAGCGGCGCGGCGTATGAAGCGGAAGAAAATCAGGACAAGACAGGGAAAGTCATCAGATTTAAAAATCCGAATATCGCAGTAATGTTTAATGATCTTATCCGTGGAGATATTTCATTTGATACAATAGAACTTGGCGATTTTGTGATTGCAAAAGACCGTGAGACACCGCTCTATCATCTTGCGGCCGTTGTAGACGACCACGAAACTGGCATTACTCATATTATCCGCGGCGAGGACCATATCTCAAACACGCCGCGGCAAATCCTGATACAGGAAGCCATAGGGGCAAAACGGCCATTCTACGCTCATATTCCGCTCATTTTGGCCCCTGATAGGAGCAAGCTTTCCAAACGGCATGGCGCGGTTTCTGTGAGCGAATATAAGAAGATTGGGTATCTTCCCGATGCTTTGGTAAATTTTTTGGCGCTTTTAGGATGGAACCCAGGAACTGATAAAGAAATTTTTTCAATTGAAGAACTTACTGCCGCGTTTGATATTGAGAAAGTACAGAAAGGTGCCGCAGTGTTTAACGAAGAAAAACTGAAATGGATGAATCGCGAACACCTCCGCGCGCTCCCGCACGAAGAAATAGCGCCGATGGTATTGGAGCGCCTGCCGGAGGATCTCCGCGCGGCGGCATATGCGAATTTAGATATCGGACAAAAAGTTTTAGACAGGGTGATTCTCGAGCGTATCCATGTACTTTCGGAGGTGACCGCGCTTGCCGATGCGGGCGAGTTCTCGTTTTATTTTTCCGCACCGCACGTTGCAAGGGAAAAAATTGTTTGGAAAAAAGGAACGCCGGAGAAGACCCTCGCGCATTTAGATAAAATTGCGAACATTCTTCATACTGCGTCTTTTGAAAGTCCTGATACAATAAAAGCGGCGCTTTCCCCTTATGCGGAAAAAGAGGGTAGGGGGGAGGTGCTCTGGCCCTACCGGTATGCGCTTTCGGGGCGCGACACATCGCCTGACCCGTTCACCATTTCTTATGTCATCGGAAAACAAGAAACAATTCGCCGTATTCAAACCGCAAGAGACCTCCTGTAGACGAGATCTCGGCGCCGTTCTTTTTCTCGCTCTTGCGTTTTTTTTGCCTGTGCGCGATACATACGCCGGTATTGTAGAGAATTTGCAATCAAAGATCGCGGAGAGGACCGCCGAAATAGAGAATTTGGAAAAAGAGATTTCACAGTATCGTGTGGAATTGGAGAACATTGGTTCCGCGAAGTCCTCGCTCCAAAATGAGATTGCGCGCATTGACGTGACGCGCAAGAAACTTGCGGCCGACATCAAAGTGACGGAAACAAAAATCTCCGCAACGAATTTGAATATTGAGCGTCTCTCCCTTGAAATAGGCGGAAAGGAAATTTCCATTGAAAAAAGGCGCGACGCTATCGGTGAGTCTGTCCGCCGCACGAATGAGATAGACCAGATGACGCTTGCCGAACTTGTTTTGCACAGCGAAAACCTTTCCGATTTTTGGAATGACGTTGAACAAATTCGCCAATTCAGCGCACAAGCGGAAACGGAAGCGCAAGACCTCAAGATTCTCAAAACGGGGCTTGAAAGCGATAAAACTGACGTGGAGCGCGAACGGGCGACCCTTGTGCTGCTTCGTACGCGACTTTCAGATCAAAAAACAATCGCGGACAATGAGAAAAAAGTAAAAGATAAACTGCTCACACAGACAAAAAATAAAGAATCGGGTTTTCGGTCCCTCCTTGCTGAAAAAGAATCTCTGCGCAGAAAATTTGAGCGGGAGCTTCTTGACCTGGAATCCGAATTGCGCATCACGATTGACCCGGCGAGTTTGCCTCCATCGCAAAAGGGTATACTTTCTTGGCCGGTGGTCCCCGTTAAGGTTACGCAAACATTCGGCGATACCGCCTTTGCGCGGAGCGGCGCGTATAACGGCAAAGGGCACAACGGCACGGATTTCGGTGCTCCGGTCGGCACGCCGGTGAAAGCCGCGCTTTCAGGTACCGTGGTCGGGGTAGGGGACACCGACCAATTTCCCAAATGTTATTCCTACGGAAAGTGGGTCCTTATAAAACACGACAACGGACTCTCCACGCTCTACGCGCACCTCTCGCTTATTCGCGCATTTAATGGACAGCGCGTGGATACCGGCGACACAATCGGATATTCCGGAAATACCGGATACAGCACGGGACCACATTTGCACTTTACTGTCTATGCCACGCAAGGCGTTGAAATTGTGCGATTGGGCGACATAAAAAAAATCACCAATTGCGCCAATGCCCGCATTCCAGTCGCGCCGCTCAACGCCTACCTTGACCCGATGAGTTATTTGTAGCATTTAGTATTAAGGAAAAAGACGACGGAAGATGACGTTAGTCAGATGTAACATATTTCCGCGGTCGCGGAAATATGTTACATTTATATAGGAGGCAAACAGGTCAGCACCGCACCTATCATCGCACACATGGTTCTTTCGCTAACGCCCTTCGTTTTCGGGGGCATTTTTCTTTTCCACAGCCTCCTTGTGCTGAATGTCGCGTTTTCCGTTATACTTTACACCATGAACACTAATAAAGGATTTATTCAGATAGTTGTACTTATTGTCATTATTCTCGTCGCATTGGGCTATTTTGGGCTTAACGTCCGAGATATTATTAGCTCTCCTGTCGTTTCCGATAATTTGAGCTATGTATGGGGCGGCGTTGTACACGTCTGGCAAAACTACTTGACCGTGCCATTTACGTATCTTTGGGGCGTTTTCAAAAATCTTCTCTGGGGCGCGTTTATCACAAATCTGGAGAGTCTGAAAAACGGACAGGGAAATACACTCCAAAACCTGGCGCCGTCCGTTGGGACAACAACGCCGTAAGTGCAGGTTATAATTTTTCAATTCGTAACACATTTCCGCGGTCGCGGCTTATTGTCGGGTTGTGGTGAGATGTGGGAATATGTGTGTGCAAGGCAGGTCGGAAAAGGTATATTGTGCGACACGGTCTGTATAGTAAGATATGCCCTTCCCTTACGAGTCGGGCCTATGGAATGTCCATACCTGCGCATTACAGACTAGCGTTTATGCATACATTTTTTTCTTGATTATTTCCAGTCGCTCAATGATTGCGGGATCGTTGATTTTATTGAAGCGAGGGATTTTTTTGTCATTCAGAACCACTTCTCCCATCCACATTTCCAATGGACGGAGGTCAAAGAGCTTCCCTGCCTTGTAGACCGACGATTCATATAGCGGTCGGTACACGACCATATTCGCATCTTCAGGCCGACAATCGTCCTCGGTGTGACAGCCAACCCCGACGACTTCATAGGCATAATTGCCTATTGGGCCGTCAGGGTCATGCTTGTAATGGTAGTAGAATCCATTACTCGGGATTTTCGTTGGAATTTTCATGCAAGTTTCCTCTGGCGGGTATGACCATCTATATTCCCATCGTCTATACTATCACGACGAGAGTGACCTTACCGCGATAAGCGGATCTTTCGCCTCTGTAATCGGTCTGCCGATGACAATATGGTCTGCGCCGAGGGAAAGCGCCTTATCCGGCGTCATCGTGCGTCTTTGGTCGTCTTTTTTTGCGTACCAAAGCGGACGCACGCCTGGAACAATGATAAGCCTCTCCCCTATTCCCTTTATTTTTTTGACCGCCGACAGCTCGTGTCCTGAACAGACAATCCCATCAACGCCGGCGGCAACTGCGTCACGCGCAAGATCAAGAACTTTTTTTCGCGCGGATAATTTTTGAGATGTGAGAACAGTCACTGCGATGATTTTACTTTTCCCGGACACGCGTTTTGCCGCTTTCATCATCTCTATTCCGCCGGAGGTGTGCACGGTAATGATGTCCGCGCCGAGACCCGAGAGCCTTCGCACGCTATTCCCAACCGTATTTGGAATATCGTGCAATTTTGCGTCTGCAAATACACCACCAAATTTTTTTAGCTTCTTGATGATACGGGGGTCATCAAACAAAAGGTCGTTCACCTTAAAACCCCACACATGCCCGCTCAATTTTCCGGCAAGCCGAAGTGCTTTTGTTGCCGACATCCCATCAAGCGCGACGATAATTCGTTCGTGATTAATCATTGGATTCTATTGTATCACCAAAGTAAAAATAAAATTTGCCTCGTCCTATCCCCGCGGCAAGCCGTTCCCTCGGAGTACTTCCGCGGGGTATGAGGCGAGGCACCGGGAAAACTTTGTTGGAAAGGAGCGCCCCGCCGGGCGCAACAATGTATTATGCGGCTATTCATCCCCGCCCCGCAAGAAGACGGGGTATTCTGGTCGTTCCCAATAAAAGTGTGCCGTTACAGTTACTTATTCTCAAAACCAAACATCGCAGGGAGCGCCTATTCTAGTGTTTTGCAAAATACTAGAATAAGAATTTTATGAATATGTACTATTTCTTAAAAGTACGTGTGTCATGGACACCTCGGACACTTCCGTTGTGACTGTCTCATTGGATTGTGAAATCAAAAAATACGCCGAGACGGCGTATTTTTTGACTCCTATACTTTTCTACACTATCGGTGGATTACCTAAGCGCAAGATCGTGATTCGCGCGCGCGGTCCAGCATTTGGATGAAGACATCCATGGTCGGGCACCCTCCTTTTCATAGAGCCATTTTGCATAGCCCAAGTTCCCTTCCAGTGTGTGAATGTCGTATCCTAACTTTTTTGCCTGTGTCGCGTGGAAACGTTCGTTGATCTGCATCACGCCGACATCTCTTGATATTACCGTTCCGCGCAATACTTCCCCATCCGTTCCTGTTTGACGGAACGAGGACTCGCAGAATGCAATGTGCACGAGAAGCGGATCATCTTTGAAATAGGCCTCTACTGCCGTTCGCGTCTTCTCGTCAATGAGATTGGAAAAATCCTCCTGTCGGTCACTGATTTGTGTCGCCTCCACCGCCTCAATGACCTCGACGACTTTTTTCTGCTTACTATTCTCGGACTCCGCCGGAAGACGATTTTGATCGAGTGTTGTTGCGGTGAATAAGAGTAACGTAGCCGTAATAAAACCAAAAATAAGCCAATATCTAATGTGTAATCTCGGGCCGCCCTAACGAGGACGTCGTAATCTCCCAAGCTGGTCTGCCGCACGCTCCTACATTCTCTCGGTACGAAAGCGTTGTGGTGCCAAGTTCTTGTCAGTGAGGCGGCATGCCGCTCTCTAACAAAAAACTCCGGACTTATCCGAAGTAATATAAGGATAGCATATCCGGACCAAAAAGTCAATACTAAACCACAAAAAATCACATTTGGCAATACAAGAATACGGCTTAAAATAAGGGTATTCTGGTATTTCCAGCTATCCACATTTTAGAGCATCAAATGATCGAGCGGACAAATTTTTGCATGTGCCGGACAATACCCTCTCCCATACCCGATTACGAGATAGGTGAAGTGAAACCACTCCGATTTGGGGATGATTTCCATCAAATCGCACTCAATCTTCTTCGGATCAGTGTGTTTCGTAAGCCCAAAACGCCTTGCCAGGCGCACGACGTGTGTGTCCACCGCGATTCCCTCCACCACGCCATATGCGTTTCCGAGTACTACGTTCGCTGTCTTTCGAGAGACGCCGGGGAGCATGAGTATCTCCCCCATCGTACGCGGGATTCGTTCTCCGAATTTTTCCTTCACCATGCGCGCCGCGGCGAGAATATGTTTCGTCTTGTTTCTGTAAAATCCGGTGGAGTAGATGTCTTTTTCAAACACGGTCGGCTTTGCGCACACATAATCATCAAGCGTGCGATATTTTTTGAACAGTTCCTTCGTTACTTTATTCACCTGTTTGTCGGTGCATTGTGCCGAGAGAATAACGGCAACTAAAAGTTCCCAATTGTTTTTGTACCGCAATTCCATCTCCGGATTCGGTATTAACTTTTTGAGCGCACGGATGATCGTCCGAACCTTCTGTTTTTTATTGGAAGCGACCAGAATACCCCGTCCGCTTGGCGGCGGGGATGAATGGCCGCATAATGAATTGTGCGCCCGGTGGGGCGCGCCTTGCCAACAAAGTTTTCCTGGTGCCCCGCCTAATACCCCGCCGAGGTAATCCGAGGGAACCGCTTGCGGCGGGGATAGGACGGGGCAAATTTTATTCTTCATAATGCTTTTTGCCCGATATCTTTCCTAAATCGCATTCCGGAAAATTCAATGGAATCAATTACAGTATATGTCTTCGTTATTGCGTCTGAAAGATTGTCAGACATCGCAACAGCAGTGAGCACCCGTCCTCCCGCAGTTACCGTCTTTCCGTCTTCCCGCTTTGCGGTTCCCGCGTGGAACACCAGCGCGTCGGTTTTTGTATCAAGACCGTTGATCTCATGACCGATTTCGTACGCGCCCGGGTATCCATCGGAGACAAGTGTTACGCCGCACGTGTACGCATTGTGCCAATCAATCGCGGTTGTGGTGAGTGTCCCGTCAACGCACGCATTGAGAACTGTGAGAAGATCGGTTTTGAGTAGCGGCATGCAACTCTGTGTTTCCGGGTCACCGAATCGGGCGTTAAACTCTATGACTCTCGGTCCCTCTCGCGTGATCATGACTCCGGGAAACAAGATTCCGACAAAAGGAGTTCCGCGTTCTCTCATTCCTTTCAATGCGGGGTCAATAATTTGTGTTTTAATCTGATGCATGACATCGGGTTGCACGCGCGGCAGAGGAGCGACAACTCCCATTCCGCCGGTGTTCGGCCCTGCATCGTTCTCGTATCTTCGTTTATGGTCTTGCGACGGCGGGAATAACACGGCGCTGTTTCCATCACAAAACGCGTGCACTGATATTTCTCTTCCCGTTAAGTATTCTTCTATGATGATTGAATCCCCTGCCGCACCGAATATATGTTTCTCTAGCATTGAAATGATCGCCTGTTTTGCTTCCGCTCTATTTTCTGCGATGATGACCCCTTTCCCAAATGCGAGACCGTCTGCCTTAATCACAATCGGGAAAAATTGCGTTTGAAGATACGCGATTGCCGCGCCCGGATCGGTGAAGACGCGGTGCGCGGCGGTTGGAATATTGTGTTCCCGCATAAATGTTTTCGCAAAAGATTTGGACCATTCCAGCATCGCCGCGGCCTTCGTCGGGCCAAATACACGCACCCCATTTTTTGAAAGAAAATCCGTAAGCCCCTCGGCAAGGTATTCATCCGGCCCGATGACAACAAGACCAACACTGTTCTCCTGACAAAATTGGAGAACAACGCTGTGCATATGCGGATCAACATGTATATTCGTTCCTATCTGTGCGGTGCCGGCATTCCCCGGCATAAAATAGAGACGTTCAAGCGCAGGCGATTGGCGCATCTTCCACCCGAGAGTGTGTTCCCTTCCACCCTTTCCAACGATTAAAACATTCATGATTATCTCGCAATTATATATGACTTTCCGCGGCGTCGCACAAAACCCTCACGTATAAGCGCGCGGAGGGCCTGCCCGCATAGTGTTTTATCCAGTTCATGTAAATGGACTAGGTACGCAAAGGTGCGCGGATTTGAAATGAGCGTGCGAAGAATTTTTCCACGCGCCTCGCGGAAGGACCCCTTAAACTTTGTCTGACGCGCATAGTGAAGGCTTCGTACATTTGGGTTTGGCATTGTTTCGGCAAGGTGTGCGCCATAGTCAAAGAGCGCATAGTACCATTCGCGCGAATTAGCCCTATCAAGAGATTTCTCCACCAGCGGGAATATTCTTGAATCAGGAATGTTCTTTTGATTTGGAAAGAAATGATGTAAAAAAACTCGGCGGATATTCGTTTCAATGAAGACGGTGGGCGTATTGTACGCAAATGCGAGCACTCCGCCCGCAGTGCTCTTCCCTACCCCAGGAAGTCGTGCGAGTTCTTTGAGAGTGGCCGGAACGCGCCCCTGATGACTGCGTACGATTTTTTCCGCCGCCTGTTTGAGAAATTTCGCGCGGCGATTATAACCAAGTCCGCTCCATTCTTTGAGTACAGCAGAGAGCGGCGCGTGCGCGAGCGATTGGACAGTTGGGAATCGTTTTAAAAACGCGGGGTATTTCTCCATCACGCGCGAGACCCGCGTTTGTTGGAGCATGACTTCGGAGACAAGTATATGATACGCATTGCGCGTCCTCCGCCACGGCATATCTCGTCTGTTCTTTTTGTAAAAATTTCTAACTAGTCGCCTGAATTTTCTGATTTTAACTTGTACTTTTACATTTTGCATTTTGACCCCCACACCTTTTGTTGTATGACCTAATCTCATTTTGACATAGTTATTTCCAACACAATATCTAAAATCCTGTAGAAGAAGGTAATTATCATATAATACATATGCATAAGAAAATAATACAACAAAAGGTGTGGGGGTTTGACTTTTTACTTTCCTCTCGCGTATGTCCCCATCAACCCCGCGCGAGCGAGAATATGTCCTTCCATCGCTTTTTCCAACACTAATTTTGATACCCCCTCCGGCAAGTCCAAAAGCGTATTTAGCGCATATAACTTGAAAAAATATCTATGCCTACGATCTGGTGGACACGGGCCGCCATATTTCAACTTGCCAGACGTGGTAATGCCGTGTGTGCCGGTCGGTTCAATCCCCTCCTCTATCCCCACGACTTGGGGAGAAATGTTAAAAACGATCCAATGATTCCACATGTTGTCGGCACGAACATTGGACGGAACATCCGGATCTTCCATTATCAACGCGAGCGATATCGTCTCCTTCGGTACATCACTAAACATCAGTGGTGGATTTATGTTCTCGCCGTCGCATGTATATGTTGCGGGGATATTAGCACCGTTCTTGAATGCAGAACTAGATATATTCATAAAAGATACCGAGAGGTCTTTTCATGCCCTCTCATACACAATACATCATATTCATTACGCAACACACCTTCTATCCCCTATCCATCTGATACATCTTGAATGCGAGATAGAATGCGACGAATACGACGAGCCAGCTTGCCCACAACGGAATCGCAACGCCGCCAATCACCGCTTCCCATCCCTTAAAGATACGCACGAGATGGAAAAGTCCGATACTGGCAAAGAGAGCCGCCGCAATGTTCGTAATAGTATTTTTCGCTGATGTTGAGGGAAGTCGGTGAAGCATGCGGATAGTATATAATAATTAGCGAGTAATAAGTAGGGGGTAAAAAATATCTCTACTGTTCCGCCCAAATACCGAGATGCTCGCGTTTGGCAGATGATTCGGCAGAGAGGATGCGAGCGGCATATCGCGTATCAGGGGGAATAATCGCTCCGCGCGCAAGGCCCCCTCGTACCATCTCTTCGTTTACAAGCGTAGTCCCGACATATATATATCGCAACAGACGATTATAAGGATCGGTGTCTGTCTGGTCTCGCTGAATGAAAACAACTCTTCCGCCGACCAATTTCTCCAAAAAGGCGCGCGATTCGGCATACAACGGCTCGCCCAATTCGGGCGCGTCAATGCCGATAAGACGCACTCGCGTGTCGTCGTCGGAGAGAATGATGGTGTCGCCGTCAATGACATAAGAAACGATTCCTTCTTCAAGCGGAAGCGCCGCCAGATCGTCTTCAGCAGTTTTTGTAAACGTGATTACAGAGATGCCAACCCACGCGGCGAACAAAAAAATAACTGTCGCGGATATGGCAAGCGTTGCTTTTCCTGTCATAGGCATATTCTAGCATGTATTTTCGGCGGCGTTTTGTTAATAGTTGAAGTTGTGTACACTAGGGCTATGCGAACATCCTATTCCGCTCTGGAAACATTTGAGACCTGCCCGCTCAAATACAAATATCAGGAGATTGAGCGGGTAAAAACGCCAAAACGGGTGGAGCAGGTATTTGGCACGGTTGTGCACAGCGCGCTTAAGCGTATGTTTGACCGCGACCCTCTCTACCCCACTCTTGATGAGATTGTAGATTTCTATGGGCGCACATGGAAGGAGGCGGCGGAAAAAATCGTCTGGACTAAACCGGAAAAGCGAGAAAAAGAAGAGGAAATGTACTTTTCAGAAGGAGTGAAATTAATTACCAATTTTTACAAAAAAAATAAGCCGTGGGCGGCGAATGCGGTTGAGTTGGAAACGCGTTTCAGCGCGATGATTACTGACCCCGATACCGGCTCCGAGCATACGCTCTCCGGTGTTATGGACCGTTTGGATAAAGACCCTGAACACGAGGAATATGAAATCATTGACTATAAAACGGGCAAACGGATGCCTGCGGAAGAAACGCTTGCCGACAATTTGCAATTAGGACTCTACGCAATTGCGCTCCGCGCGCGCTGGCCGCATATCACGCCCGAAAAAATAAAAACAACGCTTTATTTTTTGAAGCACAACGATTCCGTATCGGTGGTGCATACCGATGAGACTTTGGAACGTGCAAAACGACGCGTGCTTGCAACGATCGGAGCAATAGAAAAATCAATTGTGGCGAATGATTTTCAGCCGACTCCGGGACCGCTCTGCAACTATTGCGGTTTCCGCTCCCTATGCCCGATGTGGTCGCATGAATACAAAAGGGAGGAAGCACCGACACCAACAGAACAAGAAGTTGCCAGGGCAATTTCAGAAATGTTTGATATCAAAAAAGAAGAAGGCCTGTTAAAAAAGCGCGTGGCAAGCGCACGTGCGATGATCCTTTCCTATATGGAAAAAGCAGGCGTATTTCGCGTATTCGGTTCGGGCGGATTCATCACCAAACAAACACAGGAGCGTTTTTCATTTGACATGGATAAAGCCCGCCCGATCTTGGAGCGACTCGGTAAATGGACAGATATCTTAGAACCTGACGAAAAGAAACTTTCAAAACTTTTGATGGAACTTTCGGAGGACGCTCAGAATGAGATTCTCGCCGCCCGTGAGCGGAAAACGATAACAACCCTAAAGGCGAGTCCAAAGAAAGGGTTTAATGAAGAAAGCGACTCCGATGATTCCTCTTCTGCTGGCGTCTAAATCCTATTTATTGCCTAGTCTTTTACCCTAGAGTCCTTTACACGCACTAGACGGTGCAAATCCGGCCCTCTTTGCTTCCTCCACACTTTGAAACCATACCTTATTTTCTTCTTTGATGCGCGTCGCGCCGGAGCACCACGGGAGATAGTATTTCGTGCCGTTTTTTGAGGCGACAAACTGGCCTTGAGTTGGGTGTGTTGTTGCAGGCGACTTATTTGGAACGGCGAACACGGCAGTGGCAGAAACGGCTCCGGCTTCCCCGAGAGGAATCGTCTCCAGCCGAATATCAGATTTCTTGGATGAAACGACCGAAAGTCGGCCGAGCCCAAATGAGAGAAAGGCGACTAAAATGACTATGAGCGCGGTAAATATGTCGGGCTCCCCCGCCTTTTGTCCAAGCCACTTGATTTTTCCCCTGACTCCCTGTATGATACTCATCATTATTTGGTAATTATAGCAGGAAGTTAGGGTTACATTCCAATGGCGACCGAGCACTCAGATATTGCTGACGGTAGACATGAAATATCGTTAGATGTCTTTGACCAGACCGCTTTATTGCAATTTCGGTCTGAGTGCTCGGTGCTCATAATTGTAATTACTCGCCTTGCTCGTAAACAATTATGGCAACAAGAAAAGCCGGCGGAACAGCGCGAAACCTACGAGATTCAAACCCGAAATATCTGGGTACGAAACTCTATGATGGACAGGTTGCAAAAACCGGCTTTGTTATCGTGCGTCAGCGAGGAACCCGCATTCTTGCGGGAGAGAATGTTTCGGTGGGACGCGACCACACGCTCTTTGCAATAGAGGACGGCATTGTTTCTTACACCACGAAACGAAAAACCGGGTTTAATGGAAAAACAACTGTAAAAAGAGTTGCAAACGTAACGAAAAAATAGTGCAAAAAACCGCCCTTGAGGGCGGTTTTTTGCGAACCACTTTGATATTCTGGCAATCTGTGATAAACAGTAGACAGTCAACCAAGAGGATCGAACATGGTACACGAAGAAGATGTGCTAAAGATTTACAGAGAGTGCGGTGGGAGCCCCGACCTAATCGGGATGCCCGAGGAAGCACTCTTCACAATGATCCACAACGCTCTGAAGATGCGGGCTGCCGCAATGGCGCAGGTATCTACCCAGAAGATGCCCTCAAGCATGTCGCTCACCGAAAAGGACGCGGCGGTGGCGAGTATCATCGAGGACATTCGAGAGGACTTCGATCACGCTATCGCCCGCGCGAAAGAATCCTATAGGGTCCTCAAGGGGACATGAACAAATCGACCCCCCCAACATCGGCCGAGCCCCGCACATGTGCGGGGCTCTATTTTTGCAGCTATTTTTTGACAACAAGAAGTATTTCCGATCGTGCGCCTTCGCTTGCAAGTAGAATACGATGCTCTCCTGCCATCTCAATATGTTCTGAAAGCGCAATGACAGAGACCGGTATTTCAATACGAAATTGTTCGCGAATCGCCTCCGCAATATCTTGCGGTTTTATTTTTGCAAAGAGGTGTCCTTTTTCATTCGCTTTCCGTGAAATCGTCACCGTTTTTTCTTTCAGCAACGCGATATTTTTATCCAACAATGAGCGTTCTAAGCGTTTTGTATCGGCGATCCGCTCCTTTCGCTTTGCTACCTCCGCAAGTGCTTTTGGTGTCGCCATTTCGGCATCACCGCGGGGAATAAGCTGATTGCGCGCAAAACCGTCCGACACGTCTTTCACGTCGTGGTGTCTTCCGATACCGGCGATATCTTTCAATAAAATAATTTTCATTATTGATTAACGAATTCAATCGCTTTTAAAAGTTGCGGATCTCTTCCTTCCTCAATATCTTTTTTCTCCACCTTTACTTCTATCGCAGGCATGAGCCCTTTCTCAGAAATAGAAATGCCCTTCTCCGGCGTAAGCCAGCGAGCGACTGTTATTTTAAGCGACGTGGTATCGGTAATCGGCACTAGTTCTTGCACTGACCCTTTCCCGAATGTCTTCGCGCCGATGAGCGTCGCAATACCGTGCTCGGAGAGCGCCCCCGCGAGAATCTCCGATGCCGACGCGCTTCCCTCGTCAACCAAAATTGCCATTTTAAGATTGCTCGTAAAAACATTATAACCGCGGCTTCGATGCGTTTTTTCCTCGTTTTTGCGCGCGAAATCCTCTTTTACGACAACTTTCCCGGGCGCAAGAAACCAACTTGCCATATCCACCGCCGCTTCCAAATATCCTCCCGGGTTTCCGCGCAGATCCAGTATCAATTTATTTTTGCCGGAAATAAAAAATTGGCGAAGCGCTTGTCTGAATAACTCCGGCGATTGCGCGGAAAAATTATATAATTTGATAACGAATACTTCTGACGGGTCTCCCGTACCGGCGGGAAGGCCGCTCAATGCGCCGTCGCTTCCCCGGATTTCAACATCAATGGTGGGAACGAGAATAACTTCGCGAGTTATTTTTATCTTTCTCGGTTCTTCGTCGTTCGTGCCGAAAACCGTTAGAGAGATTTCTGTTCCTTTCGGACCGCGAATACGGCCAACCGCTTCGTCCACCGTCATATTGGCGGTTGTTTCGCCGTCTATTTCCAATATCTTATCGCCGGACTTAATGCCAGCGCGAAATGCGGGCGTGTCTTTAAGCGGCGCAATAACGGTAAGCACATTCTCGCGCATGCCGATTTCCATGCCGACGCCTGTGAAGTCGCCGCGAATATCGCTCTCAAACTTTTCCGCCTCCACGGGCGGGAAAAAAACCGTATACGGATCGCCAAGCGAACCCGCAAGCCCCTCTATCGCGCCCCACACTTTTTCCTGATCAGTCGGGCCGTTTGTGGAAACATATTTCTCATTAATAACGTTCCACGCCTTCCAGAACGGCGCGAAATCAACCATTGCCGACGCTCCGTTTTCTTTATTGAAAAGTGAGGTGACGAATTCTGTCTCGGGGCGATTTTCGTATCCTGTGTACACACCGAGTCCAAATGTAACGATAAAAAGCGCCACGAAAATGGCGAGACTCACATAGCGTGGAAGCGGATTCATATGAACATGATTATACCGTGTTTATTCTTGATGTGAAAGTTTTGCGATGTATGTCTCCGAGAGAAAATTTCGAATCGCTATTCGGATAAATAAAAAGTAGCCGCGGTGCAAGCACAGCGGCTACGATGAAACCTTATGCTATATAAGGTCAAATTTTATCTGCTACTGGGGCTGGCTTCGCGCCTCGTTGAGTATTTTCGCAACGAGATCAGCAACGTCTTGCGCAGAGATGACAACGCCGTAGTTGCCCTCTACGGTGCGTGCCACCAGTAGAGTCTGTTCGGGCGCCGCACTCCCAGGGTCTCCCCCAAAAAGAAAGTATCTAGACTTGTAGCACACCTTGTTCCCCACTCCATAGAACCCCTCATTCTTGTCTCCCGCCGGTCCATCTTTTTGGGGGGCTTCTAGGAGGAGACGCAACAACGTGACTTTATCACCCATCATAATCCTCGCTTTGGTTTTGAGATTTAGTAAATCTCGTTCAACTATTTCTGATAGTATTCACAAACCAGAAAAAGTCAAGGTTGGATCGTACGACCTTTCCTGTGTGCCTCCCCGTCACTTTGTTTTTATACGCAATACAATATACAATATACAACATACATTCTCACATGCTTTCCCGCTACACGCACAAAAAAATAACGTGGATTGACCTTGAATCGCCGACGCAAGAAGAGGTGCGCTCTTTGATGAAGGAGTTTAAAATCCATCCGCTTGTCGCCGACGAGATACTCTCCCCCACCATTCGTCCGAAGGTGGATATTTACCCGGATTATTTGTATCTCATCCTCCATTTTCCCATTATTGAACATCGCCACGGCGAACGTGCGGACCAGGAGGTTGATTTCATCTTAGGCAAAAATTTCATCATCACCACGCACTATGAAACTATAGACCCGCTCCATGAATTTTCAAAACTTTTTGAGGTGAACTCAATCATTGATAAAAGCCACGTCGGCGCGCACGCGGGTTTCGTTTTTTTCTACCTCCTGAAAGAACTATACCGCGCGCTCGGGGGCGAGCTTGACCGTTTAAGCATCCTTTTGGAGCGCGTGGAGAAGAGCGTTTTTGAAGGGCATGAAAAAGAGATGGTGGAAGCGATTTCGCACGTAAACCGCGATATTTTGAACTTTCGGCAGGCAATCCGGCTTCATGGCAATGTGCTCGTTTCTTTTGAGCATGCCTCCGCAAAGATTTATGGAGATGATTTTGGATATTATATCCGCGCGGCAATCGGCGAATATCAAAAGATCGCGAGCGCACTTGACGGACATCGCGAAACAATCAGCGAGCTTCGTGAGACAAATGATTCCCTTCTCACGACGAAACAAAATGAGACAATAAAGACATTTACCATTATGGCGTTCATCACGCTTCCCCTTTCGCTTATCGCCGGTTTGTTCGGCATGAATGTTGAGCATACCCCGCTCGTCGGCATACCGGGAGATTTCTTTATAGTCATGGGCATCATGCTAGGCACACTCATCGCTCTGTTTGTGTATTTCAAACGCAAACACTGGATGTAGACAAAACGGCGATGAATCCCGTTAGAGACCGAAGCATTTGGTAATACTGTGGGCGGGGGAATTGAGCAATTAACTTTACAAGGTAATCTGACAAAAACTTAACTTTTTTGTCTCTAACGGGATGAATATCAAATTCTATAATACGCGCTCGCGCGCCACCGAAACATTTTCCCCAATCAATCCGGATGCGGTACGCATGTATCATTGCGGACCAACCGTGTATGACTATGCGCACATTGGCAATCTGCGCTCTTATGTGTTCGCGGATGTGTTGCGCCGCACGCTTGAATGTGCGGGTCTTCGGGTCACCCAAGTTATCAATATTACCGATGTCGGGCATTTGACGAGCGACGCTGACGAAGGCGAAGACAAACTGGAAGCGGGCGCACGCCGTGAACACAAAAGTGCGCGCGAAATCGCTTTATTTTACACCCATGCATTCCTACAAGACCTCGCGCATCTGCGCATAAAAACAGACGGCACAATCTTTCCGAAAGCGACAGACCATATCCCCGAACAAATCGCCCTTATCCAAGCGCTGGAGAAAAATGGGTTCACATACATCACGAGTGACGGCGTCTATTTTGACACCGCCCGTTTTCCGGCGTATGCAGAGTTTGCGCGGCTTGATCTGTCCGGTATGCGCGAGGGCGCGCGTATTGAAAAAAATCTCGAGAAGCGAAATCCGACCGATTTTGCATTATGGAAATTTTCTCCGAAAGATGGGAAGCGTGAACAGGAATGGGATTCGCCATGGGGCGTTGGTTTCCCCGGATGGCATATTGAGTGCTCTGCGATGAGTATGAAATATTTGGGCGAGCAATTTGATATCCACACGGGCGGCATTGACCATATTCCAGTTCACCATACAAACGAAATAGCGCAGTCGGAATGTGCGGCCGGCAAACATCCGTTCGTGAGCGTCTGGATGCATAACGCTTTCATCACTGTGGACGGCAAAAGGATGGCAAAATCGGAAGGCAATTTTTTCACGCTTTCCGACATTGTCGCGCGCGGCTTTGACCCGCTCGCATATCGTTATTGGCTTCTAACCGCGCACTACCGAACACAGGTCAATTTCACATGGGATGCGCTTTCGGGCGCACAGGCCGCGCTTGACCGCCTGCGCGACATGGTTTCAGAGTGGCCCCTAGGCGGAGCGGTATGCAACTCCTGCGATGAGAAATTTCGCGCCGCGATTCTAGATGATATGAACACCGCGGAAGCGCTTTCGGTTGTGTGGAAACTTGTCTCGCGCGACGACAAATCCTCCGCCGACAAAAAAGCGACGCTTCTTTCGTGGGATAGAATACTAGGGCTTGGACTTGCCGATATCAAACCGATTGAAATCCCCCTCCGCGTCCGCGAACTTGCGGAGGAGCGCGCGAAATCGCGCGAAGCGAATGATTTCGCGCGCGCGGACGAAATCCGCGCCAAAATAGAATCGTTTGGTTTTGAAATCCGCGACACCGAAACCGGTCCGAAAATTACAAAAAAATAATCACTATCGCCATGTACAGTATTATCGTACTGTACATGGCGATAGTGTCGAAAAATATAAAGTGAAACCCGCGCTTTTTAGGGCGCGGGCGGTATGATTGTGTGTTATACGTCCAACTCTTTCTTTTACTCAACCATTAGAAGGAACGTCCTGTGTCCCGAATTTGCTCGGTACTCCACCAGATTTACGCGAACATGTGATCCGGTCGGAATCTCACGATGCGGTACGACAAAGGCCGAGTACAACATGCCTTGCCCGCTCCCTGGTCTAATAATGACCCTCCCCGATTCCGAACTTCCTACACGTTGTACTTCCCCGATGGTGGAAAAACTGTCCCCTGCCGACAAATCTGGCTTGAAATCACTGACCCGAATATCCGTTTCCATGGCCTTTATATCTTCCTCTAAACTTCGGCGCTCTGCGCACCCAACTGATGCTACGCACAGCAAGGATAAAATTAACATGCCTGATTTTTTCATTGGATCCCCCATCTACGGAATTTGCGCTCCGCGCGACGCTTGCCAAATGGCATATTCGAAACTACTGATACTTTACTACCATATCTAGCAGTCTCTGTCAAATTCTGGCAAATCGCCCATACTCAACACCGAGTGTTGAGTATGGGAGGAACATGCTATTTCCGGGCGACTTTTTTGACGGCGCGGGCGACTGCAAGCGCGACACGTTTGTCAAACGGGTCTGGAACGATATATGTTGCGGAAAGTTTTTTTGCAGGGACAAGCGAAGCAATTGCTTTCGCGGCCGCGAGTTTCATCTCGTCGGTAATCTGGCGCGCATCCGCATCAAGCGCGCCGCGGAAAATGCCCGGGAATGCGAGCACATTGTTAATTTGATTCGGGAGGTCGGAACGGCCGGTGCCGAACACGGCAATTTTTGTTTTCTTGACCGACTTCGGGTCAATTTCAGGGTCTGGATTTGCAAGCGCGAAGACAATTGGTTTTTCCGCCATGCCATCCACCCACTCGGGTATGAGTACATTTTTTGCAGACATGCCGATAAACACATCTGCATTTTCAAGCGCGTCTTTTAGATTTCCTCTCTCCCCTTTCGGATTTGTAAGTTTGGCAAGTTCATCTTTTGAACGACTCATATGTTCGCGCCCGAGTGTGAGAATCCCTTTCGTATCAAGCACGCGGATGTTTTTCGGATTCGCACCAGCAAATACAAGAAACTTTGTGGTTGCGGTTGCCGCCGCTCCCGCGCCATTTATCACGATGCGCACATCGCCCAATTTCTTTTTCACAACTTTAAGCGCATTTATGAGCGCGGCAAAAACGACGATCGCGGTACCGTGCTGGTCGTCGTGGAATACGGGAATTGGAAGTTCTTTTTTAAGCCGCTCTTCAATTTCAAAACAGCGCGGCCCTGAAATGTCCTCAAGATTGATGCCGCCAAATGTGGGTGCGATTGCTTTGACTGCGGCGATGATCTCTTCCGTATCTTGCGTGCCAAGCACGATTGGGAATGCGTCAACACCGGCAAACGCTTTGAAAAGCGCGCACTTCCCTTCCATGACCGGAAGCGCCGCCTCGGGACCCAAATTACCAAGCCCTAAAATCGCAGAGCCGTCAGAGATAACTGCAATCATCCGCCCTTTCATCGTGTGCGTACGCGCCGCTTTCGGATTCTCCGCAATGTGGCGCGATACGGCCGCAACTCCGGGGGTATAGGCAATGGAGAGGTCTTCTTTGGTTTTGAGAGGAAAATAAGACACGATGCCGATTTTGCCTTTGTGTTTGCCATGCTTTTGGATGGAGTGATGAGAGTAATTCATGGTGTAATGTGCCGTAGTATAGCATATACACACCCTTTCCCCACACTTGCGAACAAATCCGATTTTGACGGCAAAAACGGCATGCTACAATACCTCAACATATGGCAGAAAAGAGTATCAATCGAGATAGAATTCCCCCGCAAAGTCTTGAATCAGAGCAGGCGCTCTTGGGGTCTATTATGTTGAAGCCGGAGGGGGTTTCCGACATTGTGGATATCATTGCTCCTGATTCTTTCTACGCGGATAAGCATCGTCTTATCTTTCAGGGAATGGTGGAACTTTTCGGCAAAAGCGAGCCGATTGACCTCCTGTCGCTTTCCACGAAACTCAAAGAAAGAGGCATGCTTGACCGCGTCGGCGGCGGTAGCTATCTCTCCGAGCTGGTGAACGCGGTCCCCTCTGCGTCCAATCTGGCGCATTATGCTCATATCGTTCAGCGGAAATCGGTGATGCGCGAACTTATTGAAGCGTCGCGATCCATCGGCGAGTTGGGATATGAGGAACATCTTGACCTTCAGGATCTTTTGGACCAAGCGGAAAAGCGTATTTTCGCCGTCACCAACGCGCCGGTCGGACACAAATTTGTAAGCATCAGGCAGACATTGGGCGATGTGTGGGAGCGCATTGAGAAGTTGAGCCATCATGAGGGGGGCTTGCGCGGCGTGCCGTCCGGATTTGCGGACTTGGACAACCATCTCTCCGGTTTTCAGAAATCAGACCTTATTATCATTGCGGCGCGGCCCTCCATGGGCAAGACCGCATTCGCGCTTGATATCGCTCGTCAGGCAGCAACGCAATTCAATATTCCAGTCGGTATATTTTCTCTTGAAATGAGCGCGCAGCAACTTGTGGACCGCATGCTTGCCGCGGAGGGACGTGTGGACGCGTGGAAAATTCGCACGGGGAAAATCAAGACAGATGAAGATTTCGGACGTATTAGAGATGCACTTGACCGTCTTTCCAAAGCGCCGATTTTTATTGACGATAAGGCGATGAGTACGGTGATGACCATGCGCGCGGTGGCGCGACGCCTGAAAGCCGAGCAGGGCTTAGGCCTCCTTATTGTGGATTATTTGCAACTCATGGCTCCTTCTCGCCATTATGACTCCATGGTTCAGCAAGTTACCGAAATCTCACGCTCTTTGAAAGGTCTTGCCCGCGAACTTGAAATCCCGGTTCTCGCGCTCTCCCAGCTCTCGCGCGCCGTGGAACAGCGTCAAGGACGTCCGCGCCTCTCTGACTTGCGTGACTCGGGCTCCATTGAACAGGACGCGGATGTCGTGATGTTTATTCACCGCGAAGACAAACAGCAAAAGTCCGATTCGGCACGCCCCAATATTGCGGAGATTTTGATAGAGAAACACAGAAACGGCCCGACCGGGAAAATTGAACTTTACTTTGACGAAAAAAAGACGACGTTCTTGAATGTTGAGAAGAGCAAATATGAAGGCGCGGAGAGTTTTTGAGGCATTTTAAGGATGGATGAGTATAAGGGAATAGTATAAGGAAAGACATGAACACGTTTGAAAAATTAATTGAAGAATTTAGGGCATTCCCGGGGATCGGGCCGCGGCAGGCGCGGCGTTTTGTGTATCACTTATTAAATCAAGATTCTGCCGCGCGTGCGCGCATCGCGAATTTGGTCGTGGAACTTTCGGCGGAAATGAAGCAATGCGCGTTTTGTATGCGATTTTTTAAAAATGGAGCGGGCGAACTCTGTCATATCTGCACAAACCAGAACACAGACAAAGCACTTCTCCTTGTTGTGGAAAAAGATACCGATGCGGATACGATAGAAAAGACGGGCGTGTATAGCGGGCGATTTTTTGTGCTCGGCGGTTCAATACCGATTCTTGATGAAGAGCCGGCCAAACGAATTCGCGCAAAAACACTCATCTCCGCCGTGCAGAGAGCGGCAAAAGAAGGCCTTAAAGAAGTGATTCTTGCCATGTCGGTAAACCCGGAAGGCGAGAATACAGAGCAATACGTGCGCAAGATTCTTGAACCGCAGGCAAAAACCGCAAGCTTCAAAATTACCATCTTGGGCCGCGGCCTCTCCACCGGCACCGAATTGGAATACTCCGATGCCGATACCCTCTCTCACGCCCTTAAAAACCGCGGTTGACCCTGTAGTGATTTTTGGCAAAAAGCGAAGATTTAGGTTATCGCGCCCTGGCGCATTGCCAGAATCTACTACGAGGTTGACAATAAGTTTCCATTGAATAGACTATCATTAGTTATCCTGTTCCATCACATAGACGGAGGTAGGTATGAACATCGGCATCAGAGAGTTCCCCAGGGAAGCCGTATGTGCGGCTCTATATGTAGACAATCTGTCGCTCGGGAAACAGAACAAAAAAGATAAAGTAAAATTCGCCAAATTGATTTTGGCAATTGAGCACGAATTCGGGAGGAACTACTCGGCCTTTATAAACATGTTCCCAGACAAAGTACACGCCATTTCTACAATGGTCCACGACCTAAACGTGGGCTTCCCCAGAGTGGCGTCTGAGCATGTTTCAAACGAAAAAGTTTACTGCTGGTTCACCGACCAACTGGCAAATTTAAAGACCATCTGGGAAGATGGTCGTGGTGACTTCAAAGGCGCAGTGCGATTCTTATGCGCTTTAAGTGATGCCTCACGGAAGGCAAACAACATATTCCATCCAATAATGCGCGGGGTTGCACTCCCTGCATGAGTAGATAAGAACCATTCCCCCGACTCAGTCGGGGTTTTTATGTGTTGGTACATGGAATACCCCAAGGCTCTGTCGTGCAGATGATACACACATTGTTGTGTGCGCTTGCAGGCAGACGGGGCGCCACACAACAAAAAATCTTGGTCCGTGCCAATAATGATATAGCGCCTTGCGCACTTCCCACGGGATTCTCTGTTTTCCCCGTGACCACTCTTTCCCCTATCTACCCACGTATACGGTATCATGGTACCGTATACGTGGGTAGATGGTAGAAGAGGCCATGATTTTCAATTTTGAATTTTAAGATAGTGCGCATGCTGTGGTTGGTTGACTTGTGGAGGCGGAGGTATTAAAGTGTGAGTTAGTTGTTGCTCTCACTCCCTCTCACTCCCTATCCGGAGGTAAACAGACATGCTCATGCTTGTGCTTGGCATTGCAGTCGCGTTGATTGTCGCCTACATAATCGGCGACAGTCTTGAGAATCTGTTCATTGTAGCCATGGACTCGGCGAAAAAAGAACTCGGCATTATTACCAAAACACTTTTCGGTTTATCGGTAATGGTGTGTGTAGTAATTGGTATGCTGAGTTGGTCCCTATTTTTCATCGTGAAGGTGGTCGTCGGCATGTTGTGGCGCGAGTCCGGATCTGCCGAGCGATATCGCATGCAAAACGAGGGGGATAAGCAATGAAAGTCATTGCCGTAATCGCACTTATTTTTATTTTCCTCTACGCCATCGGTCGGCGCGTGCTCGGCTATGATAAAAGAAAAAAACGAACTCCGATCATATTTGCCGTTATGGTTGGCACAATAGAGGTTGTCTATGGCGTTGACTGGCTCATATTTGAGTCATGGCGCCAGCGACCCAAAAAGCGGCCTCGGAAGGCCGCGTAACATTCAAAACCCCGCACGGAAGCGGGGTTTTTAATTACGACTCTTCACTTCCATATTTTTATTTTCCCACCATTAGACAAACAGTAACGGCCGTTACTGTTTGTCTAAAATTTTTAGAATTTTAAAAACATGCGACACAATGTTGCGCGTATGATAAAAAGCCCCGCGAGAGCGGGCTTCTTATCTAATTGATGGAGTTAATCTTTACCTTTACAAATGGTTGGCGGTGTCCGCGTTTTTTGAAATAACGGCTCCATGGACACCTACTCCGACTCAATCGGATTTTCAATTTGTACGATATATCGTACAAATTGAATAAGCCAACGTACGGATTAACATTTCATTCTCAATGTTACAGAATATACACGGACCACCTATTACTTAATCTATTACTTAATGGAGTTAATCTTTACCTTCAAAAACGGCTGGCGGTGTCCGCGCTTTTTGAAGTAGCGGCTCTTTGCTTTATATTTAATAACTACCACTTTTCGCGCACGTCCCGCTTGGGCGATGGTTGCTTCCACCTTTGCGCCGGAGACGTGCGGCTTCCCCACGGTTGTTTTTTTGCCGTCATCCACGAGAAGCACTTTATCAAATGAAACAACATCCCCCTCTTTTTTGCCCGGGATGTGTTCAATAGAAAGCGTCTGGCCCTCTTCCACCTTATATTGCTTGCCGCCTGTTTGGATAATTGCAAACATAATGGAAGATATACTACTGTAATCGCATAAAAAAAACAACCCCCGCGCGCAACTTAATGTACGGGGGGTCTCTTAGAAATAGTGAGTATGCCTCTTTACTGGTACTTTATGCGCCAGCAAAGATTGATGTTCAATCGGTACGGGTCTGCCGACCTGAATACCTCCCAGCGCGTTCCCCAGAAAGTATTGGGGAGCAGATTCCCTTGCGTGTCATACACAATAAATTCCATTGTGCAAACAATTCCGACCGACCCATCCGGTTTTGTAATCGATTCGTGCTGGTAGAGAACCGGCACCGCGCTCTTTGTCCCGCCGGTGTAGAGCCGGAGACCGATTTGCCCGTCGTACTTTGACGGCGCCTTGATAAAGAATTCAACGCTGCCGACCATAGTTGCTGGGGAAAAACGAATTTCCCAAGTCGGCGGCGTCGTGTACAATCCGAATTCTATACGCGCTTCAACCGGCTCGGTTGGCGAAACGGGGTCGCCGATGACCACCGCCTGCGCCGCACACGAATACATCATAACCGCAAAATATGCGGCCAATACAAGAAGCTTTTTCATGGAAACACCTCTGGCCCATTGGGGCCGGTTGGTTAACTGCTACTTATATTCAAGCATATTGCACCACACTTTGTCAAGCCCCCGGATGGGGATAACTCCATTTTTATTGGGAGCGGCCAGAATACCCCGTCTTCTTGCGGGGCGGGGATGAATAGCCGCATAATACATCGTTGCGCCCGGTGGGGCGCTCCTTTCCAACAAAGTTTTCCCGGTGCCTCGCCTCATACCCCGCCCTAGTATCCCGAGGGAACGGCTTGCCGCGGGGATAGGACGAGGCAAATTTTATTACTAACTTTATTTTATGCCTAAATTGCGAATACACACAAAAAAAAAACCCAGACTTGCGCCCGGGTTAAAACAACTTGAAGAACTTTACGGAATCTTGTTTTTCTCCACGGAGAAAAAGAACTTTCCGCTTGGGACCCACGCACCATTCTGATACGCGTTGACATTCCATGTCACCAGATAATGAGTGGTCGTGTCCGACACCGTTGGGGCTGGCATCCCTACCGCGTACCCGATGTCCCACACCACGTCATCCAACGTGGCTTTTACACATGTTGGAATCACGTGGAGTTTCAGCGAAAGGTCCGCTGGATCCACAACCCCCGTAAAAATGTAGTACCATGGTCCGCTCTTGCACTGCGTAAAGGGCGGATTGCCGGTCTCGTACGCACTGGACGTGGCGAACATGTACTTCCCGTCCGGCGTTTTTGTAACAGGGATGTGCAACCGTATCCCCTCACGCTCCATGGCGAGAAATGCCTCCGCCGCGGTGGCAGGAGCAGACATCACGGCCCCCGCAATCACTGCTGCCAAAACCAAAAAAGACTTCTTCATGTGCGATCTCCTCATCTCTTGCCCGAGGCGGAATGCCCCGAATCTAACTACTAACGATACTCTTACACCTCTCTTATGATCTGTCAAGTACCTGTATCCTGTCCCTGTGGATAACTTCTTTGAATTTCCGGAAGGAGCCTCCTTTCCTTCTTGAGTCGTGATCAAAACTCCTCATACCTCACATTGAGCGTGTTGATGCCGAGATCTATGGCGATTGTTCTCGTCAATCCGCCGCTTCTGCCTTCAATGGTGATGGCATATGTGCCGGATGCGGTGTCACCCGGTACGGTTACGGAGAATGACGACCCTCTGTCATATTCGGAAGAAACGAGGGAATTGTCGCCCAATGTATAGACGATACCGGGGAGATTCGGCGTGATAGTTGTGGCGGAGAGATCAACCGTGGCGGAGAAGCTGTTCTGGGGCGTAACGGTAACCGTTGCGGAGTTTGAAGTTCGTTCGTTTCCCCCTACAAGCGATATGGAGATATCATTAGAACGAGAAAGGAAGAAATCGGGCGATTGGGATTGACTGCCGCCTCCGCCAGAGCCGCCGGATGAACCTCCGGCATTGTTGTTCCCGCTTGTACACTGACCCAAGACCCAGACACATTGCGAGCCGCCGCTTTGTCCTCCACCACCAGCGTCAGTACGGCGACTGGCGCTAGAGGCGCCAGAACCATGCCCAGCAGTTATCCCTCCATATATGAAACTACCGGATGACGTAAGGCCGACTATTGTAAAACCACTGCCTGTATTAGGAATACCACCGCCCGGAGCAAATCCTCCAAAAGTTATTCCTCCACCTCCTCCGCCTCCTCCGCCTCCTCCAAACGACGCGAACGCGCGGTTATCAGGAAGGAGCATAAACGCTGTTGCCGTTATGAGTAAGAGAATAGCGGCGATTCCCGCTAACGGCGGAATGCCTCCATTTTTCTTGCGGCGCATCATCCTGACTGCGAACGCTAAAAGACCGATGGCGAAAAGAACGAGGATTGCCACACCTATCACCCGCGCCCCGAATGTCCACGCCCCTTCCGCAGTGCGCATCCAATTTCCTTCTCGCAGAGGCACGCGAATTTCCGAAAGCGTCTCCCCCTCTCCACCAGACGGTCCCGCCTTTGTAATGCGTACGATGGCGGTCGGATAGGCGCAGTCGCGGGTAATCGGAACTTCGTCGCGGATATACATAAACGGGACATCCGACACGGACTCGGGCAGCGGACTGGAAACTTTTTCCGTGCACGTTTCCCCCTCTTCATTTTGCAATTCGCCGCTTATCATGAGCGCGGGAAACGGCGTTCCCCCGTCGGACGGCGCTGCAAATCCGCTTTCAAATTGACTCCAAAAGACGGTTACGCGCGCCGTGTCGCCGACCGTGTATGACATTCTGTCAAAAAGGATATTCCGGATCGCCACAATGTTTTGTTCGGCGCCGTACTGTCCATATTGCAGTTCTATTTTGTTTGAAACAGGCACGCCGTCCTTCTCCAGAAAGAGGAGCGCGCTGTATGCCCCTTTCTTTTTTTCCACCGGAATCGGCACCTCCATTTGAGAAATATTTTGCGGAATGATCATCTCGCTTCCTTTCTTTCGCGAAACTTCCGCGCCATAGATATTTCCCTCGTACGTCCGTAACATGCGCGTTGCGGAGGTCTCCGAGAGCATACCGCTTTCTATTCCGCAGTGCGCAACAAGCGTCTCTCCGTCCGCAAGAGAAACTCCTCCGAGATTCGTGTATTGTGCGGTTTCGCCGCCGACAGTAAGATAGCATCCTGAAATTGTGATACGCTCCCCCGAACCCGTGAGTGGAATCGTGCCGACCAATGTTCGGTCAAGAATAAGCGAAAGGGAATTTGCAAAGGTGATATAGAGTTCGTATTCGCCGGAGAGATTGGCTGGCGGTTCATAGCGGAACGTCATTTTTTCTGAAGATGCCGCGGCAAGTGTCATCGGCGCATCCTTGAAAACTTGAGAATCCGCAGGGGCAAACAGCGCGGCGGACAATGCGCGATATTCATCCTCTGATAACGTTGCCGACAGAGCGGAGTCCTTTTTCACCAGCGCAACGCTCCACACAATGCCGGGCTGAACGAATTCAGTCTTGTTTCCAAGTTCAAACGAGATTGAGAGCGAGCCGTCTCTTCGCGCGGAGAATGATGTTGTCGCAACATCAATCGGCGAGAGCACAACAATGGTATCTCCCGCAATTTCCGCACCCTTTTCATTAACCGGAGAGAGTGTGATTGCGGCGTTTGCCGCAAGAGGTGCAAAAACGAAAATAGCAAAAATGGCAAGAACGGAAAAAATAGAATCACGCATAAATAAGGTAGCGGGGTAAGTTGGTAATTATACTCAATATATAATACGATGATACCACAATACATGGTTTATAACATTCGTGCTGTTGATAACTCTGATACCCCTATGCCACACAGAAAATCCGCTTTTATCAGAGATATACATGCATTACATTTCGGCAAATTCCTCATTTTTCTGCCGATTGTAAGCGGAGCGCTGCTCGCACTGCCGTTTTTTTTTGGCGCCCTGTGGCCGATCGCGTTCGTCGGGCTTGTCCCGTTCATAGTTTTCATTCGTCTGTTTCGCGGATCAGCGCGCGCTCTTTTCGTGTGGGGCTTTGCGGGAGGGCTTGTCTATATGGGCGGCGTGATTGCGTGGTTTTTGAATGCGGCGCCCGCAGAATGGGCGGGTATTTCAGAACCGGCGATCGGTTGGCTTCTCGTGGGAGCGGTGTGGCTTGTCGCCGCCGTAATACTCGCTCTCTGCATCGGACTCTGGTCTCTCGCGGCAAAATATATGCAGAAGCGTGATTTTGGCGATATTATTGTCGTGCCCGCTCTCTTTGTCGTCTTTGAGTACGCCCGCGCATTTTTTTTCTCTATCGTATCGGCTGGATCTCTTGATTCAACACTTGTGGGCGCACATTGGTCGCAAGGATTTTTGGGTTATGCCGTTTCGGGAAACGATATCATTCTTCAGGGAGCCGCGTGGGGCGGCGTGTATTTTTTGAGCTTTATCGGAGCGACGGTGAATGTTGGAATCGCGCACGCATTCTTTTCATCGTGGAAGCGCGGTGTCGCGAGCGTGATACTGGTCGGCATACTGCTTGCGGCTTTCGGGTTTCGTGCAGATGCGATGCAAGGCAGAGCGCCGACGCCAGACCAGAAAGAACAGGGGTTTGTTGTGGCGGCAATTCATACTGAATTTCCTTCATTTTTCCGTTTGACCGATGAGGTATTCACACAGCGGGGAGAGACGATGGAGGAAATAATCATACGGACCGCCGGCGCATACAAACCCGCAATAATCGCTTTGCCGGAAGACACGCGCTTCCTGTTTTACTTAAACGACGAATCGGATGCGTTTGCAAAACGCGCATTCGGCGACCGCGAGGTTCTCCTCATTGATTCCGCGCGAACCGAAACGAGGGAAGACATATTTTCCATCGCCTATTCGTGGAATACAAAACGGGAATCAGTCAAATACCAATTTAAAAACTTCCTTGTCCCGGCCGGGGAATTTCTCCCATATCTTATCTCCGCCCCCCTTTCTCTTTTTGGAGGCGAAAGCGGAAGGGATGCCGTTGCCTCATTCTCTCGCGGACGAGGATACACGCGGGGCAAATCGCTTGGCACCGCTCCTTTTATGAATACCTCTACCGGCGTGTTGTTTTGTTCCGAAATATTCTCGCCGCAACTTTATAGAAGATTGGTGCGCGAGAA
>JBBUEZ010000036.1:28609-34023 GCA_038056715.1 Patescibacteria group bacterium
TGTTTTGTTCCGAAATATTCTCGCCGCAACTTTATAGAAGATTGGTGCGCGAGAAATCCGCCGGTATCTTGGTGAACGTCGCCTCCCAGTCGGTGTTTTCCGGAAAGCAGTTGGACAAACAAATCATACAGATGGCGCGCGTTCGTGCGGTGGAAACAGGACGGTATTTCATCCGTTCAGGCAACGCTACACCGTCGTTTATTTTAGACCCTCGCGGAAACATCATTGCATGGGAAGAATCTCTCACCGGCGCCGCAGTCGGCACGGTATTTCCCCGTACAGATCAAACTCCCTATGTCAGATTCGGTCCGTGGGTTGTGGGTTTTTCTTTCGCGGTCATTTTCTACTCACTATGGCGCACACGCGTGCGCGCGAGGATTGTCCATGGCTCTGTACTGCGAGCAAAGGAGTCGGACTCGTCTGAAGCATAAGACTTCGTTTTGCCGAGTGCCAAGGGCAACCCTTGGTGTGGTTGGCGAGCGGCGATTTACTCAATATTCGGCTTGTCAACCAAAAGCGGTTCAACCTCCGGAGATGTACCCGCGATCCGGAGCACGTCCTTGTCAATTTTCTTAAGTTCCTTGTGCGCCGTATTGTAATGATTGACGGTTGTCGTGAGAGAATTGCCCAGTTTGCCCATAAATTGATCGTAGGCAGAGATGTGTCGCCCCAATTCCCCTACCCTCTTTTGAATTTCCTTTGCCGACTCCTCAATTTGAAGTGCGCGCAAACCCTGTAAAACCGTCTGCAAATATGCCATGAACGATGTCGGCGACACGATAATCACTTTCTTGTCGCGAAATGCGTATTCAATAAGATCGCGCGTGGAACTTTTGGCCGCCCCAATACGATTCACTAAAAGATCATAGTAGATTGCCTCGGACGGAATGAACATAAATGCAAAATCCATTGTGTTTTCCGACGGCCTAATATACTTTGCGGTTTCGTCAATACGGTTTTTGATGTCCTGTATAAATACCTTCTCCAAACGTTCGCGTTCAGTCGGGTCCGTTTCATTCACAATGCGGTTGTAATTTTCAAGCGAAAATTTTGAATCAACCGACAGGATTTTGTCTTTAATAAAAATGGCCGCATCCACGATCTCCCCGTCTGCAAATTTGTATTGCAATTGATATTGGCTCGGCGCAAACATATTTTTCAGCACCGAATCAAGATAATATTCGCCGAGCACCCCGCGCTGTTTCGGATTCTGAAGCGTGTTCTGCAATGTGCGCAATTGGTCCGCCACAGATACAACCTGCTTATTCGTTTCTTTCACATGCGTAATTTCCTCGGTAATCCCTTTGATAAGTTTTTGTGATTCGCTGAACTGACTTCTCACCGCATCGTGCATTTCCTTGCGGGATTCCCCCAATTTCGCGTCAAGGGTGCGCCCCAAATTTTCCAACTGATTTTGGAGAAGCATAAACGGCTTTGCGGTATCTTCATCCGTCCCGTTTTTCTTCTGCCCGCGCACGAGCGTATAGGCAACAAACGCGACGAGTGCGATTAGGACAATAATGAGTACGATGAGTACATTGGTCATGTTGTTCGTATGTTCGTATATTCGTATGTTCGTACGGGTTCGTACTTCGTAGTGCTCATTATAACATGCCGCGCGAGGCAAGAACCGTCCCCGCCGCATCGCGATAGCGGCAATAATCGCAATCGGATGCGGGCGGCGGCACCGCTTCCCCGTCAAGTGTTTTCTTAATATCTTTGATGGTTGGTTCCACCCATGAGTCGTCGCCTTCGTGCGCGATAAGCGTTATGTCAAATTCCAATTTCCCGTCAAACGCTTTGCGGTCCTTCCTGCCGTTCGCGTACACGAAATACCCGATATCGGAAACGACAAATCCGCGCTGTCGCAAAAGCCACTGATAGACTTCCATCTGCCGTTTATAACTATCGTGCCATTCCTGGTCCAGTACCGTGATATCACCATCCTTACTCGTTGACTTATAGTCAACGACAATCAACGCTTTCGCAGGATTCACCCACACATCGTCCACCGCGCCGGAAATAGTCATGCCGGTCGGCTCGTGCTTGAATTCAATGCCCTTAAAATTCTCGCGCCAAATATCCAAGTCCGGATGGTCATAAGGAACGGCATCTACCCCGTAGCGCGTCATAAGCGGATGCGCGCTCCCCGCTACGCGGTGAATGTCAAATTCTTTTTTGAGAAGCGCGTCCACGGCGCTATTCAAGTTGAATGGAAAACCGGGCGGGCGCGCAACGCCTAATTTGTTATCTATATAAAAACAGCGCCGGCATTCGGTGAAAAGAGATATCTTTGAACGGGAAAGGCGCCATCGGTCTCCGTCATAATTCCAATTCGGATTCCGATTCGGCTTGTAGTATTGGGACATGGGAGCATTGTACCACAAAAAAAATAACGCGGGACTTTCCTTGTCCCGCGGTGGCTATCTTCTCCGCACATCATGGCGGATTCTTCTTTTTTGTTTGAACATACGTTCATCGGCAGCAGCGAAAAGCGCGTCAGGGTCTCTGCCATCGCGCGTCGTTGTCGCGATGCCGCACGAGAAATCAATGAAAATATGCCGATTTTTGTGCGCAATCGGACGCGCCGCCAAAAACTCAACGAATCGCGCGCACATATCAGAGAGACCCTGTTCCCGGTTGTCCGAAAGGACGACGGCAAACTCATCACCACCCATCCTACCGACAATCCCTTTTTTCTCCCCGAAGAATGCGTTGGCATGACAAGCAAAGATTTTCAAAACCTTATCACCCACCGCATGCCCATACCTGTCGTTTATGGATTTGAATCCATTCAAATCAATATACACGAGAGCAATGGCATCCGTTTTAGCCAAGCGATCTTTGAAAAGTTCAAAGAACCTGCCTCGCTGAAGTAATCCCGTAAGAGTGTCGTAAAACGCTCTTTGCTCCAAATCTCTCACGTACGCAAAGATTCGAAGAACCCGCCGAATGAGTCCGCTCATGTCATTCTCTCCTTTTGTGGAACATCTTGCTTCACCTTACAATTACAAAAGAGAGCCGTCAACCTCAGCCATTTCAAAACGCAATAAGAATTGCCCCGCTTGCCATCAGAAGCGCGCCGATGCCGATTTTCCATGTAAATGCTTCGCCTAAGAATATTGCGGCGAGGATGACGACGAATACGATGCTTAGGCGATCAATTGCGGATACCGCACCTGCGGGTCCCGCACGCAAAGCGGAGAAATAAAAAAGCCATGAGAGTGCCCCCGCAATTCCCGCCAAAATAATAAATATCCATTCGCGCCCTGTGAACGACTGGAGAGAAAATCCGTCAAATTTTCGCATTGCAAAAGCTACACACACCAAAAAGAGCGCCATGATAATTCCACGAACTGTTGTGGCGAGAGTGGAATCAATTCCTTTAAGGCCTATCTTTCCGAAAATCGCCACAAGTGCGGCAAATCCGGCGGCAAGAAATGCGTAGAGTACCCACATAAATAAATAACCGAAAACTAATAACGAAGAACTGAGAGCGCAAAGATTTTTTATCTTCGGACTATTTCAAACGCGGTCATGACGGGATTTCCGCCACTTGTTACGACAGGCGTATCTTTTTTGTTATCAAACTGTTTGTCGCCGTCATCCTTGTAAATAACCGCGTAGTAGGTATTCCCTTCCTCTGTGTTTCGCAGTAATTCAACATCTACGTTTTCATATGTGCCCGCGTCGCGACGACTTGCTCCGAGAAGATACGCCGGTTCCCCCTCAACATCTTCTGCTATAACTATCCACCCATCTTCGGCAAGGGTCGCTCTATCTATCTGTACGGCAAATCCTGCGAGTTGGTCACTAACAGAAACTGAATTTTTACTTTCCATCATAGCACTATCCGTTTGATCTCCTTTCCCGCCCTGTTTTGTATCCTGTACGTCACGGTTCGCAAGATTGCCTTGGTTATCCCAGACAAAATAAGCGCCAAGCCCAATAACCAATCCGACAAGAAACGCTCCTACGATATGATTCTTCTGATATAACGCGGTATTTCCTTCCATATAAGTGTCCTAATCAATAATATAAAGCAGTATACATGGGGGATTGCCTACTGTGCAATACGTACGATTCCGCCCCCTATGCACACCTCTTTGTCATATATCACAAGTGACTGCCCTTCCGAAATGAATTCTTTTTGCGCAAGTGAAACGATCGACTGGCCCTCTTCGCGGTGGATTTTTGCAGGAATATCCGTGCCTTGATAGCGCACGTGCGCACTATAAGTTTTTGCAGGGAGAGGCACAGAGTTTATCCAATGCGTACCTAAAAGAGTGACCCTGTGAGATTGTAAAACTTTTTCTTCATTTTTGTGAGCGACAGTGATGGTGTTCCGCTCCATATTTTTAGAAACAATGTACAGAGGACCCGCGCCTGTTTCCCCCCGAACTGAAAATCCATGCCGCTCCCCTATCGCATAGAAGATTGCGCCATCATGTGTTCCGATAATTTTGCCGCTTGTATCAAGTACGTCGCCCGGATTTTTTTTAATATACTGTTGCAGAAATTCTTTCATATCTGTCTTGCCGATAAAACAAATTCCTTGGCTGTCTTTCCGCTCGGCCGTGGGCAATCCGAATTTTTTAGCAAGCGCGCGTACCTCCGTTTTTTCATAACCGCCAACAGGAAAAAGCGTGGATGCAAGATGCTCCTGTGTCAGAGTCCAGAGGAAATACGATTGATCTTTATTTTTATCCACTCCACGCAGAAGCTCGTACGTTCTTAGTTCTTGGTTCTTAGTTCTTGGTTGAATACGCGCATAGTGTCCGGTCGCAATAAAGTCCGCGCCCCGTTTTTTTGCCTCGCGCCAAAACATGCCGAATTTTATCTCGCGGTTGCACCATACGTCCGGATTTGGCACGCGTCCGGCGCGATATTCCGCCACCATCCTGTCCACGACAGTTTTCTTGTACCTTTTCTCGCAGTCAAGTTCAAGAAACGGAATGCCGAGGTGCGCCGCGACTCGCATCGCGTCGCGGCGATCCGCCGTTTCGGTACACACACCTCTCCCCCGAAGAAATTCCGGCTGCCATGTTTTCAGAAATACTCCCGTAACATCATAGCCCCTAAACCCCTTCGGGGTCGGGCGACCAAACAATTTTGAGAAATTGTTTGGTGTAGCCTTTTTTAGCAAAGCGGCCGAAACGGAAGAATCCACTCCCCCGGAAAGACCCACGAAAACCTGCCTACCCTGCCGTGCCCCGTAGCCAGCTTTGCTGTGGTACTGGGGTTGCAAACTGGTATGGGGTTTAAGAGGGGTATCTGCCCCGTTAGAAGTCCGATTCGATTGCGAATCGGCAGACACCATTGGCGTCTTACTTCTAACGGGGTTAATTTGTTTATGCTCACTTGTCATGAGCTTCGTCGAATGACTTGTCATGAGCTTCGTCGAATGACTTGTC
>JBBUEZ010000036.1:34123-40668 GCA_038056715.1 Patescibacteria group bacterium
ACTTGTCATGAGCTTCGTCGAATGACTTGTCATGAGCTTCGTCGAATGACTTGTCCTGAATTTTATTGAAGGATTCCAAATTCCGGCCATATTCGTTTCGTTTTTAATTCAAAGTCTAAATCGCGTATATCTGGATTTGTGTTCCTATACACCCTTATAAACTCCAGTTTATAAGGGTGTTACTGAATGTGCTGGAATGCTTTCAGAAAGACGACGAATGTTTTGCCGTAAGGCGAAAGCGTGTGTTCCACGAATCTACCGCGGTATTTCTTGTTGACCAATCCAGCCACGAACAGCCGCCGTGTATGCTCGCCGAGGGTTTTTTCATTTGCGCCGAGCGCGGTAACGATATCATCCAGCGTTGCTCTATCATTATTCGCGATATGTAACAAAATTTCAATCCGATAATGATTCGCCATCCCCTTCAAATGCCGCTCCATTTGTTTTGCTGTTTTTATTTTTGCCATGTTTTTATTATACACATCATCCTTATAAACTCCAGTTTATAAGGATGATGTGTTGCGCTATAAATATTTTTTAACTAACATCTCTTCCCAACCGAAGCAGGTCTCTCTGTCAGCGGAGAGAGTCCCGTCATCTCTAGATCAAAAAAGATAAGCGGAGCGTTTTGTATGTCGGTTATTTTCGTTATACGCTTAATACAGATACCTGCGCTTATTCGCTTTATGTTCCTCAAATGTCCGCGAGTAATGCAAATTACTGGAGCGATCGGATAAATAAAAAAGGTATGGCGTTTCTTTCGGTTGGATTGACGCAACGATAGATTCAAGTCCGGGATTCGCGATGGGTGTCACCGGAAGTCCTTTTCGGGTGTAGGTATTATACGGAGAATCAGTGCGTAAATCTTTCAAGGTAAGGTCAAAGGTGTTCTTGTTGATCGCGTAGAGAAACGGCGCATCCACCTGAAGCGCCATACCGATATCAATGCGCTTCCAGAGAATCCCCGCAACAATAGACTTATCTTTCAACTCTATTGTCTCACGCTCCACAATGGACGCCATGGTTATGATGTCCTCAAACGATCTGCCGGATTGTGCAATTTGGCCGCGAAGCGGGTCGGTCTTGTTTTTAAAATTTTCCTCCAGCGTACGAATAATTTCCTCGTTTGTGACGTTCGGCAAAAAGAAATAAGTATCGGGAAACAAATAACCCTCTCGCGATTCCGCGAGCGCAAGGAAACCGCTCCGGTCAAACGATGGAATCTTCCAATTCAAAATATCCGCGATATCCGTGGTATTCACTCCTTCCGGAATCGTAATGCGCACAAGCGTAAGGTTATACTCTCCATGCGTAATGCGTATGGCAACCTGAAAGACAGACTCCGGCAGCTCAAAATAATAATCCCCGGCAATCACGCCTCTATGCCCGCCGAAAATACGCACAAGAGCCATGAATGCGCGCGGCGAGCGAATTGCGCTTTTTCCCGCAAGTAATTGCGCGGCGACTTCAATGGTCATACCCTTTTCTACGCGAATAAGCGACCCGACAGGGAACCGCTCGGGCGGGGCGAAAAAGAAATGAAAACCAATCGTAAATAAAACGAAAAACGCCAAAAACAATCCGGCAGCATAGCGAATGTGCCGCTGATGCCCTTCCGCGACAAAATGTTGCGCATATATGCGCGCGTTCGTCTGAATGTATTGAATAAACTTTTGCATATGTTATACGGGAAGATTTGCTGGCGGCTCTAATTTTCTTGCTGTTGTATTTTTCGTGAGTGCCGGCGCAAACGCTTCTCCTCGAGCAAAATTATAAAATTTCTTTATTTCATCTTGTGTAAAAAGAAAACTCTTCCGACGATGAGGCGGGTAAAAATAATTTCGCCGCACGTAGGCATTATAGAGCGTTGCGGAGCGAAATGCGCTGCGAATTCCGGAAATATCTTGCCATGGATACATAATCTCCGAGGTAACGGGGCTTGCGGAAAATCCGGGAAGCACGAGAGCAAGTTCGCGCATATATGTTTTTTGAAAGTGAGCGCGGTCGGCAATATAGATGCCTCGTATTCCCGCATTAAAATATAATTCCGATTTTCCTTGCACGCGCGTTGCTTGAATCAATATCTGAATCCAGACGCGCTCTCCTTTATGAAGGGTTCCCATAAGGCGAGTGACTGATTCCATCGGGTTTGACGAAAATTTCATAGCAGAGATTTTTCCTTCCGCGACTATGTCTGCGCGCGCGCGGATATATTCAAGACCGTAGAGAATAATATCTTTTCTCTTCGGCGTGTAGCGCATCTCACCCGCATAATCAGAGGCCTCTGTAACTACGAGATTCGGGTATTGTCCCCGTATTGCCGTTTGTATGAATTCTTTGTATTCATGCTCCGTCCAAATGAAAAAGCGAATTGACTCGCCATCGCCTGTGATCTCAAGCGAAAACCGCGGGTACACGGCCCCTGTAAAAAATCGCGCATACGGGTTTTGTTCTCGTCCCATTTGATGCAGGGAAAGTATAACCTCGTCCATGAGATTTTCCGGCGCCGCCACGTCTTTGGGAACGAAAATTTCAAGAAGCACCGCCTTCCTTTCAGCGATAAAATTAGCGCGCGTATAATAGACCCATATACGAAATGCAATCACGCCAAGTAAAACCGGCGCTAACAATGTTGCATATTGAGACAGTATGTTCCCTGCGAGAGAAAAATTCATGTCTGTATAATACCAGAGAGCGCATAAACAAAAAACCCCCGCACCCTATGCAGGTATTGCGAAATATGATTTCTTCTAATCATTGCCTTAGGCAGTAGCGTAACGGCCGCTTGCGTCTTTCTTGAAATGCTTTCCGTTCTGAAGATTTACGAGGATTGTATTGGGTTTTACATAACGTTCTTTGAGCACGCGATCAGTGATTTCCTCTTTGGTGAGCGGTCCATATTTTTTGAGCACCTCGCGAATGACATCGCGGACGACGCCGGACGTGTACCCCCAATCGTGAAGCGCATAGAGTCCGCGGCCAACAAGCACAAAACGCGGATCCTTGATAAGTTCGTTATGGCACGTTGCTGTGTGCGCCGCTTTTCCGAATGTTTTTTCAATGGATCGTGCGACTTCGGTGAAATGCATGGGATTGCCGTGCCGGCGGATAACAAGAAACGCGTAATCGCGCATGCCTCTCGTGCGAACATTCGGCGAATCGGAAATTCCCCATTCCCCAAGCGGATTACGCCCGATCTTTTTTGAAATGTTGAGCCACCGTTTTGCGATTTCCTCGTTTTTATATTGATCCGCAACATCTTTCAAATGATCCAAAAAACGCGAGACGATATCCGGTTCAACAATGAGATCCTCGTCTGAAAGTCCGTCATAGAGCTTTTTAAGAGATTCCTCCACCTGTTTTGCAATCTCGCCGTCCGTATACCAACGATGCTTGAATTCATCGTCTTCTTTTGCGCGAACGAATGAATCGCTGAGAGTAAGGAAAAAAAGAAGGTGATTTTGCGTGTTTGGATCTTTGGAGAGAGCGGCAAGCAAATCTTCTTCCGAAACAATACCTCCCAAGCCCGAGACCGCTTTCTCAAGTTCTGAAAGACTCTCCATTTCTTTCGTAAATGCGTCCGATTTTTTTATCGCCGCGAGACCGAATGTTTCTATTTGACGGACTCGTTCACGCGTAATCCCGTACTGTTTCCCTATTGCATCAAGCGTTTTTCCTTCACCGCCCAAAAGCCCGAAACGCATGATGATGACGTCTCGGGTTCGCTCCGGAATTGGCGCAAGTAGTCGTTTCGCAACCTGTTTTGGTTTAAATGAAAGAAGTCCCATATATCTAATCGTCGTAAGGCTATTTTCACACCACCATGTCCTTATAAGTCAACTCTGTCGGTCCTAGTGTGCTGTATGTGTTTTCAACAATACAGCGAATAAGTATACGTGTCAAGCACTTTTGCAAACAGAAGATGATTATCTCTCGGTCACGATGCTCACAATTTTTCCTTTCGCGACAATGATACGAGAAATAGTCTTGCCGTTAAGCCATTTTTTGACCATTTCGCGCGAAACTGCCATCTCCTCTATTGCTTTATCGTCCGCGTCTTGCGGTACGGTGAAGGTATCTCGTGTTTTGCCATCAATCTGGACTGCTATTACCCTTTCTTCGTCTTTACTGTGTGCCGGATCAGCAATAGGAAACTTTTCAAGATGGATTGATGCGACATACCCGAGTTCACACCACAATTCCTCCGTCATGTGCGGCGCAAACGGCGCAAGAAGTTTTAAAAATGCCTCGTATTGTTTTTGCGTAATCCCTTCTTTCTCCGCTGTATTCACAAATATCATCATCGCGGATATCGCCGTATTAAATTTAAGTTCCTCAATATCCCCTTCCACTTTTTTAATTGTTTTGTGCAACAAGGTTTCTGTTTTCCTCCCCGCGCTATCTGCGCACATCTGCGATAGCCGCCATACTTTCTCCAAAAATCTGTAAGTGCCGACAATTCCATTTTCATTCCACATCACATCCTCATCAAGCGGGCCGGCAAACATCATATACAAACGAACCGCATCGGCGCCGAATCGCTCCGTTATTTCATCCGGGTTCACAACATTCCCTTTTGACTTGCTCATCTTCACGCCGTTCTTATCAAGCACCATCCCCTGATGGCGCAGTTTCAAAAACGGCTCGTCAAAATCAATCAGGCCGATTTTCCGCATCGCGCGCGTGAAAAAGCGCGCATAGAGAAGATGCATATAGGTATGCTCGGCGCCGCCGATGTAGAGGTCAACGGGAAGCCACCGGCGCAGTCGCTCCCCGGAACAAAACATATTCTCGTTGTGCGGATTTGGATAGCGCAAATAATACCAAGACGAGCAGACGAACGTGTCCATCGTGTCGGTTTCCGGCGTCCATCCTTTGCCGAAAATTTCTTCCGTTCGTTTTTTTAATTCTTCCGATTTCGCAAGCGGCGCCGTACCGGTCGGCACAAAATCAACATCCTCGGGCAATAGCCATGGCAAATATTTTTCCGGTACGATGTGCGGGCTCCCGTTCGAGTCATACACCACCGGTATCGGCGCGCCCCAATAGCGCTGGCGCGAAATAGACCAATCGCGCAGACGGTATGTATTCGTCATCGTTCCGCCGACAAAATCGGTGATTGCTTTTTTTGCCTCTTCGCTTCCCATGCCATCAAATTTTTCGGAGTTCGCTAGAATGCCCTCGCCTAGGTACGCAGACGTGCCATTTTTAAGTTCATTCCACACATAGAGATGCCCGGGGGGCGTAAGAACCTTTACGGTCTCTTCCGGCATTAACCAAAGGACCTCATGATGTTTTTGCTCATCAGTAGAAACGATTTCCCGCTCGCCACTCCCTAATTCAAAATAAAATGTGTGAAAGTGTGCAAGACGATTCTCGTCTTTCGGCACATGGAAAAACTTCGAATGGAATCTGCTCAACTCCGACGCATTCTTAATGTCTTTGTATCCTGTCTCTTCAAGAACTTCCGCACGCGCGGCCTCTTCCGGTGTTTGTCCATTCTCTACGCCGCCTGTAATAAAAGTGTGCCAGTCAACCTTCTTCCACTTGAGCACGATGTATTTATCCTCCGTCCAATGTTTAACAATGGCGGTGATCGCTTCACGCTCAATCGTTTGTTTATCGTCACGAACCCCATCTTCTCCGCCGTTCTTAACAAAATATGGCTCAACAACGGGCGGTTTCGGTAAATTAAATTTCGCTGCAAACTTCCAATCTCGCTCATCATGCGCGGGGACGGCCATAATTGCGCCCGTGCCGTAGTGCGCGAGCACATAGTCGGCGATAAATACGGGAATCTCCTCATTGTTTGCAGGATTGATTGCTCTAATTCCCTTTAATTCCACGCCTGTTTTTTCCTTGTTCTCAACACGTTCCCGCTCCGTTTTTTTCTTCGTATCGTTCACATATTTCTCCACCTCATCCCAATTTGTAATCTGTTTCTTGAGATTTGAGACCATTTCGTGTTCCGGCGCCAACGCCATATACATTGCTCCGAAAAGCGTATCCGGTCGCGTAGTGAATACCTCAATTGAAAATTGAGAACTGGAAATTGGAAATTTTATTAACGCTCCTTCGCTCTTCCCTATCCAATTGATCTGATTTTTCTTTGTGTGTTCCGGCCAGTCAACACCTTTAAGCCCCTCAATGAGGCCGTCCGCAAAATCGGTGATTTTGAAAAACCATCCAGGCACTTCTTTCTGCGTTACCTCGTTTTTGCACCGCTCGCACTTGCCGTCCACCACCTGCTCATTTGCAAGCACCGTTTTGCACGAATCGCACCAGTTTGCGCTGGCGGTTTTTTTATAGACAAGCCCGTGTTCAAAGAATTGTGTGAACAGCCATTGCGTCCACTTGTAATATTCCGGCGATGAAGTGATTATTTTTTCACCAAAGTCGTATCCGAAGCCGAGCGACTTCATCTGCCTGATGTAATTCTCAATATTCTGCGCAGTTGTTTCCTTCGGATGCGTACCTGTTTTTATCGCGTAATTTTCCGCGGGAAGTCCGAATGAGTCAAATCCTTGCGGGTGCAGGACATCACA
>JBBUEZ010000037.1:0-1603 GCA_038056715.1 Patescibacteria group bacterium
ATCGCCGTGCATTTTGAGTAAGAACCCGAAAGATATTTCTCCCATATACATATAACAAATCGTGCGTATTAGAGAACTAGTAACGGCCGTTACTAGTTCTCTAATCTGTTATCGCCTTGTCCGGCGGGAAGAGATCATCAAATGCTTTCTGTGTAACTTTTATCAAATAAAATATCCCAACAATAACCAAAACAGCCTCGACTAGCACAAAAAAGAGTTCAATCCGCATTAGAATCATTAGATCTGAAAATACTAAGAAACTGATGCTGAGTATGGTAAGTAAAAAGTAATACCGTAAATATCGAACTATATGCTTTTGCCAAAGACTCTTTTTTATATCTTTCTTTTCGTCACTAATAGAAAAAAGTCCTACGGTAAGTGTTCCGAGGAAAACTATGACTGTAATAAGCGCGCCAAGTATCGTAGAAAAGAAACTCCTAAGTGTTTCCGCTTCTATACGAAAAGCCCATGTGGGTAGGAAGGGGGATACCACTGTGATTATGACAAGGATGATAACAAGACAAAATAGTGGAAATTTTTTTTCCATAAGAAAACTGTAGACCTGATCCGTAATCGGTAAGAGCCGGCTATCATTCTCAGATTTTACGCTATTCTGTTCTGTGTTCTTTATCATGCTTCTTATTCAAAAATAAATTCGGCTATATCTCGTGCACTGTGCCACTGCGTTGAGTAATTGCCCGCCATATCAACGACAAGAAATTCGAAATCATAGTTACCAGGGATACTTGCACCATACGGCACTTTCGCGGTAAGCGCTTCTTTTAGAAAGAAAGTGCTGTAATATCCTCCCTTGTCGCAATTTACATAGCAAGTATCTGTGGGTCCGCGCGCAACGTTCTCAGAAATAATGTTGAATGTTACTTTGAGGTCTCTTACTTCAATAGGTGATCTAAATCTAAATTTTGTTTTACGAACATTGATAGGTTCGTTAGTTACCAAACGAATCATGTTTGGTGCCCAGACATTCAACTCAGGTATGTGAGTACGAATCTGCTCACCAAACTGAGCTTCCCAAATCTTTGGCACACTCGCATCAATCACTGTATCAGGAGTGGGCGTCGCACTTTCTGTAGTCGGCGGCTGAGTAACAACTTGCGGTGAATTTTGTGAAGTTGGTACTGAAGCGGTATATGTTTGTTGCGATGCTTCTTTGACTATACGAATGATATTTCCGTTTACGTCCATTTCCACAACTGCGCCGGACGGTAGAGTAACAATGGAAGTTTTTGGTGTTTCATTTTTCGGCTGATTGATTTTCTGTGTTAATGCTTCAACTTGTTTTTTGAGAGAATCAATCACCGAGTCGCCCTCGTCAAGCACACCCTTCTTTTTATCGGCTAGTGCCGTTGTGGAGGTGTCCGCAGTCGTTGTTGATTGGACATCAGTAGTGGCCGTTGTTGATTCAGGGACATTCTGTGGAGGTTTGGTAACCTCATACGCAACATATGCACCGCCGCCAAGAACGGCAATGACGATAACTGCTATCAGAATCGGAATCTGTATAAACCCACCTTTCATATACTCATCCTAAACCGAGAACATAAATTACACAAACTAAAACTTTGTCCGCCCACCAGGACTC
>JBBUEZ010000037.1:1703-5682 GCA_038056715.1 Patescibacteria group bacterium
TGTCCGCCCACCAGGACTCGAACCTGGAACCCATTGCATATAAGGCAATTGCTCTACCATTGAGCTATGGGCGGATACAGATTTTCAATCACATACTTCATCTATCTTTGGTTTAGGGCTAAAATAAACGCTTGACTTTTATCTCTAACATATCCTATACTATACCTACAAGTGCCTTCGGGCTCGCCCCGTAAGGGGCAAACAACGATAGCCGTCAAAGCATGTCTTTGACGGCTTTTCGTATGTTTTCAAAGACCGTCTTATCAAGGTAACCGATTTTGCGGACTAATCGTTTTGTATCAACAACACGAATCTGTGAAAGCAGGGCATGCGCTTCTTTGCCAGAAATTGTGCCGACTGAGGGACGCAATGGGTGCTTATTTACTGAGGTTGTGAGTGGGACGACAAGACACACTTGCTCGCCAAGATTTTTTAAAATAAGAACAGGACGTCGATATTCTTCGCCCGAACCGTCCTGTTCAGACCCAACGTTTACACCGAGCGCACACCACCATATTTCTCGTTTATGGTAAAAAGGTGCGTCATCGCGCCCGTGTATCTCTTTTTTCTTCCCGTTCCACGTGTCAAAATCTTTTTCCATATCTTTTACTATACCCTCCACGCTATATCCTACCCCTTTCTCTACACAGCCCCCTTCTCCACCTCCTCCACCGCTTTTTCTTCCTCTCCTTTTTTGGGAGTGATGCCATTGGCAACTAAAATTGCATCAAATTCTTCGCGCTCTATTGTTTCCGTTTCAATTAAGCGTGTAGCAATCGCATTGAGTAGTTTTCTATGTGTGGTGATCGCCTCCTCCGCGCGTTTCTTGCCTTCGCGCATAATACGCCCGACTTCCGCATCCACTTTCGCCGACATATCTTCAGAATATTCACGCTCGCCTACTCCGCGACCGAATACGATCTTACCGCCTGCCGATTCAAGCGCAAGCGGACCTGTTACCTCCGACATACCATATTTTGTAACCATGTCGCGCGCGAGTGCTGTTGCGACTTGCAAGTCGCTGGAAGGTCCCGTCGTGATATCGCCAAAAATCATTTCTTCGGCAACGTATCCACCAAGCGACATTGCGATGTCATCCAAAAATTCTTTGCGTGATTGCATGCGGCGTTCTTCAATTGGAAGTTTCAACGTGTACCCGCCCGCATGTCCGCGCGAAACAATGGAGATTTTGTGTACCGGATCGGCATTAGGAAGGACAGACGCAACAAGCGCGTGTCCCGCCTCATGATACGCGGTAATTTCTTTTTCTTTTTTGGAAAGCAGATGGCTTTTGCGCTCGGGTCCCAACATCACTTTTTCAATGGAACGAATGAGGTCGTATTGCGTGAGTTCTTTTCTTTCTTCGCGCGCCGCCAAAATCGCGCCTTCGTTCATAAGCGAGTAGAGATCAGCGCCGGAGAATCCCGGCGTGCGCTCCGCAATCATACGAAGGTTCACGTCCGCGCCGAGCGGTTTTTTCACCGCATGAATTTTCAAAATTTCCTCACGGTCGTTGCGATCGGGAAGATCAAGCACCACGCGCCGATCAAATCGCCCCGGACGCGAGAGCGCGGGGTCCAAGACGTCCGGGCGGTTAGTTGCTGCCATCACAATCACCTTTTCATTCGGTTCAAAACCGTCCATCTCCACAAGAATCTGATTGAGCGTTTGCTCGCGCTCATCGTTGCCGCCGCCCATCCCGCCGCCGCGCACGCGCCCCACGGCGTCAATTTCGTCCACAAATATGATCGCGGGCGCGGCTTTCTTCGCCATTTTGAACAAATCCCGCACGCGGGAGGCTCCCACACCGACAAACATTTCCACAAATTCAGAACCGGAAATAATAAAGAACGGCACTTTAGCTTCACCGGCAACCGCCCTCGCCAACAAAGTTTTTCCCGTGCCCGGCGCACCCATCAGAAGCACGCCTTTCGGAATGCGCGCGCCGATTTCCAAAAATTTCTTCGGGTTCTTCAGGAAATCAACAATCTCCTTCAATTCTTCTTTCGCTTCTTTCACGCCCGCAACATCTTCAAACGTCACGCGCTGATTTTTGTCAGAGGGGTCAATGATGCGCGCTTTTGATTGTCCGAAGGAGAGCGCCTGCATGCCCGCGCCTTTCACTTGCCGCGAAATCATCCAAAAGAGAACAACAATAAAAATAATCGGAAGGAGAAATGGCAGAATATTCAGCGCGAAAAATCCAAAACCGGACGCGCCGCGCACATCCAGTTTTACTTTGCTTAATTGTTCTTGCGAGACGCCATAGCGGGAAAGCGTTTCGGAAAATGAGGCATCAGGTTCTTTGCGTGAGATTTTCTCCGACTTGTCGGAAAAGGTGGCGGTGATTTTCTCGCCTTCCACGACAATATCAGTCACTTCTCCGGCAACTACTTTTGCCGCAAGGTCGGAGAGCGCGATCGTCTCTTCTTTTTTCACCAAGTCGGATGCGAGCGTGTAGGCGGCAATAAGCAAAAGAAAAATGAGCACCGCATTTGCGATATTACCCAAAAAGCGTCCGCCTGTCGGTATTTTCTTTTTCCCTTTTTTGCGAGACCCCTTTTCTTTTGTCTCGTCAGTATCATTATCCCCAAAAATATTCATCCCGTTAGAGACAGGTCGCGGTCGTATCGCTCCTGCATTTTAAATTACAAATAATCATCTACTATCAATCGTACTAATCCCACAAAAACCATGCGACCGAGGTCTCTAATGGGATTCATACTCCGCATATTAGCACAAGGTGTAGGGTTTGGGGTATGGGGGGGTAGGGGGTTTCCGTCTGTCATCTGACATGCGTAGCATTCCATATTCTATACAAACAGTAACGGCCGTTACTGTTTGTGTAATACACGTTCGCAGATATATTGACCATCCTGGCAAACATCGGATGTTTGACATAGATAATAATACCGTAGAGAAATATGTAATATAGTCCCCTAGGGCTCGCCGCAGGGTAATGAATGAATTCGCTTGCTCATTCACTCGCGCGACACAGTCGCGCGGTACCTGCCTGCCGGCAGGCAGGTTCAACCTATATTGCATCGTCGCTCCTTGACCGTCCGGTACGGACTAGGTCGGACGAGGTGAGAGCGGAAAAAAGAAACGCGTTCTCACCTCGCTCTCAGTTCAGGTGCAATAAAGAGGTGCCTACCGCGTACGGGTCAATGGCGAGGAGGTGTAGTAGAATAAACGGGATGGATTTGATTAGGAACAAAAAGGCAGGACTTCAATATGAAATACTGGAGGAATTGGAGGCGGGTATTGAACTCTACGGTTTTGAAGTGAAATCACTCCGCGCTCATCATGGCTCGCTTGAAGGTGCGCGGGTCATCATCCGCGGCGGTGAAGCGTTTTTGGTGGGTGCGGAAATCCCCCCCTTTCAGCCGGCGAATGCGCCGAACGATTACGACCCGCGCCGAACAAGACGGCTTCTTGTGGGAAAACGAGACATTGCGCGCTTGGGCGACTTGGAATCACAAAGAGGGTTGACATTGGTACCTATTTCGGTGTATAATAAAAAACAATTCATCAAAGTGCGCGTTGCGCTCGTACGTGGAAAAAAGAAATACGACAAACGCGAAACAATCAAAAAACGCGACATGGAGATGGAAATGAAACGTTCGTTGAAAGATTAATAAAGTCTGGCGTTCGCCTAAAGCATGTTTTGCATATATATTTTATATAGTGGGAAAGATAAAAAACTGTATGTTGGCTGTACGAACAATCTCTCTAAGAGATTGCGGAGGCATGAAAATGGACATGTGTCTGCGACAAAATATCGCCGCCCACTAACACTTATACATAGCGAAACGTATGAGAACAAATCGGAAGCGTTCCAACGCGAGCGATTCCTAAAGAGCCTGTGGGGCGCAAGGGAGAAAAAGAAAATTTTCAAAAAATATCTGGAAGGTATAGGGGGCTAAAGCATCGCAGTAGCGATGCTCGCCCGAACATGCCTTTCAGGCATGTTTTAGGG
>JBBUEZ010000038.1:0-6062 GCA_038056715.1 Patescibacteria group bacterium
AGTGGAGTCCATTTTGGAGCGCGCGCTCATATCGCGGCTTGCTCGTCGCATGAGCGAGAAGCCCCAGAGCCGCAAGCGCTTCGCCGGAATAAAACCGTTCGTCCCTCTGTGTCGGCGTCTCCTGAAGAAATGTCTGAAAACCGCCATTGTCTCTTTGCATGGAAAGAATGAACTCACCCAAATAGCGTTCTTCCCGCGAGAGCGGCGCATCATCTGCCTTTCCCTCCCGAAGCATGAGAACCGCGACCGCGGCGGCGCCGAGTCGTATGTCTTTGTGATAGGTGTCAAAGATATATGCAAATCCGCGCCGCGGATCTTCCCGGTACATGTCGTTCATCAGATACGCCTCTCCGCGCGCCGCCGCCGAGAGAACGGATTCGTCGCGAAGCGTTTCCCCGATCGCGAAGAGCCCCTGCACCGCAAGAATCTGGCGTATCGCGTAATCTTTGGAAGAGTATTCATTCTTGTCCGGATCATACAGATAGGGGAACGAACCATCTTCCCTTTGGTTTTCGGAAACCCATTGCCCGATCAAGCGCATGCGCTCGTCAAGGAGTCTGCCGGTGATATGCTGATAGCGAAGCGGTTTCTCCGCGATACCCGCAAGGATGACCGCAAAAAAAGCGATAACAAGAACAGTAAGTGAGAGCGCGAATGTTTTATTCTTTGAGAATGCGTTTCCGAATGTTTTACTCATAGCGTTGATTGTCAGTTATTATCCCTCAATAATATATGGAAGTCAGACTTCTGTAAAATAATACGCTGTGGATAAAGGTGTTTTCAGAAAGCTGATTTATGGAAGTCTGACTTCCATACTTCCACTTCAAAAAACAACAGCCGGTAAGGAGAGGAAGTCAGACTTCCATACCACCATTTACTGTGCCGGTATGATCGTCAAAATATACGAACTCTATACAATTCCTCGCAAATTCCTTGAACTCACTTTTATTCTTGAATGTTTCCTGCCATATGTCGGCCGCAATGATCGGCGTTCTTACATGGTCATTTGAAAAATATGCTCCCAAACTGCTATAAGGATACCCGACCGCAAATTTAAACGCATCATCAAAGTGTGTGAGCGCGTTCTTCAAGCCGCCGGGGTATAACTCAAAAACATTTTTGACGTGTACATAAACCGCCAAATATTCCAAATAGTTATCCGAATCAATCCTTCGCGCTTTGTAGGCCCCCTGAAAAAGACGCCCCGTTTCTTTGTGTCGTGTATTAAAACGATTTGTCATTCCGGTCCCCAATTTTTGCATGAATCTCGTGATCCCACTCTCTTTCATCTCTCCTAAAACGAGATGGTAGTGATTATCCATAAGTGTAAATCCGTGCACCTTCACAAGCGGGTCCCGCTCCGGCCACTCCGCCGGTCTCTCGAATTTGTTATGGAAGTCAGACTTCCATAAATTGAGCGGCGCGTACTCGTCATTAAAATAATAGAGCATCTGAACAAACCGCTCACGATCTTTGTCGTCGCGCACGATCTCCTGCTTCCTATTCCCGCGATTAAAAACATGCACGGCATCTCCTACGAAAAATGGTTCTTTTCTCATCCCTCAATGATATATGGAAGTCAGACTTCCGTAAAATACGCTGTGGATAAAGGTGTTTTCAGAAAGCTGATTTATGGAAGTCTGACTTCCATAAACAAAAAACAACAGCCGGCATATCCAAACGTGGTACCATGGGAGGGTCGTGCGTCTCTCTGCGTCATGTTCATCACCTATGCCCCTATTTCTTAAGCAAAGAAAAAAAATGTTACTCATCTTTTCCGTCGCTCTGTTTTTTGCGGCGATAGCGTTCTTCTTTTTTACTTTTTCCGCGGAAGAACACACGCTCTCAAGCCGGTTGAAAAAAAATGGCGCGGCGCTTTCGGAAGCGGAGGAGTTTATCCTTGAAAAAGATCCAACGCCCGAGCGTATGCTGGGAAAACGCGGCGATTCCGTGATAAAAATAAAAATAACGAAGGGGCATACTCCCGAATCGGGGCGCGCATATCTGAAAGAGCGAGCGGCTCTTTTGAAAAGCGTATTTGAACCGCAACTCCCTCCCTACCCGGAATTTCTTACAAAGGAGGCGGGATGTGCCGACACATACAAACCCGTAGAAAAACAAGCCGCATACGGTCCGTACTTCCTTTTATACGCCGGAGAACGATTCGGTTATGGCGTATGCGCAGACGATTTGATACAATACAAAGCGAGTTTTGGCATTTTTTATTGTGAAAAATCCGGCAACGCGTTTGAAATAGAATATTTTGCGCCAAAAGAAACCGACGAGAATATTTTTACTCAATTAAACGATTCGTTTCGTTGCGAATCATAATGTAGTATCGTACGATATGAAACATTTTTTTACTTTTCTTGCGGCGGCGATTGCGGTCGGTATCGGATACTATGCTCTTACGAGCGAGCGGGCGCCAGAAAAGCCGGAAAAAATTTACTGGTTCATTCCAGACGGACTTCGCGCGGAGCCGGATATGTTTACCGTTTTCAAGTGGGCACAGGAGGGAAAGCTCCCGAACATAAAGAAAATGATGGAAAACGGAGCGTATGGATATTCCATACCTGATTTCCCCGGACACACGCCGGTTAACTTCGCGTCTCTCTTAACAGGCGCGCATCCGACGGTACACGGCATTGCCGACGGTCCGATGCATGTGGAAGGTTTTCCGCTCGCAAAGCCATCGGCGGCGGGATTTTCCTCAAACGCAAAAAAGGTGCCGCCGATTTGGAAAACGCTGGAAGAGGCGGGGAAAAAAGTAGCCCTCTTGTCTATTCCTGGCTCCACGCCGCCGGAGCTTGAACGTGGCATCACTATCCGCGGACGTTGGGGAGGATGGGGCGCAGATACGCCCGCAATCGTTTTTGAACCGACCGAAAAACTCGCAGAGCGCAAAGAGGCGGGCAAAGCGTTTCGTCTCTTTTATCTTGGTCAAAAGTTGACCGAATTCGTTGACGCGCCAAAAGCGACAGGATGGGAAAACGCGCCGAGGTCATTTAGCCCCGCGCGCGAGGCGAAATTGGAGAGTTACGGACTGCCGCTCTTCGCGTATATATTTGACTCTACGGATGACAAGAAAACAAATTATGATTCCGTCCGCTTCTCGCTTGATAAAAAGACGGCGGTGTTTACGCTCGCGCAAGGCGCGTGGAGCGAATGGACGGACGTCACGCTCGCATGGAAAGAGCAGAAATTTGATTCGCAGATGCGGATAAAAGTTATCAAGTTGTGGCCGGAGAGCGGCAATTTCCGCATACGCCTGTTTTTCAACAATATGAATAAGTTTATCGTGGAGCCGCCGGAGGTCGCCGCGGAAATTACGCAAGGCATCGGGCCAATGGTTGACTTCGTTGATAACTGGCCGGCGCAACTTATTTACGAAGAGGAAGACAGAGCGACATCGTTTGAAGAAATTGCCGACAGCTTGGAGTGGCATCGGAAAGCCGCCGGCTTCATTATGCAAACATACGCTCCCGACGCATTTATTCAGGATACGTACACGCCGAATCAGATGCTTGAGTCGCGCTGGTGGCATCGCTATATAGACAAGAATCATCCCGACTATGCGGGACCGGAAAAAGAAAAAGAAGCGTGGGATGATATTCTCAAAATGTATCAGGGTGTTGACGCCATATTGGGGGAAGCGATTAAAAACGCCGACGACAAAACGCTCATCGTGTTTTCTTCCGACCACGGCGTCATTCCGCTCTACAAGCAAGTGAAAATCAATAATCTTTTTGCGCAAAAAGGGTGGCTCTCATTTACCGTTGACGCAAAAACTGGGGAGCCCTCAATTGACTGGGAAAAAACGAAGGTCGTGTATATGAAGATGGCGCATGTGTATGTGAATCCCGAAGGCTTGGGCGGCAATTGGACGCGCGGATCCGGTCCCGCATACGAGAAACTGCGTGACGAAGTGATTGCGGCGCTGTCGGAACTGAAAGACGACGACGGCACGAAGCCGCTCGTGCATGCGGCAAAGTGGGAGGACGCGCCCGCATATTACGAACTGCCGACCGACCGCGTAGGCGATATTGTATTAGAAGCAACCCCCGGGTATCAGTGGCAGGAGGAAGTAACGAGTGATTCGGAAATCTTTGTCCGCGTGCTTCCGTCGGGATACAAGCAGGGCATTGACCCGAAGAAAAATAATGGCATGTGGACGCCGTTTGTGATGATGGGGCCGGGCGTGAAAAAAGGATACGCGCTCAAAGAGCCGATTTCTCATGTGGACCAGATGCCGACGATATTGCGTCTTTTGAACATACCGATACCCTCTCATGTGCAGGGTCGCGTACTCAATGAGATATTGAAATGAACAAGAGTAATCGGAGCAAAGCAACGCGAAAAACGGTTTTTGCCGCGGGGGGCATTCTGTTTTTCGCTTTTCTTGTCGCTGTGTATACTTTCGGCTCTCCGCTTCCCGCCCTCCAAAACGCCCTCCAAAACATAGTGAGCGAAAAATCTCTTACCTGCCCCGACTGCAACCTCATCGTCATTTCTCTCACCAACACGCGCAAAGACCACATCGGACTTTACGGCTACGAACGCGACACGACGCCGAATATAGACGAGTTTTTCAAAAGTTCTTTGGTTTTTGAGAACGCGTTTTCGCCGGCGTCGTGGACGCTGCCGGACGCGGCGTCCTTCTTCACTTCCCTCTTTCCTTTTTCCCACGGAGTAATGTACCGAACGCAAAAGGCCGCCGTATCAAATGCCATACTCACACTGCCGGAAATATTGCGCGAAAACGGCTACGCGACTGCCGCATTTACCGGCGGAGGCGACTATAATGCGCGATACGGATTAGCGCAAGGATTTGATACATATATTGACGAGAGTTCGTATGCGGACTTTGGTATTTTGTTTTCTCCGCCACACTTTGCGCGGCGAGACGCGTATCTCCCTATGGAAGAATTGATTCCGCTTGCGATTGATTGGCTCAAAGACAACAAAGAAAAAAAGAAATTCTTGTTCCTGCAGGGATTTGACACGCATTGCCCGTTCACTCCGCGCGCGCCGTTTGATAAAAAATTCGGCGATGCATATCTCCAAAGCACGGCTGATTTTTCAAATTGCCTCTGGACATTCACGCCAACCGACCCGATATATGAAAACGGCGTGCGCTACTGGCCGCTCACATCGTGGTATGCGAGCAAGGGCAAAAAAGATGTGAACATCACCGATGATGACGCCGCGCGGATGGTTGACCTCTACGACGGGGAAATCGCGCAAGCGGACGAGAATCTCGCCGCGCTTTTTGCGGCAATACGGAAACTGGGGCTTGAAAAAAACTCCATTATCATATTTACGGCGGAACACGGGGACTTGTTCGGCGAACACGGACGATTCATGCGCGGCGGCCCCCTACGCGGCACGTTTTACGACCAGGTGTTGAATATCCCGTTTCTCGTCAAACATCCGAACATAAAAAAAATCGTGCGCACGGATGCGCTCGCGCAAACGGTTGATTTTCTGCCTACGCTTCTGGAAATGCTCGGGCTCGCCGACGCGGACGCGGAACTTCGCCAGGGAAAAAGCGTTCTGCCCGCGCTTCGCGAGAAAAACGCCGAAGAAGTGAACGAATATGTATATGCCGGCTCTCTCTATAAAGCGGTCAACAACGAATTTTTCAGCGGAGAGTCGGTGGTGGAAATGGTGCGAAACAAGGAATGGAAACTCATAAAGGAAATCATTTATGCGGAAAAATCCGGAGAGAAAATTTCAGAAACATACGAACTCTACAATGTTGCGAACGACCCGAAAGAAATACAAAACCTCTACGCGGAAGGAAACGATATCGCGCAATCTCTTCTCAAAAAACTTGCCGAATGGGAAGAAAAAGTGAAGCGATAACCGTATGTTATCGCTTTTAGCGCCTAAAAATTTCTTTAGCCCAAAGTTCCTTATACTCCGATTTGTACGATATATCGTACAGATACAATTCCCTTATTCCAATGTTCTCAAGAACATTGGAATAAGGGAATTCATTCGGAAGTTTATTGGGAGCGGCCAGAATACCCCGTCTTCTTGCGGCGGGGATGAATGGCCGC
>JBBUEZ010000039.1:0-7267 GCA_038056715.1 Patescibacteria group bacterium
TTCATTTCGCTTAATATTCTATACTAAGCGTTGCAGTTCAATGTTGAACTCGGGTTCTTCTTGCTTTCTTATATGCCCACGTATAGAATACTATAGTACTCTATACGTGGGTAGTGTTATTCCGATGTCCCAATCAAATAAAATAGAGAGTGATATGAAAAAATTCAAAAGAAATGCAATAACAAAGATCGTTCTGTCTACGCTCCTTGCTGTTGGGTTTATTACTGTCGCACTCGCCGCACCAAACGCAGTACAGATATTTAAGTATTTCAAACCGAAAAACGCATACGAGCGCGAACGCATAAAAAATTCTCTCACCCGCCTCCAAAGACAAGGCCTCATCAAGCAAAGAGACCGTATGGACGGCTACTTCGTTCTTACCGCGGAAGGAAAAGCAAAAGCGATGCGGTATCGATTAGAGGATACGAAAATACAAAAACAAAAGAAATGGGATAGAAAATGGCGGCTCGTGATGTTTGATATCCCACAGGAGAAACAGAAAGCGCGACAGGCGGTTAACTTCGCGCTCAAAAAGATCGGCTGTGTGCATTATCAAAAATCCGTGTTTATCACTCCATTCCCGTGCAAAAAGGAAATTGATTTTATAGGGGACACATTCGGCGTACGCGAATATATCCGTATTGTGGTTGCGGAGAATATTGAGGGAAGTACCTCTTTCAAAAACAAATTCGGATTATAAATCCTGTCTCCCGTCTCCGTGCAATAGTATCGTATGCCGCTCCCCACGTATACGGTACCATGGTACCGTATACGTGGGGGGGGTTAATGCGCCACTATATACGCTAAAAAATAAAAAATGAGCGGGTGTTTCCATAGCCGCCGGCGACCTGTCGCCGACCTCCAAGTAGCAAATTGATATAATACGCGCTAAGACATCTGCATTACTTTCTGCATCCATTCTTTATATTCACGATTGACGCGATAGAGATTAATAACGCCGATGAACGGTATCGCGTACGTGTGATTTTTTAAAATAAGATTTTCAACATCCTGCACTTTTTGTTCGTTCGTCTTCACGATAAGTATCGCTTCTCGTTCGCTCACCGCCGTTCCGCCGTCGCCGGCCCGAAGGGATTGTATCGGCCAAAGATTCACCGCAATCGCCATTTTCTGTTCAATAATCAGCTGACCGATCTTCACGGCCTCCGCGGTATCCCGACATGTTGTGTATATAAGGATCATAAAAAATAATTTGTAATCTTCCCTTATCAGTGCCCGAAGGAATCACTCTCATTATCTTCAGGAATTTCGCGCTCTTCATATACGCCTTCCAACTTATCCACTTCTCTGCGAAGCCGTTTGATCTCATCGGACAAACGCGCCGCATACATCACAAGAGCGATCACGATAATCACAAGCGCTAATATGATAAAGCCGGAAAAAATAGTCATGGTGTGGTTTGTTTAGTATATAGACCCCCCAAGGACCGGAAAATACCTTTAAATAAGGGGTTCTATGTCTTTTGGCTCCTCTTTTGAAGACACTGCGGGGGCGCTTTGGGAAGCGCTCCCCTCGGAGGCGGCACTTCCTTTTGCCTTCCTCTCAATTATCCCCTTCTCGCTGGCGCTGCGCAAGATGCCGGCCTCTTCCTCGGCAATGAGGTTCTTGGCGGTATCAACATGAACCGTGTATTTTCGCCGTGATGCTTCAACAATTCGTTCGCGGAATGACTCGTGCGGGGCCGGCATAACCTTGAGAGTCGCCGCCGAAAACGGATCGTAGGATTCCCCGTCGATTGTCATTTTTATATAGAACTCCTGCTTGCCGAGATTGATCATGTCTTTCACTTTGAAAATCGGAGCGAGTTCGGGTTCCATTTTTTCCGCATCTTCGCCGCTAATACGAAAGACCACAATGGAACCGGCATTGCCAAACACGGCGGCCTGCACTTTGGGAGACAATTGGTTGACGTACTGATGTGCCATCGTGAGCGCAAGCCCGTACTTACGGGCTTCAGATAAAAGACTTTCAAATGTTTCCGTCACGATATTGTGAAACTCGTCTGCATATACATAACAATCCTTGCGATCCTTTGCTGGTATGCGCGCACGCGCCATGCCCGCCTGCTTGATCTTGGTGAGAAACATCGCTCCAAAAAAACTGGAGTTCTCCTCACCTAAGCGACCCTTGGAGAGATTGATGAGAATGATCTTCTCATTGTTCATAAGTTTTTCCAAGTCAATCCTGTTTTCTTTTTGCCCGAAGATATTGCGAAGCATTGGATCGGAAAGAAATTGTCCCAATTTGTTCACGAGCGGAATAATTGCGTCCGTATCAAATTTCTCCGACCAATCCGCAAATTCAATTGCCCAAAATCGCTTCACCATATCATCCTCAATATATTCAATAACCTTTTGCCGGTAATTGCGGTCTGTAAGCAGGGAAATCATGCCGCGCATCGTCGCATGCGGATAATCCAAAAGCGCCAAAGCGGTAAACCGAAACACGTGCTCCAAGCGCGGTGTCCAATTCGCCCCGAACTGTTTCTCCAAAACCTCAATGAGGCCCTGGGTCAGCTGATGCTTAAAAGAAGGATCTACATTCGCCAGCGGATTGAAAGACGCTGGGTGTTCTATGTCAGACGGATCAATAATACACACATCTTCAATGCGATTTTCCGGAATAAACGGCAAAATGTCGTCAATAAGCTCACCGTGCGGATCAAAAATACATATGCCTTTTCCGTTGGCAATATCCTGCCGAACCAATAATTCCAAAAGTTTTGACTTGCCGACTCCCGATTTGCCGACAATATACATGTGGCGAAGCCGGTCAGCGCGTTTGATACCAAAGACATATTTCTTTTCTTCTAGAGCGGCAACATAATTCGTGCGTCCGAAGAAACACACCTCCGCCGGATCAACCTTCCCTAATATTGAAAGTTGCGGCGGCGGAGGCGCATATTTAATGATCTGGATTTTATTGATGTCTGCCATGCCAAAAATTAATGAGTATAACGAATATAATTTCTTGCCTAGCCCGCTGACTGCGTCAGCGGGCGGCCAGGGCGCACCGAGCACTCAGGTCTCTAAAACCATGCCCGCGTGCTATCGGTAACTGATACGGAGTAATCACGGTGGTAACGGGACAATGCTGAGTGCTCGGTCGTGTTTTGCATCCACCGTTTCAGCGCTTCACTTCGTTCAGCGCTGAAACGGTGGGCAAAGCCATTATACCAAACCCGCGCGCGAAGTGCTGTGTGCGCGGGTCTCCTCGCGCTTCCATGTTTTTCTACTCACTACTCACTACCTACTACCGACTCTCACACTACTTCCGCGTTGTAGCATTCCTTACACAGAATGTGCGGGGCCTCTTCCGGTGTGTATTTTGTCTCAAAATTCTTTCCGCATTTGCCGCAGGTACGCGGAATGAGGCGCAAATTCTTCACCCACTGATTGAACTTGTCTTGAATTCTACAAAACGGACATTCGCGAGGAAGCGGAAAATTCATCTTGCGCAGAAAATCAAGTTCTGTCGGAATCACCCTAAAACCCCGCCCGCAACTCTTACAACCGATTGTCTCCTTCAGAATGCCTGCCTGAGCGTCTTTAATGTGGTCGGGTAGCGCGTCGTGTTTGAGCGTAATATTGTGCTGTCTTCTTTCTGCAACCCTCCATCCGTATCCTCCCTCATCTGCGTCTTTCGCGGAAAGAGGAAAAAAATTAGACGCAATTGTTTCGTTGTACCCAAACGGCGACATCTCCGCAGGGAAAAACTCTCCGTATTTGTATACTCTACCTTTCTTGTCGATATGTGGCATTTCATCCATGTGTTTTTTGATTTTAGGCACAAGTTCATCATATTCTTCTTTCGAATAGCGTTTGTTTAAAATCACATATTCTCCTTTTCTCGCTGAGACACATCCGAACTGGTGCGTCCCACCAAGAGAGAGCTCGCAGTACTCGGCGTCAAATAAGTTAATGCCGGAACCGTGGCAGAATTTCACATCGGACGAATTTTCTCCGCAATTTGTGCATTCATACAGGCGAGAGATGTTAACTCCCCAACTAGACACGTCGTAGCAATCCTTTATCGGTGGACTATAGAGAAGAAGAAGATATTTTGAATCCTCCGCCCCAACCACCTCAAAACATTCTTTGCAGTTCTTTGACTGAAACACGTGACTACCGCTGTAATTGACCGACAGATCATCTTGTACTGGCTTCGGCGGGAATTTTTTCCAGTGTTCTTCGGCCAATTTCTTTACTTCTTGATAGACCTTGTAAGACCCCAGGTCCCATTTTTTAATTTCTTCAAAATATCCCTCTTTGGAGTACGCTCTGTTGAATATATGATACTTTTTATTGCGCAAGTTTGCAGAAGCAAAACAATTTTGGCAATTAGATGAATCTTTTAGAAAATAGGAATCCATAGAGTTCGTGACCCGACTACGCAACCCCGCACAGCGGCTATTTCGGTATGAGTGCATGGAGTCATAACAAAGATCTGATTTCATTACGAGAGACGAATCCAAGGTATCTTTCGCATGATTTAAGTGAAAACCGTAAGAAGAATTCTCATCAAAATCGGCATGAAATAACAAGTAGCAATCTTTTAAACTCCCAGAAAGATTGTTGTACGCGGAATTAACATTTGTGGTGAGATCGTTGTTCAACCCTAATAATGGGACCTCGTGGAGAAGTTCATTAAATTGCTCAAAAAATGGCCGCGAAAAATCATAATCCCTCGCGTAATCAAAAGGGCTCCACTTGTCTGACCACCAGCATTTTGGACAATATACAGTGTATGGAGCGTCCGGAGCAAATATAGAAACCGGGTTTTCTTTACACAGATCACAGGGACGTTCGTATAAATTGAAAATATTGAAGAACGCCAATCGCCTCTGCAACCTACACCCCGGACACCACGTCGGCGGCGGGACTTTGATTTTTTCGTAAAACGCAAAATCCTCACTTTCAATCGTGAAATTATTCTTACAGTTTTGGCAGACTTGCACTGAGCCTGTCGAAGTGTTTTTTGTTTCTTGATTCATATACTCCTACTATTCTCTAATTCGCGCGAATTAGGGGTATAGTTATACATCCTTCGGTTCAATGGTGAAGTCATTTTTTGTCCCGACGTTCTTGCGGAGCGAGAAGTCGGGATCCCGACTTTGCAATCGCGCTCGCGCGAGCAAACGTCGGGACAGTTCTGACAGACTTGCACTGAGTATGTCGAAGTGTTTTTTGTTTGCGCTTCCATGACTTTACGACCTTTATGGACTTTCAACTTTATGGACTTTATGGACTTTTGACTTCCCGCCTATTCAATCCCTCCCATCTCTTTCAAAAATGCTTCGTACGCGGAAATTGCGCGCTCCGCTTCTCCGCTTGTGATATGAGTGCCGGGCGCGTGAACAATGCTATTGCGCAAGCGGTGCGCGTTCCAGACATTATTGAGACTTTTAATATGTGTCGTCTTTAATTTGGAGAGTCGGTCCGCCATATGTTCACCCTCATACCCGACATACCGCAAGAATTCGTCTACCAATGCGTCTGCTTCAATAATTGCAAGGCGGAAATGGTCGGGCGTGTCTTCCTTCATACGCGCGAGAATGGCTGCCCATTGTTTGTCAAAAACCGGCGCGTGCTTCTTCGCGTGGTCTTCCTTTGATATGTGCATGCGCCGCAAACGCACATGTGGCTGAATCTGCCAGATTTCCAAAATCGTAAACGTCATGAAGCCGATCAGGAGCGCGTCCAAAATCATGACGATAGGGCGCACTGAGCCGCGCCAAATCTCAAGAAATGACGCTGTCGTATTTTGCCCGAACAGCACAAACAGCGGAAAAAGCGGAATGAGGATAAATCCGATAAATACAAGTGCGACAATAGCGAGGTCGTTAAAACCGCCTCCCTCGTCGTCGCCTTTTCCTTTCCACTTCCCTTTTCCTTTGCCTTTTTGATCAGCCATAGTGATTATGTAAATTTATCTATTGCCGACTCGTCACCAAAAATCGGAAGTCCTGACGGCGGGCCCGCCTTTTTGCTCTCCACGCGGTGAATATGCGGAGCGGTGAGCACTATGTGCACCGGTGGATGGAAGATTGTCGCCATCTCCGCAATATCAAGTTTGTTTCTGTGTGAAAAGAAATTCCAATTGAGCGGGTGTGAAGAGAGCAATTCTCCCATCCACTGTTCTTCCGGCATTTCACGATTAATAAACCAGTGCCAATACCTTTTCTTGCGAAGTTTCCCCCGCAATTTAGGAAAAATAAACGGCCTATCCCACAATTGCGTGCGTGTGCCTGCAGGATAATTCCATTTGAATGCATTCATATCCGCAGTCGCATACTGATTGAGCGCGCCGATAAGACCGCGTCGCGGAACCGTATCGGAATACACAGCCTTCGGACATACATACACGATCCTAATTAGCGCATCAAACGCTTGGCGCCCCAACTTCTCCTCCACCGCTTTTAAGATTCTTGTCTGCCCCGGTGTGCGCGAAGAAAAGCCCATATCTTCTTCCGTTCCAGCCTTGCTTCCTTTCCCGCGAAGTTCTATCAAATCATCTTCCCACTCTTCTGCCCAATTTGGAGACGCGGGCGCAATATTTATTTGTATCGCCACAAATTCATTCTTTGTTAATTTCCCTAGGATCTCCAGCGCATTTGAGATCGGGTCAATAAGTTGAATATCTTCGTCCGGCACTTCAAATTCCAAATATGTTCGCAGTGGATACATGTCAGGCTTTGTAAGCTCCAGTTCACCTCCAAAAAAATCAAGTCCTTTGTCCCACAATTCTTCCGCGGATTTCGGTAATGCTTCCGTATAATCGGGCACCTCCACCAGTTCCACGTCTTGATATGATGAGAAAAATGCCGCCTCCACAAGCGGACGGCGCGATTTGAGACATCTGATATAGAAGTGAATCTCGCCGCCGCGCCCCACGATTTCAAGAGACACCCAATTTGTCACTTCGCCATCCCAATAAATCTCGCGGAGATTGCCCGCGCTATTACGCATTGAGTGAAATGCGCGCAGTACCTGTTCCATTGCGCGCGGATTCTTCATTGTCTCGCGCGGAATGCGCATGTCTAACACCACGTATTTCATGCTGTGCTGATAGATAAGTTGACGCCAATAGATCCATGTGGAGCGCGCAACGGGCAACAGGATTATGAAAAGAAAAAACCACCATGTTTCGCCCAAAAACACGAGAAAATATTCCCATCCGACTTGGAGCAGCGAAGCGATGACGTTAGTGATTGGCGAGAGCATGAAGAAACAATGTTATATATATA
>JBBUEZ010000040.1:0-8401 GCA_038056715.1 Patescibacteria group bacterium
CTTCCTTTGAACGGGTAATCGGCGAAACCCCCGCTTCCCCAACCTGCCTCCTTGAAGTCATGCTTGGTTCAGATTTTATTGCGGGGCGAGAGACCGAAAAACCAGACATTTCTTTGTGCTTGGGAGGAGAGGAACGCAGATTAAATAGCGGTCGCGGCGAATGCGCCGTGATTGTTGGCGCTTCCGTCGTTTCTCCTGCCTTTTTTCTCTTGATGTCGTCAAATCGTTTTGTCATATAAGTTTATGCCGTCTGCATCTTGTTTGCAAAAGCCGTTTCCATGATGAGAAAGGGATCGCGTCCTGATGTTCGGTCAAATTGGCACATGCCGCTTAACGCTGCGGAAGAGAGTGGAAAAACGGAAAACATCTCATCAGTTACCGTGTACTGCGCGAAACTTTCTCGTTTTACAAGCGCCTCAAAATAGGGAAGCAAGTCGTCATCTGCAGATATAAAAAGAGAGCTCGGAATAGCGGTGCGTGTTGTTATACCGGAAAGCGCTTTCTCAAAAGCGGAAACCCATACGCTGCCGACATCCGAAAGACTTTTTCCGATACGCCCTTCGGTCGTTTCGGAAAGACGTTTCTCACTAGAGAGCCGGACAAGCGAGAGTGCTTCATCGGGCGTGGTGGAAAAAGCGCGGGAAAGTGCGCGTAAAAGCGTGCGTTTCCCAACTGGGAAAGTGGTCGTCTCGGAGAGTATATGATCCGACACAACCGACACATCGGTCACTTCCCCGCCAACGTCTACAATAAGAAACTTTTCCGGAGCACCGAGAAAGTCGCGCACTACGGCAAATGCGACAAATGGAAATGAATGAAATGATTTGTTTTCTGCGGAAAAAACACGTCTCGTCTCATTGGTAACGTCATCAAGGATCGCTCGGGAAATAACGCCTAAGAAAAGCCCAACGTCAAGGGTCTTTGCCTCTTTTCCAAACGGCTCGCGCGTTTCATACCCGTTCAATGCGATACGCATGACATGCTCTTCAATGATTGAAGGATCTTCTCCTAAACGCGCGGCGAGTTCTGTACGTGTGAATGAATTTACCTCCCTTCTTACGATTCGGTTGAGAATTTCTTCCGTCATGCGAAATGGTTTATCTTGCACGCTTGAAATCGTACGCGTTTCAGATGCATGCCAAGGGGAAGAAAAGGTCACATACACGCGTGAAGGTGGCGAACCGCCCGTCTTTTTCAAAACATCCGGAAGAAGGCGCTCAAGCGTACGAAGCGCCTTTGCAAGAGCGTCTCTCATGGATGTGCGAAATCGCGCAATATCCAAATCTTCTTGGAATACCATATCTTCGCGGATGGTCGTGAAAATTGTCGGCTTCCCTTCACGCGAAAGCACTGCAATCGCCGCGCCCACGGATGCCGAGCCGATATCAATAATAAGCGCAAGTTCTTTTTTTTCTTTTCCGCCGAAAGAAAGAATGGACATACGGGAAGTATACCACGCGCGAAAAAAGCGCGGAATGTATCTGTACACATTCCGCGCTTATGTTTGCAAAGTTCTAAATAAAAGACCCCGCTACACGAGGTCTTGGCAAATCTTATTCGCGTGCAAACCTGTTCTTGTCCCGACCATTCCGCTTATCCATCCCCTTCTTCCACGCTTTGTCCAAATCAATCCCGTGCTTGTTGGCAAGGCAGATGAGAGAGAACATCACGTCCGCAATCTCACCGCCCAAGTCGCCATCCCCTTCCGTATTTTTTCGCTTCTTCGGCCCGTGAATGTGGTGGATCTCGCGCGCGACCTCACCCAACTCTTCCATCGCGTGTGTCACAATCGCATGTGGCTCCCAATACCCTTCCGGGTACTATTGGATCCACTCGTCTACCTGTTTTTGTGCGTCTTTGAACATTGTCATCCTCCAATTATACCTTTTATTACTCTAACACGGCTTTAATCCTCCGCACACCTGCAGATGATGCTTCCTCTTTCGTGATTTTAAATGCTCCTTTGATTACACCCGTATTCTCCACATGCGGCCCGCCACACAATTCCTGTGAATAAGTCGTTCCATCAGCGGCTTTCACCATATACACATTGACCACATCCGGATATTTCTCCCAAAAACTTCCTTCCACGCCACGCGCTTGCGCGTCCGCCTTCGGCATCTGCTCAATCGTAACCGCGCACCCTTTCATAATCGCCTCGTTCACATACGCTTCCACTTTATCTAAAATTTCGCGCGGCACTTTCTCATTGTGTGTGAAATCAAAACGCGTGCGCTCCACGGTGATATTTGACCCCGCTTGATGCACATGCCCGCCCAAATATTTTCTAAGTCCCGCAAGCATCAAGTGCGTGCAGGTGTGCAACATCACCGTCTTCTCGCTCGTGTCCGCAAGCCCGCCTTTAAACTTCTCCCCCGCACCCCTGCGCGAAAGATTTTGATGCATCTTCATCTCCTGATCAAATTTTTCTCGATCAATAACAATACCTTTTTCTCTGGCTAATTCTTCAGTAAGTTCAATCGGAAACCCGTAGGTCGTGGCAAGGATGAATGGATCTGTTCCCTTTTCAAATTTTTTAAGACCTTCAATAAGCGTCTTTTGAAATTTTCTAAGCTCAATAATAATCTGATTTTCATCTCCGGTCGCATTAAAAACTGCAGGGTAGATGTCTTTATACTGTTCACCATACATCAGGGCAATAGCGTTTAGGTGCGAAGGAGTTAACCCAATCTGTTGCGCGCGGATAGCGGCACGCCGAATAAGTCTTCTTAGAATATATCCTTGCTCTTTATTTGATGGAAATACACCGTCAGCAACTAAAAAAACACTAGTGCGAATATGGTCAGCGATTATTCTCACAGATTGTTCTTTATATTCTTTGGAATATTCCTTTATATATTGAATTATTGAGTTAAACAAATCAGTATCAAACACATTATTCTTTTTTTGCAACACCATCGCGAGGCGTTCCAATCCCGCGCCCGTGTCCACATTTTTTTGCGAAAGCTTTCCAATGACCTTTCCGTCTTTTTTCTCATACTCCATAAAAACGTCATTCCAAATTTCCACGACATCCTGCCGTTCATCGGCTGCGAGATATTCTTCGTGTGTCATGTCGCCCAATCCTTTTTCGGTAAGGTCGTAAAACATTTCCGAATCCGGCCCACACGGGCCATTGTCCCCCGGGCTCCACCAGTTTTTCGTTGCTGGTAAATAATAGATGCGGTGCGCGGGAACACCCAGAGATTTCCATATCTCTGCTGATTCATTATCGCGCGGCGCGCCTGTCCTGAGTGTAGTCGAAGGACCTGTCCTGAGCGACAAAGGAGTCGAAGGATCATCGCCTTCAAACACCGTTACATAGAGTCGCTTCGGATCAAGCCCCAACCCTTCTTCCTTGCTTGTGAGAAATTCATAACTCCATTTTATCGCGTCTTCTTTAAAGTAACTTGCCCCGCCGATGCCGTCAGGCGAGGCGGGGTCTCCTAATGACCAGTTGCCCAACATTTCAAAAAATGTGGCGTGCGTGTTGTCGCCAATTTCCTCAATATCGCCAGTTCGCACACATTTCTGCACGTTCACAAGGCGTTTTCCCTTAGGGTGCGGTGCACCGAGCAAATATGGCACCAAGGGCTGCATGCCCGCGGTCGTAAAAAGCACCGACGGGTCATTCTCCGGCACAAGCGAAGCAGAGGGCACGATAGCATGTCCTCTTTTTTCAAAAAATTTTAAAAATCGTTCTCGTATCTCGCGGGAGGTCATAATTTTATCTATCCGATAATACCCAAGAAATAGAGCGTTTCTAAAATGTAACCGACGACCATGAGGATAATCGCGGCGGCTGTCACGTATTTCTCGCGCTTGATTGCACTAATAACGTCGCTATCAACTTTGCGCTCTAGAGCAAGGTGCATGTGAACACGAATGACCGCAATACCGAGCATCACTTTTCCGATAAGGCCAATGGTCATGCCGGCGATTAAAATAATCATATGCATAGTATAGCGAGAACGCATAAAAAATAAAAGGTCTAGTTTGTCCATATTCCCACACCACTTGCAACAGATCGCAGAGATTACAGCACATACAGTAACTTCATCCTATAGGACGAAGTTACTGTATGACAAAATCATCTATGCTTAAATAAAAGATTGTTCCCAATTTAGTCCCACGAGGACTTTGTGATTGATTTTACAAAATAAAAGCCCCGCGTCAGTCGTCGTGAGACGATCTGAAGCGGAGCTGAAAAATTTTCACCCGAACGGTTCGATTTTTACCGGGATTACTCCCGGCTTGATCGCGCCGAGTGCTTCAGCGGCGCCGCGCGAGAGATCAATCTCGCGCAGATATTTGCCGTCGGGTCCTTTGGTGTAGGGTCCGCGATCCAAAACCTTCGCGACGATCATGCGACCGTTGTGAAGATTCGTGATTCGAACCGTAGAACCGAGCGGAAGTGTCCGATGCGCAACCAGAATCTCGTCCTGGTCATACACCGTCGTGTCCGCGCGACGTTTACCATGGAACCCCGGGCCATACCATGAAGCACTGCCCGTGTACGCACGCGATTTCCAGTCCACATTGGGAATCGCAAGCGATTGGCCCGGGCGAAGAAGTGTGTCCTTCGCCTCCATGCCGTTCGTGGCACGCAACTGCCACGGAAGAACCCCATAGCGCTTCGCGAGACCTTCAATGGTCTCCCCACGCCGGATGACATGTTTTGTCGTCGGCGCGGATGACGTTGGCTCCGTTTTCTTCTCCTCGCCTCTCTGCGGAGCAACAAAAACCTTTCCGACGGGCGCGATAATTTCCTTCACGCTCTGCCGGAATTCCTTTTTCGGCTGCAAAATTCCGGCGGGTTCCTCTTTTTCGGTCTTAAAAAATAGGTAACCGAAAAGTAGAAATCCGCCGCCAAGGATAATCACCACCCAAGCGGCAATCTTGTAAGTGTTAATTTTCATATCCCCTCCTTTAGGTGAGCAAAGCAGTGTTCTTTATACACTAAAACTATACTCCTGTCAAGCCATTCATTGCGAATACTGTATACTATATTCAAAATACGATATACTAATGCAATGATACACGACCAAATAAAAGCCGACCTCAAAGACGCGATGCGCGCAAAGGATGCGGTCAAAATGACGACGCTTCGCGGGCTCCTCGCGGCGTTTACAAACGAACTCGTCGCGCAAAAGAAAAAACCTGACGAACCGGTCACGGATGAAATTGCGCTCGCGGTTATCCGCCGAGGGGTTAAACAACGCAAAGATGCGATAGAGCAATTTGAAAAAGGCGGACGCCCGGAACTCGCGGCAAACGAACAGGCCGAACTTACGATATTGGGACTCTATCTCCCCGCCCAAATGCCCCGCGAAGAAATAAAGAAAATTGCGGAAGCGAAAAAAGCGGAACTTGGCGTCACGGATAAAACAAAATTAGGACAACTAACCGGCGCGATTATGAAAGACCTTAAAGGCAAAGCCGATGGTGCAGACGTGAAGGCGGTAGTGGAAAGTTTGTTCGCGTAACAAAATGAATATGGAATCTTTTACTCCCAATGACTACATCGCTCTCATGAAAAAACAATTAGATGGCGGTACATTAACCGATGAGGAGAATAAGATTTTGGAAATAGGAGCAAAAAAGATTGAGGAACAAAAACTGCGAGATGCGCCGTTTCATGTTAGTCCGGCAATGCTACGCGATGCGGAAAAAGCGGATTATCGTCACAGAAAAATACTGGGTGACGATTATTAAAGCAATGGACAAATTAATTGCGGAACTTCTGCGAGAAGGAGCGCTTCGGAACCCTCTCGTTCTCTCGGCGTTTACAGACGTTGACCGCGCTGATTTTGTTCTCCCCAAATATCGGGCAGAAGCGTATCAAAACTACCCCCTCCCCATCGGATACGGCCAGACCATTTCCCAGCCGTACACGGTTGCGTTCATGATGGACTTGCTGGACCCGAAACCCGGGCACAAAATTCTTGAGGCTGGTTCCGGTTGCGGCTGGCAGACGGCAATGCTCGCGCATATCGTGGGTCCCAAGGGACATGTGTACGCAATGGAAATTATTCCCGAGCTCGCGGCATTCGGCGAGAAAAATGCGGCGAAATATCCCGACCTCGCACGACGCATCGCCTTCATTGACCGGAGCGCGGAGAACGGATTGCCAGAACATGCGCCCTTTGACCGAATCATCGCCGCCGCATCGCTTACAGAAATTCCCGAGGCATGGAATGAGCAACTCGCCATCGGCGGCAAAATGGTCTTCCCCCTCCGCGAATCCATTTATGTCCTCACTAAACGGTCTGCCGCCGAATTTGATAAAGAAGTATTCCCGGGCTTTGTATTCGTCCCATTCGTAAAAAGGTAAAAGCCCGCGACATCTTGTCGCGAGCTTTTTTAATGCATTGCCTTATTCCCTTTATCCGAAGAGTTTGCGGCCGCAGCCCTGCGCAAGTCCTCCTCAATCTCGTCTCCGCGAGCCCCGAAAAAGCAGTCATCGCAAACTTGCTTCCCGTCCAGGCATTTGATGTTCCTTATGTCATCTGGGTGGTGCTCGATATTGCCTTGACATTTCGAGCACTTTTCCGAGGGACTTTCGGTTCTCGGAATGAAGTGTTTCAACAAGAGCGCCATGGCGACATTCTCCAGTAGGTTGTACTGATTGTGACTTTCCCAAGTATAGCACAGTGGTGTAAGATCCGGGCTATCTCACTTTAGTGTTTGTAATACAAAATCTGTATCGCTTTTTACTCCACACGGGGCCGGCGTACGAAACACCGATGCGTGCCGCGCGACCGATGTCGCGCGGCGCTACCTTCACTCCCCTATCTTCTATCCAAAGCCCGCTCTCCCGCGTGGCTTTTTTATTATTGAGCGCGCGCCCTATCTTGAGTACTTTCGTTACCTTCCCCGGTCCATTTAAACAGACTCCCTGTTGATGAACGCTACGAATGAGCACCGCCGCAGGATATTCTTTCGGTCACGTCACGATATTCAACATTTCGTGCACGCCATAGCAGAGATACACATACCACACCCCCGCCTCCCCAAACATCGGCTCGTTTCTTTTCGTGCGCCCGCTTGCCCGCGCACGAGATGCGGTAGGGTGATACGCATGACTTGCCTTGTCGTGCGGCCCGTCATACGCTTCTGTTTCCGTAATCATCACCGCGATATCTTTCCCCCATCTCACTATTCTCTTATTCGTACGAATAAGAGAATAGTGGCGGCGCACTAAAAACTTCCCCAGCAATTCTCTCGCCACCACCTTCGCATCCCGCTCAAAAAATGTCCTATCCAGCAAAATATTTCTTGATCTCGGTTTCATATTCCGGAAAATAGCGAGCGATGTACGTCAAATTGAACTCGCGCAAGATCGCCTCCCTTGGCTCACGTTCCACTAAAAACACGAAGGACTTTTCCACTAACATCTCGGGAGAAACAGAACCGCCGGTAAGATGTTCATAATACGACTTATCAACCGTTACGGTAAACGGCGGAACACGGTCATTCTCGTCCAACAAAATCTCAAACACAAATTGAGTTTCATTCTCTTCTACTCGGTCAACATCTATCGTCATATGATTACACTATTATATTTATGCAGGCGTGACCCGTGCACCGTCATTATATACCCCCTATTCGAGCGAATTAGATATGTATTTTGCGAGCGGATGAGGACGAGAAGAAAGTTTGTAGAACATTTGCAAACCTCTCTGTTCTTTCTCAACAACATCCGCTCCATAAAGAACCATGAGATGTTTTGACGTTGCTTTGAAGGATAATTTGATCTTGTTGGCAATATCCCCCACCGTCGCTTCTTTCTCGTTCTTTATATATTTTATAATCGCGAGACGGCGTTGATTTGCCAATGCTTTGAGTATCCTTTCAATGTCACGCATATATGTATAAACCCCGATCTTCATAAATATGATCACTTAATAATTGTTTCTATTCTACCTTATTCCCCCTTATTCTACTATTCGCGCGAATTAGGGGGGGTATAAAGGTTTGTGGCGTGAGGGTGGGACTATCGTCTATCGCGAAGGTGGTGTGGGGTGGATGTCTCTATGGTTTCGGCATCTTTTATATCATACTCTCCTATTTTGGTACGACGAAGCGCGGAGAGGGTTGCCGGCAGGCCAAGCCGACGACCCAGTTCTTCGGCAAGCGAGCGAATGTATGTGCCGCTTTCAACATCAAATGTCGCGCGCACGCGGATATCTATATCGTTTCGCGCGACACTAATATCCCGCACCGCTGTAACCATCATTTTTCTGACCGGAGTTTCCACCTTCTCGCCGCGGCGCGCCTTTTTATACAGCGGCTCGCCGCCTTGTTTAATCGCCGAATACGCGGGTACCGGCAATTTCTATTCACACACCATCTCCGAAAGTGTTTTTTCGATTTGCCCACTTTCAACATTATGGATTTT
>JBBUEZ010000041.1:0-9729 GCA_038056715.1 Patescibacteria group bacterium
TCCGTCCTCACGGCGACCGAGGCGCACCCGTATCCGCGTTTAGTGGTAACTCTAAACTCTGTGCCTTCGACAGCAGAAGTGCCAACTCATCAGTGGAGCCTCGCCATACAAAATTCTTTTTTAAGGAATGGCGAAGCACAAAATCTATATGTACTTGCCCCTCCCTCCCGTGCGCACACATCATCCCCGCCGTTTTGAGGAACATTATAAAACGGCGGGGATGGCTCCCTTACTTCAGATGTTTTATGAGAATTGCCAATCCTTCATCTAGCAATTCTTGCGAAATAGTAATAGGTGGCATCAGTTGGATATTGTAGGCGCTACCAACCACGATATGCAGTCCATCGGCGAACGCTGCTTTTTGTATTTTCCCGGCTGTTTCCGCGTCCTTGCAACGCAAACCAATTTCCATTCCCTTGCCGCGAATACTTACGAGTTTATCCCCGATGTATTGCGATAATTTTTCAGTGATATATCTACCCTTACTTTCCGCAATCTCCCATGTTTTATCGCGAAGGTGTATTTGGAGAGTTTTCAAAGCTGCGGCGCACGCTACGGGCGTCCAACCAAACGTGGAAATTAGTACTGCGTCAGTAAATGCCGGTTCAAAAATCTCCGACCTTCCCACTACCGTACCAATTGCAGCCGCGCCATTGGAAATACCTTTTGCAAACACAACCATGTCCGGCACGACCCTCTCGTGTTCAATGCCAAAAAGTTTTCCTGTTCTCGAAAAACCAGTCCCAACTTCATCCACAATCAAGAGCGTGCCGTATTTTTCCGAGAGTTCGCGGATTTTGGTAAGAAAACCCGAATACGCTAAAAGCGTAGAACCCCAGCCAGTGATAATTCCAGGTTCTGTGACAACTGCCGCGACATCTTTTTTAGAAAGTAACGCTTCAAATTCGCTGACAAATTTTTCAAAGCCCTTTTCGCCTATATCCTCGTGCGGAAAAGCGATAGGGGTAATTTCTGGTACAAGTGGAGTCAATTTTTCTCGTGCGTGGCCGGGGGCACCAAGAGCTAGTGAAGCAAAGAGTTGTCCATGATATAGCCCATCAAAACCGATTATCTTTTTCCTGTTGGTATACGCGCGAGCAATTTTTATCGACATTTCTATGGCTTCCGTTCCTCCTGTCGCTTTTGCGCACGCATTAAGTCCTTTCGGAAGAGCAGCAATAAGCGCCGCAGCATATTCTTCCTGAATTGGATCAGAACCCCAAAGTAACCCTTGTACGTTCTTGTTCGCTTGCGCGATAAGTGCCTCGGTTATCTCTTTGTTGTTCCACCCTAAGTTGGTCACATTCCAGCCCGAAGTGAAATCAATGTATCGTTTTCCGTTTTTATCCCAAATCTCTGCCCCCGTCGATTTTGAGAGTGGTAGATATTCGTATTTTCCTTTGAAATCTCGATAAACGATGCTGTTTTCAATCATAAAATTTTTATTTCAATATTATTTTGAGACTTTATAAAATAACTCTTTGGCACCATCTACTTGTTTTTCAGAGACAAGAGTAAAATCATTCAAAAAACGGTCCTCAAAAGGTTTGATTCCTTCTCCGAGGAAATCTGAGAGTCTATGCAAAATAATAATATCTATTAAACTATTCTGGAAAAGGTAATTATTAAATATCGAACCACTCGAAACAAGAACGCCTTGATTTTGGCGAATGAAATCTTCGGGGTTTTCTATAACTTCGTATCCAAGTTTTGGGTGAAAACTTTTATCTCGGCTGGCAACAATTTTTCGTAGGCGTAATTTCTCAAACGGCCCTAAAAGAGCTTCTCCGTAATTTTGAAAAGCGTCATATGTCTTTCTTCCCATAAGAAAGATTGGATATTGCTCAAAAACAGCAAGCACGGTAGGCCAAAGTGAGTCGGGAATAAAACTCCCATCACCATCTTTGGTCATAATATATCCATCAGCAGAAATAACGTTGTAAAGGGTTGCTTTCATATTTATTTTAACAGTTCATTAACCGAAACACCGACCGCTTTCGCCAATTTTGCAATTGTCGCAAGTGTTGGATTCGTTTTGCCGTTTTCTATCGTACTGATGAAACCACGGCTTACTTCCAGTTCACGCGCAATATCACCTTGCGATATGCCTTTCTTGGTTCTGATCCTTTTCAGGTTCAGTCCTAATTTTGTGGATTCGCTTTGCATTATCCACAGTATATCGCGTCAGTATAGTATATCACAATGGTATGATATAATGTAACTGGTGACGGCGAAGCAAAACCAAAAATTTCCTTTCCATTTCTTTTTCCGCTTCGCGGTGGAGGGGTGGGGGGAGGAGACGCGAGAAAAATGCAAGGAAATTTTTTGGTTTGCCCGCGCGAGTCCGCGAGCGTGTCCGAGGCGCGCATCATTCTGCATCAGGGTTCAATTCAAAATACATTCGAACTTTGTCCAACAAACACCGCCTTTCTCCCACACATGGCGGAGGCGGAGAGATTCGAACTCTCGGTGGATTGCTCCACACCACCTTTCCAAGGTGGCGCACTAGACCGCTATGCGACGCCTCCGCCATATGTAGGAATTGCGATTTACAATACAATCACTTCGCTCTTGTGTAAATCGGGAACAATCTTTGCGCACTACCTGCCTGCCGGCAGGCAGGGACCGCTATGCGACGTCTCCGCACTGGTGAGGGACAGGATTTCCAAGTTTATCCCGCACCAATTTCATTTTGTTGATACTAAAAAATTGAGAGCAACATCACGCATACTAATACTTTACTCATTCTTTTTCAAATTGGTGCGGGGGATGCGCCTTAAACCGCTCAGCCACTCCTCCGCCATATGTAGGAATTTCAGTTTATAATCAATAAACACCAGGGCGACATCCCCTTACTCATCTTTTACAATGCGCCATCCTCGCGCAAAGCGCGGTGCTTCATCCGCTTGAGGCGGCGGCGCGCACGCCCTTCACGCAAACGCTGTGTGATTTTCCCGCGCCCTTCTTTAAATTTCTCACGCCCATGCGCAATCTCCGTGCGCAGTTTTGTCTCAAACTCTGCCGCCTTGCGCGAGAAGTACCACCCAATCGCGCCAAGCATTGATGTGGCTATAAAAAATATGCCAAACAGCATAACACTCGCGGTGTCTGACAAAAGCGGATGCAGATGATATACGGAAATAAAACTCGCCATGCCGACCACCACGTCCATAAAGCGATTCTGTGGAGTCTCTTCAATCTTCGCAAGCGCCTCAAACATCTCATACGACACCAAGAGCAGGAATACAATAACATATGCCGAGAACGTATCAAGCCCGAGATATCTCGGGAAAAAACCTATTGTGATTCCGGAAAGAAGGTGCACAATACTCCACGTATCAAGCCACTTCCCTTCTCTCCAGATATCCGTGCGGACAAATTTTCCCTCCGAGTTAAAATACATGTTTCATTATTCTTCCGTTAGATGTGTTCGAGTATAGCAGAAAAACCTAAAATTACGACCAATTGTTATTAGGAGTGGTCCTCAATACAACTTCCATTTTCATAAAATTCGTTCCGTGTCGTAGGAAGTTTTGAGTTTTTGTTCTTTCTCAAATCTTTCTAAAGCCAGTTGAATTAGCCGATCAATAAGTTCGGTATATGAAATTCCACTTGCTTCCCACAATTTCGGATACATACTGATTGAGGCAAATCCAGGAATAGTGTTGATTTCGTTGACTAGAACATCGCCATTTTCTTTGAGAAAGAAATCAACACGACCCAACCCCTCACAAGATAAGGTTTTGAAAGTTTTGACCGCGAGCTCCTGAACCTTTTTCACAATATCGTTTGGCAACTTTGCAGGAATTTCAAGCGCCGCGCCATGCTCGTCTATATATTTTGCCTCGTAAGAATAAAAGTCGTGATTGGAAATGACCTCTCCGGGTACAGAAGCAATCGGATCGTCATTTCCGAGAACGGAACACTCGATTTCTCGTCCTTTGATGTTTTCTTCAATGAGAATTTTCCTGTCGTACTTAAATGCTTCTCGAACTGCCTTATCAAAATCTTTTTCCTCGCTTACTTTACTCACCCCGACCGAAGAACCCATATTTGCGGGTTTTACAAAAAACGGCAATCCTAAATTTTTGACAACATCTTCATAAGTCGGAATGTCTTTTTCTTTAAACGTCAAAAAGTTTCCTATTGGTATTTCTGCATCTCGAAGTAAACGCTTCATTACATCCTTATCCATTCCAACCGCAGAACCCAAAACACTTGCTCCAACAAAAGGAATGTTGGCAAGTTTCAGCAACCCTTGCATCGTTCCGTCCTCGCCAAACGGACCATGCAGTATCGGAAAAACTACATCGATAGATTTATCTGATTCGTGAGTATCAAGGTTTGCTATTCTTCCTTCGCTTTGTGGAACAAGAGCAACACTCTGACTCGTTTCGTTATTGAGTTTAATTAACTTTGAATTTTCGCTGTTTAGAAGAAATTTTGAGATATCCGCCAAAAGCCATTTCCTTTTTTATCTACGCCGATAAGAACAGGGTCATATTTATCTTTATCGATTGCCTCTATGACATTTTTGGCGGATTGCAAAGAAACTTCGTGCTCTGCTGATTTCCCACCAAAGATGATCCCGACTTTTATTTTCTTTTTCATACTTTTATCTTAACAATCCATCAGTAAAAATATCAGGCGTTGGAGCAAGTCTTTGCTAAGGACGATCCTTGATATGAAATATCTATGAACGCAACGCTTTGACGCGCTCTTCCATCGGCGGGTGGGTCACCCCATACCACACCGTGTCTCGCCCACGTATCATTCGCGGGCTAGCGCGGTGGCTACGGGGCAAGTAAAAAGTCATTTGTTCATAAGTGCGGCGATTCGCTCTCCCATCGGGGGATGCGTGAGAAACAATTTGCTTAAACCGTTTTTCCCGGCAAACGGATTCGCAATAAAAAGATGCGCGGTGGCGTTATTCGCGCGGCGCATGGGAATGCCCGCGCGGGAAATCTTTTCCAGCGCAGAGGCAAGGCCTTCGGGATAGCGCGTGAGGAGTGCGCCGGACGCGTCCGCCAAAAATTCGCGCTTGCGGGAAATGGCGAGGTGAATCAACTGAGCGATAATTGGCGCTAAAATCGCGAGCACTACTCCCACAATCATAAGAATCGCGGCTGCGCGATTATCACGGTCCCTTCCGCCTCCCCACATCGTGCTCCGCAAGAAGAAGTCAGAGAGGAGCGCGACAAACCCAACGAGTACAACAACAACGGTGGAAACGAGCATGTCGCGATTACCGATATGCGAAAGTTCGTGCGCGATAACTCCTTCAAGTTCTGTCTTATCCAAAATCTCCAGAAGCCCGGTTGTCACCGCAACGACCGCATGCTCGGCATCGCGCCCCGTCGCAAACGCATTCGGCGATTGATCCGAAATAATAAACACACGCGGTTTCGGAAGCCCTGCCGTAATAGCAAGATTTTCAACAGCCCTATGTAATTCCAAAAACTGCACAGAATCCGCCTCATGCGCCCCCGACATTTTAAGCACTAACTTGTCCGAATACCAATATGCGCCAACATTTATCACAATAGAAAATACCACCGCGGCATATAAAATCACTGGTGTCTCAAGCGCGTAAGAAAAAAACCACCCTATCGCTATCACGACGATAAAAAACATGGTCATCAAAAACCATGTCTTCCTGATATTCGCATCTTTGTGAGTGTAGAGCGTTGCCATAATTCTTTAGCGCGCGAAACTCGCGACCGTTGTAATCATATTGTTTAACCTTTGCGAAAATACATCCAACATCCCGTCATTGCGCGCGTAAAAAAGAGCGCGCAAAAGGAGGAGTCCTTCTTCATATGCTTCCGGCCTCTGCGTCGTTCGCAAATGCGCAAGCGTCTTTTGCGCACGCGCGAGCGAATCATCATACTTTTTTTCGTCTCCCGCTTGTGCCGCGAGCACGCATCGCATCACATCCGCTCCAAGGTTTCCGAAATAAAATTGCGCATTTCTGTCATTCATATACTTCATAGACCGATATCGGGGATGAGCGTTTTCACAATCTCCTTTATTGCTTCGCGCAACGTCTTATCTCCAATCTCCATACTACGATTCCCCTGCGTAGGGCGGACATTGATAAGCGACACGTATTCAAGCGCCGCGTCTCCGCGCTCGTCGGGATATATGTTAAAACCCCACACATCTTCCTGCGCCGACCCATCGGCGAGAAGCACGACATTCGCATCCATATGCCATTCTCCACCGAGCGCGATTATATTCCGCTTCACGTCCACAGCGCCTTTCACCATTGTTGTATACCAATGCTGTGCCGTCTCACGGACATCCGCAAGCGAGATTGTATCACGCACAATTTTTATATTGCTCTTTTCTTGTTCGATCATACGAAACGAACGGTTAGAAACTCACTTTTACCGGATTTTTCGCCGCTTCTTCGCCTTCTCCCAATTCAAAGAATTCCATTTTGGCGAATTTGAACGCGCCCGCGATAATATTTGACGGGAATGAGTCAATGTTGATGTTCAAGTCGCGCACGTTACCGTTGTAGAAGCGGCGCGCGGCCTGAATCTTGTTCTCCGTGTCGGAGAGTTCGCGCTGGAGTTCCAAGAAATTCGTATTCGCTTTCAAGTCCGGATACGCTTCGGCAATGGCAAATATGGATTTCAGCGCGCCCGTGAGCATGTTCTCCGCTTTGCCGTGTTCGGCGACGCTCCCTGCCCCCATCGCGGCGGCGCGCGCCTTTGTCACATTTTCAAACGCGGAAGTTTCGTGCTTGGCATACCCCCTCACCGTTTCCACGAGATTGGGAATGAGGTCGTATCGGCGTTTCAACTGCACATCAATATCCGCCCACGCTTCTTTTGCGCGCGTCACCAGACGAATAAAGGAGTTGTAGGCAAAGATAACCCACAAGATAAGAACGGCGAGGACTGCGAGGATAATATATGTGGTGGTCATAATAAGTAATAAGTTGATAATCTTTGTTAACGTTTTGTGCCAAATGATTTGCGCTCAAGGAGCGATACGCGACGAACAAGCGCAGAAAATTCTTCTTGGTCAACTTTTTGTTTCAGGTGCGATTTGATAAACTCAACATCTTCCTTCGTGATTGCGGTATTCAATTCAACGGCACTTAAACGAGATTCCATTCCTGTCATTCGCACCGCAATATCACCAATCATTTTCGTGTGTGAATCAATTTTTTTGTGCAAACCGGAGAACTGTTCTCCGATAGCAGAAACACGCCCCTGAAAATCCTCAGACAAAACACCGAGATATTGTTTTACCTCATCTCCCGAATACGTTCTTTTCTTATCGCCAGATTTTCCCATGTGTGCAGTATAACACCACAATATCCTCAATACAATGTCCTGTTATGGGCCGTTGAAATTGTTACCATAAACTACATGGAAACGCCTGGCGTTTGATGCCTATTTTAATAATCCATTCCCTAAAACATTTTGTCTACAAAATGTTCGGGCGAACAATTCCAAAGGAATTGTTCTAGCCCACCTAGTAATCACCCATCCCCATCCCTCCTGGCGCACCTCCTTTTTCCTCCTTCGGCTCTTCTGCTACCGCAACTTCCGTCGTAAGTAATATCGCCGCCGCGGATGACGCATGCTCAACGCCGCTTCGCGTTACCTTCACCGGGTCAACAATCCCCGCCGCAATCATGTCGTCCGTCATCGCATCTTTGAGCGCATCGTATCCCGCAGGACCTTTGCTCTTCCTAATATGCTCAATGACCACCGCCGCATCATCTTTGCCTGCGTTCTCAACAATCTGTCTGATTGGCGCTTCAAGCGCTTTTAAAAGAATTTCCACGCCAACCTCAAACTCTTTTTTGAAACTTTCCATCGCGTGTTTCGGTTTATTCGCGCGCACCGCCGCCGCCGCTTTCACAAGCGCGGTTCCGCCGCCCGGCACGATTCCTTCTTCAATGGCCGCCTTTGTTGCGTTCACCGCGTCTTCAATCTTTAATTTCAGATATTTCATTTCCGTCTCCGTCGCCGCGCCAACCTTAATCACCGCAACGCCGCCGGCGAGTTTCGCAATCCGCTCGCTTAAAGCGTCCCTGCTGTATTTCTCCGCTTTTTCAAGCGCTTTCTTCAATTGCGTCACGCGGTCCTCTATCGCAGATTTTTTTCCTTTGCCGCCGACAATCACCGTTTTGTCCTTCGTCGAAATCACTTTCGCCGCGCGTCCCAATTTTGACATATCCGCGCTCTCCAATTTCACGCCGACATCTTCCGAAATAAGCGTGCCGCCTGTCAAAATTGCAATGTCCTGCAAGATCTCTTTTTTCTTGTCGCCATAGCCCGGCGCTTTCACCGCAAGAACGGAAAATGCCCCGCGTAATTTATTCACCACAAATGTCGTGAGCGCCTCACCGTCCACATCGTCCGCAATAATAACGAGTTCTTTTTTACCGCTCTGCGCCAGTTTTTCCAAAAGCGGAAGCACATCATGAACGGAAGAGATTTTTTTGTCGGTAATGAGAATAAGCGGGTCGCGATATTCCGCCTCCATACGCTCGGCATTGGTAATCATATACGGCGACACGTATCCCTTATCAAACTGCATTCCCTCCACGACCTCCGATTCAATGCCGAATGATTGCGATTCCTCAACCGTCACTACGCCATCCTTTCCAACTTTGTTGATTGTATCGGCAATGATCGCGCCAATCTCCGCAGATTCCGCGGAAATGGTCGCGACTTGTTTAATCTCATCTTTCTCTTTGATCGGCTTTGCGATTTTCTTTAATGCCGCGACTGCCTCCTTCGCCGCCGCCTCAATGCCGAGCCGGATTCCCATTGCATTGATGCCTAATGTTACCTGCTTCATCCCTTCGTTCACGATCGCCTGGGTCAAGATAACCGCGGTCGTCGTACCGTCGCCCGCCGTATCATTCGTTTTCGTCGCAACTTCTTTCACGATCTCCGCGCCCATATTCTCAAACTTATCGGCGAGAGAAATCTCTTTTGCGATTGTTACGCCGTCGTTTGTAATCATCGGGCTTCCATAACTTTTTTCCAACACGACATTTCTTCCGCGCGGACCGATGGTAATGCGTACGGCATCAGCCACTTTATTAATGCCGTTTTGTAATGCCTCGCGCGCATCGCGATTGTATTTGATGATTTTGGACATAGTTTCTGAATAAATAATCAATTCTCAATAATCAACGTACAATGAATTTCCAATACTTGAATTACTCACTGTTTATTTGAAAATTGTGAATTGACTGAAAATTGATAATTGGTAAATTGAAAATTCCTATTGCTACTCTATCACCGCAAGAATACTTGACTCTGAAATAATAAAATATTCCTCACCGTCAATTTTCACTTCATCGGGAGCATATTTGGAAAAAAGAATCGTGTCTCCCTTCTTGACTCCCATAGGCACACGTACGCCCTGATCTGTCGTGCGTCCCGGCCCGGCGGCAATCACCTTCCCCTGCTCCGGTTTTTCCTTACTCACCGTTTCGGGAATGATAATGCCAGACTTTGTTTTCGCCACCTCTTCAGTGATCGGTTTTACGACAACCCGATCCCCAAGAGGACGAAGCGTTGATTTTTTAGTGCTCATAACAAAACATCATAATAAGCGCATACCTCTAAGATAGCGCATTTCTAATAAACAAGTGCCATCATTATAGTGCTCGCGTGTTCTCTGTCAATCTTCTGTATAGTTACCCTTATGAGGTTACAGAAAAAGAAAATTGGGGTTACAAAGGATAAC
>JBBUEZ010000042.1:0-8948 GCA_038056715.1 Patescibacteria group bacterium
GCATGGTTCGCTTCACCACGCAATCGGAGCGTACAATGCAGTACAGAGCCACCACACACGCGGGGCGTGCGATTAGTCAGAGTCTTGTTCAAAATAGGTTCGAGCAAAGCAGAGTAATACAGCATTTGAGTAAAACGATAATAGCCGAGTAGCACGCAAACTGCTTTGCGTGCGTGAGGAATCGAAAAGGTTCTCCCATATTTTCTCAACTGAATTGTTCGGAAAATGGGAAACCTGTACTGGTCCTGTAAGGATCGATAAGCGTACTCGCGGTCCTCACGAGGGCATCAAAAAAAGAGGACGCATATGCGTCCTCTTTTTTAAAAACCCAACCGCTCCAATAAGACTTCAGAAAGACTATCGGGATGCTCTTCCTCTTTGAGGCGCTCCGCAAGAAATCGGTGCATATCATCGGCGCGAGGGCTGTCTGGAAGAGGAATTATAATATACGGCATGAATGTTTTTTCGGACATGATAACAATTCTGCCGCGGCGTTCCCCTCGGTGGTGATGAATCCAAAACGAACGAAGAGCCGCATACGGGTATAAAACGTTATTGATGCGAATACCGCTCGGCGCTAACTCAAATAAAACCATTCTCGGTTTTCGGGCGGCGTAGAGAAGAAGCGCAAATACGCCGACAATAACGAGAAGCGCGAGTAAATAATTCCGATAGATAATCGCAACAACCGCAATCACAAGCGCGATGATTCCGACTGCCCAATACCAGTCTACGCTTCGCTGCCTTTCTTCGTACTCAAGCGCAGACCATGTGATAGTATCTTCGTTCATATATTACGGAGTGATGATATTGCCGCACCCCTTAGTATACCCCTGTATGGTATCTGTTTCTAGACAAAAAGAAATACTAAACGAAGTACCGGCAGCATCCGTCTGGTATGTATATGCGTATGTGGGGTACAGCGGGTCAATCGGACCAGCCACGATCGCATCCTGGTCAATAAGCGCCTCTGACACAGGATCCGTTCCCGAAAGAGGGGTTGCGGAAGGGGCTATCGGGAAACGTCCGACCTGCGCCGTATAAATATTAAGCGCGGTTTGCAATTGTCGGAGTTCAGACATGCGCTTCGCATCGCGACTTCTTTCTTTTGTGGCGGAAATCAGCACCAAGGTAACCGCAGAAAGTATCGCGATGATAGCGACAACGACCAATAATTCCAAAATCGTAAAACCAGCCCCTTTCTTGTATTTCATGCTAATAGTATATGAAAATATGTCTCTGCGGGCAAATCTTATTTCCTAACTGGCGGTGTCTGTTTGAAAATATCCGAACGGAACTGGCTGGGCCCCGCCTGCGTTGAAACTTCGGCGGGCAGGTCGGCGGGCGGAATTCCCCCCACACTTCCCGCCCGCCTCGCTTTGCCTGCCCGACCGAAACTTTTGAGTGAATGCGTGGACCGGAGCGGAAAGCATGCCCCGTAGTGAACGCGAAACGTTCTACTACTGGGGGACGATTTTTAGTTTTTCTTTGGTGGCAAATTCTTTCGAATTATAATGATTCCTTTTCTACTTTCGATTGAGCAATTTTCGTTTATGGCACTTTCAATAACTTGTGCGGTTTTCTCCTCGACGGGGTGCAACCTTGCCTCTCCACCAGGCTTTAGAACCCTGATGATCTCCACGATACTTCTTACAACCTTTTCTGTGTCTTCTGCAATGTGCCAAGGCACAGCATGATTTGAGATAACTAAATCAAACGCTTCATCCTTAAATGGTAAACTTTCCGATAACCCCGCGACTGCTTCAAGTTTTTGTTCTTTAATCTCTTTGATCGCGTCTTTCATTAAATCTCCATTCTCCTCGGTCAAGGTTTTTAAATTATAATTTGGATCAAGAGAAACAACACGAAACGAAAGTTCCTGATGCTTTTTGATTCCCTCTGCAAAACCAGCCCCACCAATTCCGAGATCAAGGATAAGTTTCTCTTTGATATCTTCGTTACTTAATTCCAATTCAGAAGAAATTTGTTCAAAGTTTCGCCAAGTTGAAGATATTTCAGAATAATGTTTTTCCATAATTTTTTATTTCAACACATCTTCCATAGAAAAGCCGAGGGCTTTCGCAAATTTTGCCATTACCACAACATCACAATGGATGGAGGGACTTGGAACACCCCCCAGTCCTAAACCGATATGCGCATTATTCCGAGCAAAGCGGAGAGGGTGGGATTCGAACCCACGGTCCCCGTGAAGGGACTACAGTTTTCAAGACTGTCGCCTTCGACCAACTCAGCCACCTCTCCGCTTTGCTCGGAATAGTTAATTTTTATTGTGAAAGATTGACTTTCGCGGACTGTGCAACCTTGCGGTCAACCGCGAAAATGTAGATGATATCCAAAATTGCGAGCGTGTTTAAGATAAGAAGCGCGACGAACCATTTCGTGTGCCCGTTTCGCGCGGAAAGCCAAAGTGCGTACCCTTTCCACGGCAGTATCCACAAAAACAGTATCGCGAGAATGATGAAGAATGCTTTTTCGTCTGCAAATATCGCCCCCATAAATACATCCTAACAAAAAAACGTGAAAAATCAACACGCGCGCCGCCGCTTTGATTTCCGGATGTTTTCTTGTATTGTATTCTTTATGCGAACAAATATTCTCCATCCGGGTGCGGACGAACTCTCGTATGAAATACGCGAGATTGTTGCGGTTGCAAAGGAGTTTGAAAAGCGAGGCGTGTCTATTGCGTGGGAAAATATCGGCGACCCTGTGGAGAAGGGCGGGGGCGTACCTCTCTGGATCAAAGAAATTATCCAAGAGACTATACGAGACGACAGCGCGTTCGCGTATTCGCCGACAAAAGGGCTTTTGGAAGCACGCGAATTTATTTCAGGCATGCGGCGGCGCGAATCGGGCGTCGCGCTTGATCCGGAAGATATTCTTTTTTTCAACGGATTGGGGGATGCCATTTCCATTGTGTACACGTATCTCAATCACGCGGCGCGCGTGATCGGACCAAACCCCGCATACCCGACACACTCTTCGGCCGAAGCCGCGCATGCGGACGCGCACTACATCACCTATAATTTGAATCCGAAGCGCAACTGGCTTCCCGATTTGGAGGATATTCGCAATAAGGTGAAATATAATCCCGCCGTTGCGGGGATTCTCATTATCAATCCCGACAATCCGACGGGGATGGTGTATCCGCGGCGCGTGCTGGAAGAAATCGCCGACATCGCGCGCGAGTACGACCTTTTTCTTATTTCCGATGAAATATACGCGAATATCCATTATGGCGCCGAGCGCATGGTCCCGCTTTTTGAAGTGATTGGAACCGACGTACCCGCAATCGTGATGCGCGGACTTTCCAAAGAAGTGCCGTGGCCGGGCGCGCGTTGCGGATGGATAGAGGTATACAATAAAAAACGCGACCCGATGTTTGCGCGCTACATCAAAACGCTTTTGGACGCAAAACAGTTGGAAGTGTGCGCGACGACGCTCCCGCAAAAAGCGCTCCCAAAAATCATGGGGGATGCGCGGTATAAGGAGCATGGAAAAGAGAGCGCGGAAACCGCGTACGAAATTTTTCGCTCCGTACCGGGTATCATCGCGCCAAAACCGGAAGGCGCGTTCTATATGTCGGTGGTGTTTGAGGAAGGGACACTCGGGAACGGACAAACGCTTGAGATGGAGAACATGGCGGCGCGGGCGTATGTAGAGGAGATAGTGAGAAATGTCTCGCCCGACAAACGCTTCGTCTACTATTTGATGGCGGGAACGGGAGTGTGCGTCGTACCGCTCTCCGGTTTCAATTCACATCTCCACGGTTTTCGCCTCACACTCCTTGAGCCGGACGAAATAAAGTTTCGCGAGCGCATGGAAACAATCGCCTCCGCAATCAAAGAGTATCTACATTCATAATTCTTGTCTCGCCGATTGCCTCTCCTTGTGTGTGTTGGAATTTTCCCTGTGCTATCATACACGCATGTTAATCGGCATTGATTACGGAACAAAGCGAACGGGGATCGCGGTGTCCGACGAATCGGAGACGCTCGCGTTTCCGCATGATGTGTGGGAAACGACGAAGAACCTCGCAGAAGAGGTCGCGGTGTTTGCGCGCGAGCGCGGAGCGTCGGGGATTATCGTCGGTGAATCACATGATCTTGCCGGCAATCCGAATCCCGTCGCAAAAGATATTGAAAAATTAGTTGATACCTTACAAGCGCACCTCCCGATCCCGATACAGTATGAACCGGAATATTTCACGTCCCGACAGGCCGCGCGTATTCAAGGGAGAGAAAAAAACTTAGACGCCGCCGCCGCCGCGGTCATTCTTCAGAGTTTTATTGATAAGCGCAAGTATAAAAAAATGACGGAAGAAAAGATAACGAGTGAGATTGCGATAGACGACGTAACGAAACTGGACATCCGTATCGGGAAAATCACAGACGCAAAAGTCATGGAAGGGGCGGACAAATTGCTCGTTCTTTCCGTTGATTTAGGGGAAGAGCGCGAGCGCACTATTGTTTCAGGCATCCGGGCGCACTTTCCAGACCCCGCGGTTTTAATCGGGCGCGAAGTGCCGGTTGTCGCAAATTTAAAACCGCGCGCGATGCGCGGAGTTATGAGCGAAGGCATGATTCTCTATGTCGTGGGAGACGATTTTGTGCACACGCTTGAACCATCGCAGAAAAATGTTCCGCCCGGAACAAAAGTAAAATAATTCTCCATAGTATATGTCAGAATTTTTGCACATTGATCTCATCGCTCTCATACAAGCGCTCGGGTATCTCGGTCTCTTTGCGATCGTGTTTGCTGAATCGGGACTTTTTTTCGGTTTCTTTTTTCCGGGAGACAGCCTGCTGTTTACTGCCGGATTGCTTGCCTCGCAAGGATTTCTCAATGTGTGGGTGCTCGTGCCGCTTATCATAAGCGCCGCAGTCTTAGGGGATACCGTCGGCTATTGGTTCGGAGCGAAGGTGGGACCGAAGATATTCACGCGAGAAGATTCTTTCTTTTTCCATACGCGCCATGTGGAGCGCACACGTTCTTTTTACGAGCGGTATGGCGTGAAAACTATCGTACTCGCGCGTTTTATCCCTATCGTGCGCACGTTCGCGCCGATTCTTGCGGGAGTGGGAAGCATGCGCTATAGCGTATTTCTTCGCTATAATCTCATAGGAGGAATCTTGTGGGGCGCGGGGGTCACGCTTTTCGGATACTCTCTTGGCGCGGTAATCCCCGGTATTGACCGCTATCTCTTGCCGATTATCCTTTTGATCATTGTGGTGTCTTTTCTTCCTATCGTTGCGGAAATGGTAAAAAACAGGCACGCGCCAAAAAGAGAAGAGTGAGAGTATCGCATATATTCTCCGCACGTTCTATAATAAAGGAAATGGCAGGGATTATTGTTCCACAAAAACCGCGCGACATACTGGCATCATTTTTCCCCGTGCCGCGATTTTTACGCATGCCGGCGGGCGGGCTTGATATTACGGATTGGCGCGTTCGATTCCTTGAGTTTCAGAAAGGGGCGGGCGGACTCGTGCTTGATCGGTATGGCGAAGCCAGCATCCCTTCCGGCGTAATCGTTTCCGGCGGTATCAAGCGCCCCGATGATCTTCGGGCCATACTCACGGAGTTTAGAGCGAAGCACGACATTTCATTCGTGCGCGTTTCGCTTCCCGAGGAGCGCGCATATTTGACCACGATGGATGTACCGGATGTTTCTCCCGAAGAAATACGCGGGGCGATTGGGTTTCAAATAGAGGAGCATGTGCCCATCGCCGCAAATGACGCAGTATTTGATTACCACGTTCTGGGTCCGTCGCCGGCAGATCCCGCAAAAATTTCCGTCGCTGTTTCCGTATTTCCCGAATCGGAATTGCGCGGGTACGTAGACATGTTTAGCGGCACCGGTATTATTCCTATTGCGTTTGAAATAGAAGCACACGCGATCGCGCGCGCTCTTGTTGCCGAAGGCGACGGGGACACGCATCTCATATTTGATTTCGGCGGAACGCGTACGGGCATCTCCATCGTCTCAAAGGGTATTGTACGATTTACATCAACTATTGATGTCGGGTCAGCGATGCTTACTAAAGCGATAGAAAAAAGTTTCAGCGTGTCGGCCGCCGAGGCGGAGAAAATAAAGAACACCCGCCGCATGGCAAAAGGAGGGACAGACCGAGAATTTTTTGCAGCGCTTGCGTCATCGCTTTCCGTGCTCTATGACGAGGTGAATAAAATTTATCTCTATTGGCACGGACATGGCGGGAAGGATGCGAAGATACACGACATCATTCTCTGCGGCGGCGGCGCGAATCTCCATGGACTCCCCGAATATTTTGGATCAAGCCTCCGGACGCGAGTGTCGGTCGGCAATCCATGGGTGAACGTGAACTCGTTTGATAGATATATTCCGGAGATTATGAAGAACGAAGCGCTCGGCTATACGTCGGTTATCGGACTTGCGCTTTCAGACGCTCAAACGCCAACATTTTATCTATGAATCCCGTTAGAGATCACGACCATAATTTTGTATAATAGATAAAAAGATGAAATATACTTACCAGCCAAATAATAAAGGTAGTTTCTGCGATTCGCATCGTGGTCTATCTCTAATGGGATGAACCTTCTCCTGCTCACTGAACAAGCAAAGGTAAAAATGGAATATCACGCGCGGCTTTTTTCCGTGATTTTTTTTAGCGCCGCGCTCATCTCTCTGGTCGGTATTGTATCCCTCGTGCCAGCGTATGTTTCTCTTTTCTCGCACAAGAATGCCAGAGAAGCGGAGATCGCCGCTTTGGAACGATCTCTTGCCATGCAGGATAACTCTTCCGCTGTTGAATTTGCCGCGGCAAAAAAAGAAATTGCGGCGCTTGCGGCAGGCAAGAGCGAAGACGGCGCGACTGACGATATATTGCTCGCGCTTCGCAAAAAGAACGGCATTGACGGTCTGCGCGTAACGAGCATCATATACGAGAGAAGAGGAGATGAGGAAGGAATCTCCCTTGGAGGCGAAGCGGAGACCCGCACCTCGCTTCGCGCGTTTCAGAAGGCGCTTGAAGGGGAATATCGTTTTGGCAGCGTCGGCATCCCCGTTTCCAACTTCGTCAAAGAACGCAATATTCCATTTACCATAACGATTGCGCTGCGTGGCAGAGAACAGGGCGCGCCCGCCGCATCCCAATAATATGCTTTCTGGCATTCAAAAAAAAACACGCGTCATTCTTCTCGCTTCTTTCGTCGCGTTCCTTATTGCTTCGGGCGCGTACGGGGGGATTGTGTATCTGTTTCTCAAGCAAAAAAATGAGGTCGCCGCAATGCCGCTTACCGCCACGGAACTTTTTCGCAAGGTGGAGGAGGCGCAGGCGGCGAAACATTTTCTTTCGGCGACCGTCGCCGAACGCACTGCGCTTCGTACGTTTTTCTTCAGGGATGATGATATTGTCCGTTTTTTGGGCGATGTGGAAAGCGCGGCGCGACAGGTTGGGGCGTCTCTCACTCTTACTTCCGCTGACGCGGATAAAGAAGACGGACTCGGAATAGAAGCGGGTATAAGCGGTCAATGGGAGAGCGTTGCACGATTTCTCGCGCTCATAGAAACATACCCCGCGCCGATAGAGATCATCAGGGTATCTCTCAATGCCGTCGGAAGTGCAGAGAAAGGAAGCGTATCAGAAAGAGAGTGGAGCGGTACCATCATGTTTACGCTCAAAAGTTATATCAAATCGTGATTATCATTGTATGGATATACATATTTCATCACTCTTAGAAAGTCTGCGCGGAAAGATATCTTTGCGAAAAGAAGGCGGTGTTCCCGCGTACCGGCACTGGAAGATTATTCTCTTTGCATATCCGATTTTTCTTATCGCGGCGTTTGTTCTCGCATCTCTTTTTTTCGTGTCGGCGAACAAGAGCGACTCCGCTGATCAAGGCGGTGCGCCAACGCGCGCGAGTGCATTAAAAAAGACGGATGTGGAGAGTGTTCTTTCAGAGTATGCGGAAAAGAGAAAAAATTTTGAGAACCTTCTTCTTCAACAGCCACCCTTCATTGACCCATCGCGATAAACCGATAACCAAAGAACCAAGAACAAAAAAAGAGTGTCTCTTAACGAAAGGCGTTCTTTGTTGTAGGTTATGGGTGGTGAGTTGAATGTCGCCCTCGTAGTTTAATGGATAAAACTGCGGACTTCTAAGCCGCTGATGGGGGTTCGATTCCCTCCGAGGGCATAAATAAATAGCGGAGCATATTTATTTATGCCCGATGGGCGCATCTGTTTGTGATAACAAACAGGAGCAAGGAATCGAAGCCTGTTTGAGATATTTTGGAGTGCGAAGCGCGAACCTGCCTGCCGGCAGGCAGGCGAAATATCCAAACACGGATACTGAACATGTAATGTTCGATTCCCTCCGAGGGCATTCGGATATTCTGCATATTGCCGCGGTGGTGAAATTGTCCCGAAACATACAGAGCGCGAAGCGCGACAATATGTTTCGAGATCCCGTTTGTTTGCGCGCGTTTTTTGTTAAATTATTGGGCAGATGGCGGAATTGGTATACGCGCATGGTTCAGGGCCATGTACCAGCAATGGTGTGCGAGTTCAAGTCTCGCTCTGCTCACAATACACAGTAATGAATGTCGCGCTCTGTATAACGGGATCTACGAAACTGTAATACTCGCTACGTTCGCAAACAGTTTCGGGAGTAGACACACTGTGTTCAGAACGCAGCTCCCGCAAGGGAATGGGAGTTCCCTGGCCGACCGTGTTCAGCGGGCTAGGCAAATCTCCCCCGCGGCACCAAAAAACAAAAACGCGGCATATGCCGCGTTTTTGTTTTTTGGTGGTGTCATTATAGCATTTGCTCGAACCTATCTCGCACGCGCGGAGCGCGTGGAAACTCTGGACTAATGCGTACGCTCGATGTCGCGCGCCTCGTCCGCTCCCTGCGGTCGCGGGAGCAAAAACCAAAAATTTTCCTTA
>JBBUEZ010000043.1:0-3179 GCA_038056715.1 Patescibacteria group bacterium
GGCGTGCCTACGGCACGCCCACTCCTTGGTTGGTTCTCAACCGCTAAGTTCCATTTTGGTGCGGGATACGGGAATCGAACCCGTGTCTCAACCTTGGGAAGGTCGCATCCTACCACTGAACTAATCCCGCGTATCAAACATTCATTTTCTCTCCGCGTATCATAATGGAAAGCCCTCCGATAGTAAACGGTTTGACTTCAATACAAAAACATTCTGCAGTAGTAATCTTCCTTGCACGCACGCCAAGGACATTTATAATCATTATACATCTTGTTGTGGAAGTAGGGTTATATTCCCTCACTGTGCCGCAACGGTAACGTCCCTCCCCAATTTTGAATTGTAGAAACTTCTATAAGCCAAAATTGTGGAGGGGACAAGTCCGGTCGTCAACAAGATGTTTATTCCCGAGCAGGAAAAATGTGTGCGCGTGTTTTGTGTATCGTTCCCCGCGCACATCTTCACATCTCTGCTTTGGGCAGGGATTTTTTTGTATGTATAAAAAACGATATATCTCCCTCTTCTTCGCAATCTTCGTCATCGTCGGCGCTGTTGTTTTTTTCGCGCTCTCCGATGACCGAGCGCCGGTTGCGCAGGAAATAGCGGTAACGAAGACGCCCGCGGTCGTCGAGCAAGTCTCGCAGAATATTCCGAAACAGAAAGAGACGACCGGACCAGACCGGCCACAAGCGGAGAGAGAAAACGTGGCGACTGATGCACCAATGGTAACACTCGCCGTCGGCACATCGTCGCACGAAACTTCGTGGCACGAGGGTATGACGGTCATTGACGCGATGAAGGCGCTCAAAAACGCAGGGATGCTTTCATTCAACTCAAAAGAATTTTTAGGACTTGGTTTGTTCGTTGAAGAAATTTCCGGAAAGAAAAACGCGGACGGTTTTTATTGGATTCTCTATATAAACGGAGAAAAGTCGGGCATGGGCGCCTCGCAGACAATTCTTGCACCAGACGACATGATTGAATGGAAATATGAATCCCGTTAGAGGCCAAAACGTTATGAACACACCAACACAGGTCATTTGGTTTATCGGTCGCAATTTTACTATTAACCAAGCACGGAAATCTCCGATTTCCTGCCTCTAACGGGATGAAAAAGGATACTGACAATGCATATGGACTGTTTCGCTTCGCGTCGCACGCGACAATCGCGCTTGCGTATATTTTAATGTTTGCGCAGGCGGCATATGCAAATGAAGCAACGCCCGCGCTCACTGTCTCGCTCAACATTCGCGATGGGGCAACGCTCGTGTGGTCGGGAACAGTGCCGCTCTCCGCAAGCACAACCGAAACTGTTTCCGTCACCCCCACGGGTTCATCCGATGCGATTTCCGTGCTACGAAATAGCGTCTTGGGCGCGCTGATAACCGCGGATGCCGCACAAACTGAATTTGATATATCGGACATTGCGTACTATTCTTCATTTGATTCGTTTCTCATAAACTGCATTGCGATTCCCGCGGTCTCCGCGAGCGCGCGCTGTTACAATTGGCAATATGTTGTTTCGGGCACATATCCGTCAGTCGGCATTGATGACTACGCACTTTCGGGCGGCGAGACGATATATCTCTATTTCGGCACACCGCGGCGCGTGATACTTTCCGCGGCGGAAACTGTGCCCACAATTCCCGTTACGGCAACCGCGCAGTCCTACGATTACACGAATGACTCATGGACGACACTTTCGGGCGCCGTTGTCGGCGCGACACAGCCGAATCCTGACAACCCGTGGAGCCCGCTTGAGATCATGACGGGAACGAGCGGAGTAAATGGCTTAGTAGACCTGACTCTTCCCGCCATCGGTTCGTATAACGTTGGCTTGCAATCTGATTATTACGGCACGACGACGCCGCTTCTTGTACGAACACTTGCCGACAACGAGGTCATCGTGCGAATCAGAAATGGCGTGGAAATCGGCTTTCAAGGTATCGGGCGCATCGGCACGGGTACAACGACACTATCCGACAGCACGGGAAATCCGCATGATGTATCCGCGAAAAGCGCGCTTGCCGCGCTCGCAAACACAGACGCATCATCAGGAGCATTCTCTGTCTCTGGGTTGGATTATTACGACTCATTCGGCGCGTTTTATATCCGTTGTATCACGCTCGCGAGCCAGTCGTGCGACAACTGGCAATATGTTGTTTCGGGCACATATCCGTCAGTCGGCATTGATGACTACGCGCTTTCGGGCGGCGAGACGATATATCTCTATTTCGGCACACCGCGGCGCGTGATACTTTCCGCGGCGGAAACTGTGCCCACAATTCCCGTTACGGCAACCGCGCAGTCCTACGATTACACGAATGACTCATGGACGACACTTTCGGGCGCCGTTGTCGGCGCGACACAGCCGAATCCTGACAACCCGTGGAGCCCGCTTGAGATCATGACGGGAACGAGCGGAGTAAATGGCTTAGTAGACCTGACTCTTCCCGCCATCGGTTCGTATAACGTTGGCTTGCAATCTGATTATTACGGCACGACGACGCCGCTTCTTGTACGAACACTTGCCGACAACGAGGTCATCGTGCGAATCAGAAATGGCGTGGAAATCGGCTTTCAAGGTATCGGGCGCATCGGCACGGGTACAACGACACTATCCGACAGCACGGGAAATCCGCATGATGTATCCGCGAAAAGCGCGCTTGCCGCGCTCGCAAACACAGACGCATCATCAGGAGCATTCTCTGTCTCTGGGTTGGATTATTACGACTCATTCGGCGCGTTTTATATCCGTTGTATCACGCTCGCGAGCCAGTCGTGCGACAACTGGCAATACGCGGTACATGGCGCCATTCCAGGTGTGGGCGCCGATTCGTATGAACTTTCGTCGGCTGACGAACTCTATTTCTTTTTCGGCACTCCGCGACGCGTTTCAATTTCCGCGCCGGAAATTACTGTCGGAGAATCCGTTGTCGCAACGGCAGAACAGTATGCGCCGAGTACGAACGCATACGCGCCCGCGCTCGGATACACCATCGGCGTTACGCAAACAAACCCCGATGATCTGTGGAGTCCGCTCATTATTGCGACATCTTCGGTGGATACGCTCGGACACGCGACATTTGGCGCCCTTGCCGCGGGCGAATATATACTCGGCATCGCGGAGGATTTTTATTTTCCCGGAACGACGCTCACGGTGCGTGCCGTCGTGGCCCCCC
>JBBUEZ010000043.1:3189-12006 GCA_038056715.1 Patescibacteria group bacterium
GGGGGTGCCGCCGCCGCCAGCAGGCGGCGGCGGCGGAGGAAGCGGTATCACGCATGTGCGCGTGGATATTCCGCGCGCAGTCGCATTTCTTGCAAACAAACAAAACGTTGACGGTTCGTTCGGCAATGCGCTTTTAACCGATTGGGCGGCAATCGCGCTTGCAAGCGCTGAAACACCCGCACAAACTATTGATGCGCTCAAAAAATTTCTCCGCACCAACACGCCCTCGTTTACCGCCGCGACCGACTACGAACGCCGCGCGATGGCTTTGATGGCGCTCGGTATGAATCCATACACAGACACGGGAATTGATTACATAGCGCGCATTGCGAGTTATTTCGACGGAACACAAATCGGAGAAGCGGGTCTTGTCAATGACGACATGTTCGCGCTTATCCCGCTTTTGAAAGCCGGATACTCTCCTACTAACGACCTGATTAAAAAGACGGCGGAATTTATTCTTTCAAAACAACGTCTTGACGGCTCATGGGAAGGGAGCGTGGACCTGACGGCCGCAGGCATACAAGCGCTTGCGCCACTTGCCGCACTACCGAATGTGCCCGAGACGCTTTTGCGCGCGAAGGCGTACCTCAAGCCGCAACAGCAACCAAACGGCGGGTTTGGAAACGCGCCGACAACCGCGTGGGTAATACAGGCAATCCGCGCGCTCGGAGAAGACCAATCGCTATGGACATCGGCAACCGGCATGAACCCCGAGGATTTCCTCGCCTCGGTGCAACAAACCGATGGCGGGTTTGAGCCGATATCCGCGGACAATTTCACGCGGGTATGGACTACCGCATACGCGATTCCCGCGGCAGAGGGAAAATCATGGAACGATATGCTCGCCGCGTTTCCGAAATCTGCGATCCCGGGACCGTCCGGAAACGGCACCGCATCTCCCGCGCTTCCTGCCGTTCTTTCGGCCGCCACATCGTCCGAAAATGTTATTGCTTCCTCAACGCCTCTCTTTGCGCCGTCTGATGATATGACATTTATTGAAACGCTGGCGGAAAAAGATCTGCAGGTATTTTCTTCACCAAACGCGGACGAGTTAACGATGCGCGAAACCAATAACCAGACGGGGGACGACCGCGCGACATCCGAAGCCCCAACGACAACCGTCCACACATCATCGTCTGTTGCCGCGTATGATGCGATGGAGCAAACGGCATCCGCCGCAACCGCCCGTGCGAGCAGCTTTTTTGCGGCATTCTTTGCATTTTTCTTGTCGCTTCTGAATGTCGCGGGAGGATTTTTTGCACATCTGCTTTCTTAGAGCCTATCCCCATAGGGTCTGCGAAGCGAGCCGGTCATCGTGCGAGCAAGACGAAGCGTTGCAGTCGCGCAATGACCGGTACTGCCGCTACGCTCCTATTGGGATAGGTTCTTAACTTTAAATTACGAAACCCGTCAGATGCCCAAACCAACCCTGCACGTATACGGTATTATAGTACCGTATACGTGCAGGGTGAAAAATACTCTTGTCTCACAAAAGTCAGGCGAAGGAAAGGAGTTTCGTAATCTAAGGTTCTTAGCGCTCAAAAGTAAAAAAATTCACGATTCTCCGCCACACGCTCTCCGTGCGTACGTCTTCATTTTTCTGCCTGCTCGCTTTCGGATCAACGATGACAATTACTTTTTCTCCCTCCGCCGCAACGTTAAAGCGTTTGCGTAACTCTTCCTCCGTTCCGCGCGGCGTGCCGAGTCGTTCCAAATCGGCGGTTAATCTCGTCTTTCTTTCTTCCAGAAGCGCCAATTCTTCCGCCGCGCGGTCCGCGCGAGCCTTCGCCTCCATGTACCGTCCGTACATATTCACCGTCGCATTGCCGACAAGCACGATAAAAACAATAAGAAACCCGAGGGCGATCTTTGATCGTGCCACAAACCAGAACATATGCATTCTTTTTCCGCGCATAGAGATATTATAGTGACATTCCGGCCATTTTCCTATACACTACGACGCATGTTTGAACGAAAACATCAAAAAGCAATAAAAATCATCTGGGCAATCGTCGGGGTGTTGGTGGCGATAAGCATGGTCATTCTCTATATTCCGGGATTGTGGCAGTGAGAAACAGGCTCTAGGCAATAGGCGCTGGGCTTTAGCCGGAGAAAAATATCCTGCTCTGGCTAGCGCCTATCTCTATTCTCCGCTTCTCATCATTTTGAGAAAAACGTCCGGCGGGATGTCCACTTTCCCGCCCGCTTTCATTTTTTTCTTACCTTTCTTCTGCTTTTCCAGAAGTTTCATTTTTCGCGTCACATCGCCGCCATAGAGCTTTGCGGTTACATCTTTCCTAAATGCCGAGAGCGTGCGCGAAGAGATAATACGCCCTAGCGCGCGCCCTTGGATCTTCACCGTGAACATCTGCCGCGGCAATACATTGAAAAGACGCTCTACCGATTTCTCCGCCTCTTCGGAAACGCGCAGAGAAGAAACAACGCGCGTAAATGCGGTCACAGGTTCATCCGCAACGAGAAGATCAAGGCGAGTCACGTCGGCTTCCCGCTCGTCAATAATCTCATAAGAAAGCGATGCATACCCTGACGATGCGCTTTTTAACTCGTCAAAGAAGTTCCGCATAAGTTCGCGAAGCGGCATTTCCGCAGATAAAGAAATGCGCCCGACGCCCCATGTTTCCGTCTCGCCCACAATTGTTTCATGCTCATGGAGGATGCGCATCACCGATCCTATATATGTGTGCGGCAGAATAATCCGCAATCGCACCCACGGCTCATACGCTTTTTCATACGTACCGTCATCGGGAAAAAGCGGCGGCGAGTAGATTGTTCTTTCTGTTCCGTCTTTTTGAATGATCCGATATGTAATAGACGGGGTCGCGACAACAAGAGGAAGATTGAATTCGCGGCGCAGACGTTCGGTAATGATTTCTGCATGAAGCATCCCTAAGAAACCGCATCTGAATCCGCGTCCCATGATGCCCGATGTCTCCTCTTCAAATGAAAACGCCGGGTCTTCCAATTGTAAGCGTCCGAGCGATTGCGCGAGCATATGAAAATCATCCTGACTTTCCGTATACACGGATGCCCACACGACCGGCTGCGGCTTTTTATATCCGGAAAGCGCCGGGAGCGGCTCTCTGGTGCGAGTGAGCGTATCTCCCACCGCCGCAATGCGAGATCGTTTGAGACCGGTAATAATATAGCCGATCTCTCCGGCCGACAATTCGTCTTTTGCTACCGATTCCGGCGCAAATACTCCGGTCTCAAGCACGGTGCAATTTTCTTTCGCTTGAATAAATGAGAGCGCGTCTCCTTTCCGTATAGTGCCGTCCCACACTTTCACATATACGATTATTCCTTTGTGCGTGGAATATGAGAAATCAAACACAAATGCGCGCGCGCTCTCCGTCCCTTCAAATTCTTCCTTTGGCGGCGGCACGCGCTTCACAATCTCTGACAAAAGTTCCACGACTCCTTGTCCGGTTTTCCCCGATGTTTCAAGAACATCTTCCGGCACACACCCCAAAAGACTTACGATTTCGCCTCTTATATCGTCAATGCGCGCGATGGGAGAATCCACTTTTGAAAGCACCGGAATGATCACAAGCCCGGCCTCGCGCGCCATTTGAAGTACGGAGCGCGTTTGCGCTTGGACGCCCTGCGTTGCATCCACCAACAAGATCGCCCCCTCAACCGCTTTCAATGCACGCGACACTTCATATGAAAAATCAATATGTCCTGGCGTGTCAATCAAATTGAGGGTGTAGGGTGTGGCGTGTAGGTTATAAGTCATCCGAACGGGTTGTAATTTTATGGTAATGCCTCTTTCTCGTTCCAATTCCATAGAATCCAACACTTGCTCTTTCATCTTGCGTGTCTCAACTGTATGGGTGAGTTCAAGCATCCTATCGGCAAGGGTAGACTTGCCGTGATCTATATGAGCGATGATGCTAAAATTGCGTATGCGAGAAATATCCATTGCGGAAGAATAACACACTTAGCCAAAAGTCAGAAAGTTATTGGAGCGATTTGCTGACTTTACGGACTTTTAACTTTATGGACTTTACGGACTTTATAATTCTTCCTGATCCGGAGCCACGATTGTCTCCGGACGCATGCGGCGGTGAAAGGCATTCGCCACTTCTCGCACTTCTTTATTTCCAAGGACAACAAGCGCTATAATACCTGCAAAAATTCCGAGGATTCCCGCGCATGCGCCTTGTGTGAAAATACCGAGAAACGTATTCGTGTTAAGAAAGGGCGCGGAGAGAAGGAGAGTGTAGTATGCAACAATCCCCATAATAAGAGATGCGGCGATGATTTGGAAGAATGATCTTCCGAGGGCAAGCGAAAATCCTGGAACATCGCGTTTGAAAAAAACGAACAGCAGACCGCCTGCGGCAATCTGTCCTATCGCATACGCTCCGGCTAAAATGACCACCTCGCTTCCCGGGACATAAGCAATGCGCAATACTTCCTCTACAAAAAAACGCGCCGCATCTGATGCGTGGAGAGAAAAAGCGCCGACAACGCCCGCAATCGCCGCGACCAATGATGCGCCCACGTTCACAAAAAGCGGGATCTTCGTTTTTCCGGCGGCATAATATGCGCGCGTGAGAAGAAGAGCGATTCCCTGAGCGGCAAGCGATACGACAAAGAGCGCGAGCGCCGCCGCAGTGAGGCGCGTGTCAGACCAATCAAAGAGTCCGGACCCAAGCGTTACGCGCACGATCTGCGCCCGAAGCACCACAAAAAGAACAATGACGGGAATTGACCACAGCAATATATGGCGCGCGGCAAGCGACACGTGAGCAGCGAATTCTTTCGTGGCGCCTCCCGCAAACATCCGCGCAAGAGTCGGAAATGCCGCAACCGAATATGAAACGCCGATAATCGCAAGCGGAACAGATTGCAGATTGAATGCGAAGGAAAAAACCGCAATGGAGCCTTCCGCAAGAAATGACCCGGCCGCAATGAGCGCGATGAAGGAAAGATGCGCCGCTGAAAGCGCGATCGTGCGCGGAAGGGCAAGCGAGATAACCATTCGGAGATCGTGGAGAGAAAGCCATTCAAATCTGAGTGAAAATCCGTGCGAAAAGAAAACCGGAAGTTGTATCGCGAGATGCAGAAGCGCCCCCAAGAGAACGCCCCACGCAACTCCATAAATGCCGAATGAATCCGCAAACAATACTATGCCTGAAATGATACCGATGTTGTAAACAACTGGCGCAAGCGCATACACGAAAAACTTCCGATATACTTGCACGACGCTTCCCAGGATGCTTGAAATACCTAAAAGTATCGGGGAAAGAAGAAGAAGCCGCGTGATGGAAATGAATATCTCCCGCTGTGCATCGGAAAATCCGGGTACCAAGAGATTGGAAAGTGCCGGTACGGCAAAAAATGCGATAATACTCGTGGCCCCGATCAGAAGAGAAAAAAAAGTGAATATGCCTCGCACGAAACGCCTTGCCTCCTCTCCGTCTTCCGGGCGCAGGCGTTCCGCGAGAAACGGAATGAGAACGGTAATGGACACCAGGGATGCGATCGCGACATAGAGAAAATCGGGAATGCGGAATGCCGCGTAATATACGTCAAGTTCGGGACCGGCTCCGAACATATGGGCCAGAAGACGGTCACGAAAGATCGCCAGCAGTTGCGCGACAAAAGTGAACACCGCAATCAAAAATGCGGCCGCATGCAAACCATTCCATTCTTTTCCCCAGAGGGCAATAATCGTACGCACCACAATAAAATCTCAAAGATTAAATGTTAAATCTCAAACCCAAATGCATGAATCATGTATGGGGAATCCCACGTTTCTTTTAATGATGTTCGCGAGTCAAGAGAGAAAAGTTACTCATCTATCGGCGGTTTCTTCCGCTTCTCCGGCGGCTCATTTTGGGGCACGACGGATGCGAAAGGGTCCTTTCCCGCCCGTAGGTTCTCCAAAATGTTTTCCACTTCCGCAGTGCCGGGATTAAGCGTTTCAATGTCTTCAAATTGCCGTATCGCATCGTGTATACGACCCAATTTCGCATACGAAAGTCCTAAGAAATATTTCGCATTTGCGTACGCTGAGTTCAGAATCACTGTACGCTCAAATGCTCCCACAGCGCCGGCATAATCACGCGCGGTATAGCGCAAAAATCCCAGCTGGAAGAAGATACCGATATCGTTCGGCGCAATAAGAGATGCTCGTTTCGTTTCTTCTATCGCTTCTTTCATATTACCCTCCTCGGCTTCCAATTGCGCAAGTGCGAATATCGCTTCCGTGTAATTTCCTTTCATCGCTATCGCACGCCCAAGATACTCTCGCGCCGCATCAAGATTCCCGCGCGCCGCCTCAAGCCGAGCCAGAATAAGCTCCATTGCGGGGCTTTTTGGATTTAATGCCCTTGCTTTTTCATATGCCGCCTTTGCATTTTCATACGCTCCTTCAATCTGAAGCGGTACTATCGCTTCGTACACACGGCCGAGCGCGATCCAATTTTGATAATTCGTTTCATCGTACGCGACTGCCTCTTTGCCCATGGACACCGCATTACCGAGCGCTTCCTGAAATCGCGCCTGTAAGGCGCTCTTATCTCCCGTTGTGTCAGTGAGCGCTACCCGCATTCGCAAAATCGCCGCTTCCGTTCGTATTTGCGCGACGGAGTCATGTGGAAAAAGCGACTGCGCACGCGCAAGTTTTTCTTCAGCGCGAGCGAAATCTCCCGCCGCAAGCGCTTCCACCCCGGAACCTGTGTACGCGGCGCTGGCAAAACGTTGCAAAAATATATATGCGCCGACGGCAGAAAGAATGAGAACAGCCACAAGCAAAAGCACGGAAATAAATCCGATGCGCGGATTTTCCGCAAAGATATATGTTCTCTCGTATGCGGGGTCCTTTCGCGCAATCATGCCGAGCGTCACTCCCGCAAAAAGAAATGCGAGAATAGAGAGCGCCGCACTCGGAACGTAGAGGGTCATGGCAAGGAAAAGATATGCCGCTCCAAGGAACGAACCGAAGAGAAACGCTCCGGCGATTGTTTCGGAGCGCGGGACAAATACGGAACGAATACCGGCGCGCGCGAATGAGAGAAGAAAGAAAATCCACAGAAATGCGCCAAGGATTCCCACCGTAACCGGAAGCGATGGAATAATCCCGATCCCTTGCTCAAACTCGGTATTCCAGAAAAGCGTATCGTTCACGCCGTCGGGCTTATGCAAAAGCCATGAGTCGGCAAAGCGGTTTGGTCCAATTCCAAAAAGAGGATCTTTTTTCGCGGATTCTCTCGCAATATCAAAGGTCGCGCTCCACGAAGGGCGCACTTCTATATTTGACAGTCCTAAGCGTCCGCCGACCATGTCTGAAATATTGTTGCCAGGAAGCAAAAAGATAATGGCGATGACCGCGCCGACAAGCGGGAAAAAAGGAATACGGCGGTAAAACCGGCGAGAGGAGGTCGCGGCATCTGCAGTTTCCAATATGGGGGCTGGATTTTTCGTTATGAAAATGAACCACGCTATGGCAATCGCGGAGAACGCAAAAAGTCCCCATGCGAGAGAAAAGTTAGAAATAAATAGTGCAAGGAGAGAAAAGCCGTACACAGTGTAAAGCGCAACACGAAGGATGCCGCGGGATGAAAGCGATGTGAGCGCGAGAAGCGAGATCGCGCCGGAGAGACCATACAAAAGAGCGAGATCGTTCCATTTGCCTATCGGGTTCTGCAGTAAATTGTTGAATATGCCGAATGAGAGAACTGACGGCCCTCCGACAAGGCGAATCGCCTCATAGAAACCGACGATAAGCATAACCGCAAAAAATCCGACATACAATACAGATATTTGTTTTGGCGTACGAATAAAGAAATAGGCAAGAAAAAAAAAGATGGCGAGTATACCGGTCGCTGCTGCCGTCATGGTCTCATACCCAGCCCCAAAAAATGAAGAGTGCACCGCGTCAGAAAAAAGAGCGGAAAGAACGGTTGCGCATACGATCCCCGCCATCGCCAATGCGGGAAGCGACCGCGGTATAATGAGCGCGCCTTCTTTTAATCGTGCAATCGCCCAAAGCATGACCGCGCCGATGACAAAAAGAGAAAAGAGCGACATTTTTGCGAAATCAAGCGAAACGCCGAAAAAAGGAAAAAAGAAAATACTAGAAATGATGCCGGATGCAATTAAAAGAAATGGAATAAAAGAATCAATTTTTGTTTTCCAACTCGTCTGCGTTGAGATATGGTCGTTATTCATAATGTATGCATTATACAAAAAATGCAGACAAAACAATACGGAGAAGGTTCTTGTTTTTTTGCCAGAGTGTGGTATTGTGATTTTGTACGCATCGGACAGTCGCCCCCCACCACTTTTATGTATCATGTGTATGTGATAAAAAGCATATCTGATAAGCGATTATATATTGGCTCGACTAATGACGTACGAAGGAGACTGCAAGAGCATAATGACGGATTATCGCCGGCAACAAAAAACCGTAGGCCGTTCATACTCGTATATTGTGAAAGTTACGTATCCAAAACGGATGCTCTTGCAAGGGAAAGAAAGTTGAAGAAATTCAAAAATTCTTACTCCGAACTAAAGAGGAGAATGAAGAATAGTATTGATGATACATAAAAGTGGTGGGGGGAGGAAAGTCCGGACACGCGCCAATTTCGCCCACCGCGAGGTGGCTGCGAAATTGAGCGCCGAGCACTCAATATTTTGAGTGCTCGGCCAGCAGAACGGTAGTACCCTAAATCTCCGCTTTGCGGAGATCGGGTCCGATCATCGCGAAAGCGATGGTTTAGGAGGTAACCCCTATCCGGAGTAATCCGCGAGGTGCGAGCAGTGACGCCCGAGCCGAAAGGC
>JBBUEZ010000044.1:0-13605 GCA_038056715.1 Patescibacteria group bacterium
CAACAAAGTTTTCCCGGCGCCTCGCCTCATACCCCGCGGAGGTACTCCGAGGGAATGGCTTGCCGCGGGGATAGGACGAGGCAAATTTTATTGCAAAAGGATCATGCGGAGAAGTGAGATCAATGTTGAGTCTCGCGCTAGAATTGGAGTATATTACTAGAGAGCAATACCAAAAATACTGCGGACTATCCGTAGAGATATCAAGATTACTTTCCGGTTTTATAAAGACTCTGTGACTTTTGACTTTAAGGACTTTACGACTTTATAGACTAAATTATGGCCTTCTTCAACAAAAAATTAGGGATTGATCTGGGAACGGCGAACACGCTTGTGTTCATGCCTGGCAAGGGGATTGTTTTGAACGAACCTTCGGTTGTCGCCGTGTCGGAACAGGACAACAAAATTCTCGCCGTAGGCCTTGAGGCGAAAGAAATGATTGGGAGAACCCCCGAGAGTATTATCGCGTATCGTCCGATGCGCGACGGCGTGATCGCGGATTACCGCGTGACGGAAGCGATGCTTCGCTACTATATCAATAAGTCATTGGGGAAATTCACATTTTTTAAACCGGAGGTTATGGTGAGCGTCCCCGCGGGCGTGACTTCAACCGAGCGTCGCGCGGTTGTGGAAGCGTCCATCAAGGCGGGCGCGAAGGCGGCGTATGTCGTCAAAGAGCCGATTTTGGCGGCAATCGGCGCAGGTATCCCCATCTACGAGGCGCGCGGGCACATGGTCGTGGATATCGGCGGCGGCACGACCGACGTTGCCGTCATCTCTTTGGGCGGCATCGTATCGTCAACGTCGGTAAAATGCGCGGGCGACAGGATTGACCACGCGATTGCGGACTACATTAAAAAAACATTTAACTTGGGTATTGGAGAAAAAACGGCGGAAGACATAAAAATCAAAATCGGCTCCGCGGTACCGCTTGAAGAAGAACTGTCCATGACGATCAAAGGACGCGATTTTATTACCGGACTTCCGCGTTCCACCGAAATCGGCACGAATGAGATTGTCAAAGCGATAGACAAAGAATTGCGCGAGATGATAAAGGCGATTAAAGACGTGCTTCAGGAAACGCCTCCGGAACTCGCTTCTGATATTATTGACCAAGGGATTATCATGACGGGCGGGTCTTCACAACTGCGGAATCTTCCCGAACTCGTGTACCGGAGAACTGGCGTGAAGGCGCGCCTTGCCGATGATCCGCTCTACTGCGTTGCGAAAGGCACCGGCATCGCGCTTGAACATCTGGATGTGTATAAGAAGAGCATTATCGCGAAAAGATAGAGCCCATAAAGTCGACAAAGTCCATCAAGTCCGTAAAGTCTATAAAGTCGGGATTTTTTTAACTTTACAGACTTTCGACTTTTGACTTGGTATATTTATGTTTTTGCATCACGCATATCTGATAGAAGGCAGAGAAGAGGCGGTCGCATCCGTGCATCTTTTTATTTTGGAAAAATTAGGGATTACGCTTTCAGGGAATCCAGATTTTACATACGTCACGCATGAGTCATTTGGTGTTGATGAGAGTCGTGGTCTAAAGGAGACGGCATCGCGCACACCGATTGGAGAGCGAAAGATTATTCTCATTCGCTCAAACGTGTTCACGCGCGAGGCGCAGAATGCGCTTTTAAAGTTGTTTGAAGAACCGACTCCAAATACACACTTTTTTGTGATCACGCCTTATCCGCGCGCACTTTTACCTACATTGCGTTCGCGCATGGAAATATTTGATGTCGGCGGCGAAAGAGGGGAGCGGGAAGAGAGTCCTGAAATGTCGCTCGCAAAAAAAGCGCGCGCAAGCGAACCGCGGGAGCGCATGGCTATCGCAGGGGCGCTTCATGATGAGGAGAACAAGCAAAAGTCGGTGAGGTTTTTGGAAGCGCTTACGGAGATCCTTGATGCCGAAATGCGAAAGAAGAGGACGAAAGAAGTAGCGCATTCGTTTTCTGCCGTCTCTCGCGCCGCCTCATATGCGCGCGACATCGGAGCATCCATGAAAACACTTCTTGAATACGCGGTGCTGTCCCTGCCGGAGTAGTTTTTCCCTTCTGTTCAAGGTGCTACAATATAGTGAAATGGTTGATGTAATCACAAAAAAACAAAACGGCGTTGTTTTTACCCCTGAATGGGTTGTTGCATTCATGGTAGAGGAAGTCTTTCGCGGTCGGAGTATTACCGGAAATGAAAAAATTTTAGACGCTGGATGCGGCGATGGCATTTTCGCAGCGCTTGCAACGCGTGTTTTTTCCGATTTATCTGGAAAATCGGTAAAAGATGTTATTGAAAACAATATATATTTTATTGATGTGTCTGCAGAATATGTAGAAAAAACAAAAGAACGTCTCCGCAGTCTTTCAAAAGAGACAGTTAAAAAATTCAATGCGGTTGTCGGAGATTTTTGTTTCCATGATTTTCATAACCATTTTGATCTTATTATAGGCAACCCTCCGTATGTGCGAATTCAAAACTTAAACGACAGAAGAGAATTACTGCAAAAAAGATATATAAGCACTTCAAATGGGTCAATTGATTTATATTTTTGTTTTTTTGAACGTGCATTGCAATTACTATCAAACAATGGCGCCATTTCTTTTATTACACCCAACTCTCACATTTACTCTGCTGCGGGCAGACATTTACGCATGATACTTTTGCCGCATGTCACAAAAATCATAAACTTTGATCATTTCCAGATTTTTAAAGATGCAACCGCGTATACCGCCATTACGTTTTTGCAGAAGCAAAAAACGAGAGATTTTCTATACGCCAATCATCACGCCGAAAATCTTGGTAACATTAAATATAAAAAGATACTTTCCGAGAACATGAGAACGCTACGGTGGGAATTTTTTGATGAAGAACATGTTGCAAAGATTACACATCTCAGCGGCATGTATTCTACGCTTCATGATGTCGCCGATATTCATTATGGGATAGCGACACTCAAGGATGATATATACATATTTTCGCCGGATAAAACCGATTCGGAATATTTTTACCGAGCCGACTTCAAAATTGAACGAGATTTGTGTGTCCCTATCATAAAAGCCTCTACCTATAAAGGGAAAAATCAGGATCTTTTTCTTATTTTTCCTTACCGTAATGAGAGGATTATACCGGAGAACATCTTTCGCAAAGAATTCCCTGAGGCGTATTTATATTTTAACCACCATAGAAGTGTGCTTGAGTCGCGGGATAAAGGCGGGGGCAAAGAGTACGAAGAATTCTATGCTTTTGGCAGGAGCCAAGGCTTGCGGACAAGTTTTGGAAGGAAAATCCTTACGAGCACCATGAATAAAGAACCCCGATTTTATATTATAGAAGACTCAAAAATGAGTTTTTATGCGGGGTATTGTATAAAACCTAAAAATGGATTAGATATCTATGAATTATGTGATACGCTCAATTCCAATGCGATGAAGGAATATATAGAGGCGGTTTCCAAGAGCTATAGAGGGGGGTATAAATCTTACGCGAAGAGTTTTTTGAAGGATTTTATACATCCACAATTTCGTAAAACACAAGAAGTTTTGTTTCGCTAGAAAATAACAGGAATATATACAATATGGACGATAATTTTTTACAATCACTCAACCTTTCATTTTTTGCGTATAATAAAAAAGGCGGAGCACGGAGCAATAAGAAACTAATTCCTATACACAAATTTTTGTCGGAAGTCGTGGCTAAAAAGTTAGGCAAGGAGTATGGCGTGAAATCACTCGGCGTAGAGGACGGAAAAGAAGCGTCGGTGGAAGGAAGATATTATCCCAAAAACCTGGATATCGCGGTATACAAGGGCGATAAAATTATTGCGACTATTAGTTTCAAATTTGTAACTTCAAACTATAAACAAAACGCGAACAATTATTTTGAGGGACTTATGGGAGAGACGGCGAATAGCAGGAGGTCTGGTATTGGCTTCGCGCATTTATTAGTACTTCGTGCGCGTACCCCTTATTATTCAAAAAATAAAGGGAATTTGCGAGGGAAGGAAGTAAAATCTGAAATAATTACTGAAAAGGATTTACAGAAATATGTGAAATTATATAGAGATACGGATTTTCCGCATAAGCCGGATTTGATCGGTATATGTATCATCGATTTTGCAAACGGAAATAAAGCATATTTTGTAGACTTAGATACCACTAATTTTTCAAATGAGACGAAGAAATTACTCAGAACAGATTTTTCATTACAGACGTTTATGAAAAAATTTGTGCATCTGGCAAAATTGAAGAGTTAATGTATAGTAATGAAGATTATGGCATACAATTTCGCGCCGCTTAAGGCGGAACTCAAAAAGACGCAAGATTGGCTGGGGGAGGAATATCTCGGGCTTCACACGGGGCGCGCGACGCCCGCTGTGCTTGATAAGGTACAGGCGGACGTGTATGGAACAAAACAGCCGATTGCGCATGTTGCGGCGATTTCCGTGGAAGACGCGCGGACGCTCATGATTTCGCCGTGGGACAAGGGGGCACTTAAAGATATTGAGAAAGCTGTCGTGGCATCTGGGCTTGGTTTGGGGGTCTCGGCGATTGGGGAGGGCATTCGCATTTCGTTTCCCGAACTGACGACCGAGCGCCGAGGAGCGCTTACAAAAGTCGTACGCGCAAAATTGGAAGACGCGCGCGTGGCGGTTCGCCGCGAACGTGAAAAAGCGTGGGAGGATATTCAGAAGAAAGAAAAGGACGGCGCGATGTCGGAGGACGAAAAGTTTCGCGGCAAAGAAGAACTCCAAAAAATCGTAGACGAGGCGAACAAGAAGTTGGAAGAAATCGCCGCGCGCAAGGAAAAAGACATTGCAGGATAAATTTTCAATTCCCAACAATCAATTTTCAAGAAATTTACAATAGGCAATTTTCATTAAAAAATTATTCCATTGAATATTTATTGATCATTGCAGATTGATCACTGAACATTTCTATATGAGTATTATCATTTTCATTATCATTTTGGTTGTCCTCATTCTTGCCCATGAATTCGGGCATTTTATTGTTGCGAAATGGTCAGGGATGCGCGTGGACGAATTCGGCATCGGATTTCCGCCGAAACTTTGGAGCAGGAAACCAAAAAATAGCGAGACGACATACTCCGTGAACGCAATTCCATTCGGCGGGTTTGTAAAAATTTTCGGCGAAGACCGAATGGAGGATACCGAGCCGGAGCCGCGAAGTTTCGCATCACGTCCGCGCCATCTCCAAGCGGCGGTGATTGTTGCTGGTGTTGCCGCGAATTTCTTGTTTGCATGGATTCTGCTTTCTATTGGTTTCTTGTCAGGATTTCCTACACCCGCCCAAGTGGAGAACGGTGTTGTCCCCGAGAATGCAAATCTTTTGATTACCGCAGTTTCAGAAGGTTCTCCCGCGGAAAAGGCTGGCATTCTGCCCGGTGACCACGTTCTTTCTCTTGCGAGCGGTGCGGATACTTTGGAGAAGAACGCCGTTGCTCCGGAAGCAGTATCTTCGTTTATTGGGGCGCACGATGCACAGGAAATGAATATCGTGTACGAACGGGCGAACGAACGAAAGACCGTATCTGTCACGCCCGCGCAAGGCATTCTCGCCGACCGTCCCGCGATCGGCATTACCATGGATTTAGTTGAAGTTAAACGACTCCCGATATACCAAGCGTTCTATGAAGGAGGGAAGACAACAATTGCCCTCTCGGAAGCGACCGTGCGCGGATTTTGGACGCTTATCAGTCAATCAATTCGCGGCAATGGCGCAGGACTTTCCGCCGTCACAGGACCTGTCGGCATTGTAGGACTTGTGGGCGATGCGACATCTTTCGGTTTTGCATATCTCCTCGCATTTACCGCATTCATTTCCATCAATCTTGCAGTCATCAATATCATTCCATTTCCCGCGCTTGATGGCGGACGGCTCTTTTTTCTCGCAATAGAAGCAGTGAAGGGTTCGCGCATCAAACCGGCAGTAACCGCATGGGCAAACGGCATCGGTTTCGCACTCCTCATTCTCCTTATGGTCATTGTCACATTCCGCGATATAATAAAGTTGATCGGTTAATCAGTTAATTGGTAACATGAAATTTTCTGAATTGTTCACAAGGACTCGCAAAGACGCGCCATCAGATGAGGTTGCAAAGAACGCGCAATTTTTAATTCGCGCGGGATTCATTCACAAAGAAATGGCGGGCGTGTATTCGTATCTGCCGCTTGGACTTAGAGTGCTGAACAACATCAGTAACATCATTCGCGAGGAACTTGAAAAACTCGGCGCACAAGAACTTCAAATGACCGCGCTTCAGAATCCGGAAATCTGGAAAAAGACCGACCGCTGGGAGCAGGATGTATGGTTTAAGACCGCGCTTGCCGCGGGCGGGGAAGTGGGTCTGGGTTGGACACAGGAAGAAGCCATCACACGAATCGCAGCACAATATGTGAGTTCGTATCGCGATCTGCCATTCTCCGCATTCCAAATTCAGACAAAATTTCGCAATGAAGAGCGCGCGAAATCAGGTATTATGCGCGGACGCGAATTTTTGATGAAAGACCTTTATTCTTTCCATGCGACAGAAGAAGACCTTGATCTTTTCTATGCCTCCGTCGTTGAAGCATACAAAAAGATTTTTGAAAGACTCGGTATCGGCGCGCAAACCTATCTCACATTTGCATCCGGCGGCGCGTTTTCAAAATACAGCCACGAATTTCAGACTGTTTCCGATGCGGGCGAAGACACGATCTATGTGAGCGAGAAAAATGGGATAGCGGTCAACAAAGAAGTGTTGAACGACGAGGTGCTTGCCGATTTGGGACTTACGCGTGAAGAACTGGTGGAGAAGAAATCCATAGAGGTGGGAAACATTTTCAAATTAGGTACACGATTCTCGGAACCGCTTGGACTTTCTTACACTGATGAGAAAAGTGAGAAAAAGCTGGTGGTGATGGGGTGCTACGGCATGGGCCCATCGCGGCTTATGGGCACGATTGTTGAAGTGCTCTCCGACGATAGGGGAATAGTGTGGCCGGAGAGCGTCACACCATTTTCTGTGCACCTCATTTCACTTAATAAAAATGACGAAGCAGAAAAATTGTATGCGGAATTAGGCGCAAAAGGCATTACCGTGCTCTATGACGATCGCGAGGGAAGTGCGGGAGGAAAATTCGCTGATGCAGATTTGCTCGGCATTCCGACACGTATTGTCGTATCCGAAAAATCTCTCACCGCGGGAGGTGTGGAAATAAAAAAGCGCACCGAAAAGGAATCAAAAATAGTTTCGTTAGAAGAAATTGTAAACATGATCTCTCAATAAAAAACGCGCGTCGTACAACGACGCGCGTTCCCCCATTTGTAGCGATATATCATTACAAATACAGAAGGATGTTTCTATATATTTTTTGTACGATATATCGAACAGATTTGTACGATATATCGTACAAAACCGGATATACATTAATTATGTCCTATAGGGTGAAATTAGTGTATGTGTGATAACACACTCTAATTTATGGCTATAGCGTACATTTAGTGTGTTTGTTCATACTGCGACGTTGTTGGTATGAATACGGAAAAGAAAAAGGCGGTGCGCAAGCGCATCGCCGTTCAAGAAAGACAAAAAATTTTATTATTTCTTCATAACACTTGCTAGTAGCGTTACGAACGATTTTACCTTGGGCGCATATTGCACACCTGTGATGGTTGCCTCCGCATCATTACCAGCGTACTGCACGATGCCAATGGCTACCCACGCATCATTACCAGCGTACTGCACGATGCCAATGGCTGCACCCGCATCATTACCAGCGTATTGCACGATGCCGATGAGTGAATATACAGATCCGCGCGGGTTTATTCCGCCGAACACAGACCATACAGTGTTCTTCATGCGAAAACCCAGACAGACTAAATTGAATGTCCCGATCAATACCTCTCGCAATATGTTCATGGCGCCCTCTGTTTGAAATGTTGGATTGGAGATTTACCTTTGAATCCGAACACTTGTAGAATGGAAATCTATGAGCGAATTTATGCATTTGAGTTTGTACGAGCGGCAGCGGATTGAAAGATATCTGCGCGCCAAAAAGAGCCTGCGATTCATCGCGGACAAGTTGGGTCGGAGCGTAAGCGGTATGTCCGACGAAGTGAGGTTGAACAGTGTGCGAGGAGTGTATACGGCGAAGAAAGCGAACTGCAAGGCATACCAAAAGCGGCAACGGGCAAAACTCCAATGCATGAAGGTGGCAATGGACTCACAATTGAAGCGGTTCGTGATTGATGCAATGACGAATGACGACCAGTCGCCCTCGGGCATCTCCGGCAGGCTAAAACACGTAGAGACAGGTATTCAATACGCGAGCACGAAAGCCATCTACAACTTTGTTGCTAGTCCCGGCGGTAGGCAGATTGAGCGGCACCTGTATTCAAAAGCGGTACACAAAAAAGGCGGTCCGAAACGAGACACGCCGGTTACGATTGACGGGCGTACCATGATCGACAAAAGGCCGAAAAAGGTTGAGAATCGGCTCGAATTCGGGCACTACGAGGGAGACTTCATCGAATCAGGAAAGGACGGCAAGGGGTCGCTTCTCGTTGTGGTTGAGAGAAAGACCCGCTATCCATTTTTGAAATATCTTGAAGACAGGACCACCGCATCGGTGAATCGAACCGTTGATGAATTGATTGGGGAAAACATGGTAAAAAGTCTGACGATTGACAATGATATTTCTTTTCAAAAACACGAGGATCTTTCCGAACTCATTGCCGCGGCTGTCTTCTTCTGCCACCCCCACTCTCCCCATGAAAAAGGCACAGTGGAGAATCGAAATAAAGCCATACGGAGATATGTGAAAAAGAAATCGGATTTGAGCGCCTATCCCAAAGAACATTTCACGGAAGTTGAGCGGAAACTCTGAGACCGATTTATGGAATGTCTGAATTACAAAACGCCACGGGAAGCGTTCACAAAAGAACTCCAAAAACAAAAAATGCCACTTGTCCGTGGTATGATGATGGAGAAATTATTTACTTAAATGGGTGTTCGGATTCGGGGCTCCGGGTAGGGATGCGAACTCCGAGGATACAATATCTCATCTTTACTTATTTGTCAAGTCCTTTCGGGGAAGGAGAAAATCGGGTACTATGCCCTGTAGGAGAAGTGCGTTTTATCTTTTTGTTGCAATGGCGTCTCCCGTGATGGTAGAACAAACACACTTTCACTACAGGGCATTTCACTACGTTTTGATTTTTCCGGCTAGTGGCTAACGCCTAGAGCCTAGCGCCTAACCTTATGTTTGAAAAATTCTACAACTTATTTTCCAATGACGTCGGTATTGATTTGGGCACGGCGAATACGCTCGTGTATGTTCGCGGGCACGGGATTATTGTGAATGAACCATCGGTTGTTGCCGTGAATCAAAAAACGGGGCGCATTGTTGCAATCGGCAAAGAAGCGAAACAGATGATTGGGCGCACGCCGGGACACATCACCGCAGTGAAGCCGCTTATAGACGGCGTCATTTCCGATTTTGAAATCACTGAAGAGTTGCTTCGCTATCTTATCGGAAAGGTAAATGCGATCTCAAAAAAATTAGCGCGCCCGCGCGTGGTTGTTGGTGTTCCGGTTGGCGTGACAAACGTGCAGATTCGTGCCGTGCGCGATGCGACGAAATCTGCGGGCGCGCGCGAAGTGCACATCGTAGAAGAGGTCATGGCGGCGGCAATCGGCATCCGTATGCCCGTGAAAGACCCGGTCGGGAGCATGGTGATAGACATTGGCGGCGGAACGACGGACATCGCCGTCATCTCTTTGGGCGGCGTGGTGAATGCGAAGAGTTTGAATATCGCAGGCGATAAATTAAATAGCGATATCATTTCTTATATTCGCGATGAGTTTAAGATTCTTGTCGGTGATCGCACGGCGGAAGAGGTGAAAATTGCGATCGGTTCCGTCTCGGACACAAAATCTCCCATTGAGGCGTCTATCAAAGGCCGCGATTTGGTGACAGGGCTTCCGCGCGAAGTGATTATTACCGAATCGGATGTGCGCGAAGCGCTTGGTCCGTCTGTCGCGCGATTGGTGGAAACCGCAAAGGAAGTATTGGAGGGAACTCCACCGGAAATACTCTCCGATGTTATGCATCGCGGTATCGTGCTTGTGGGCGGCGGAGCGCTTATCACAGGACTTGCAGGACTTCTACAAAAAGAATTAAATATCCCCGTGCATATTGCCGAGGACCCGCTCACCGCCGTCGTGCGAGGCACGGGCATTATCCTTGAAGATCTGGAAAGTTTCCGCGAGGTTCTTATAGAAAATGAAGACGAACTACCTCCAAATTCGTACTAGCGGGCATCGCACTCTTTTCTCTGGAGTGATGATACTGATTGTAACGGGCGCTATTTTGTATGTGGCGGGAAAACCGCTTCTTTCTTTTTTCTCACGCGCGGGCGTGGTCTCCGGCTCTCTTATTTCCCGCGGTGCAGACAGCACAGATTTATTTCTTGGTTCTGTCGGCGCTTATTTTTCATCGCGCAACGCACTTCTGGAGGAGAATCGTCTTTTGTCGGATGAACTCGCGATTGCGCGGCTTGCGGTGATACGCGAGGAAGCGTTTAAGAATGAAAATGATGCGCTACGCGCACTTTTTCTCCGCGAGCCGAAAGGCGAGCGCGGGATTCTTGCGGAGGTTCTCCTCCGTCCGCCATCATCTCCGTATGATACGCTCGTGCTTGATGCGGGGGTTGAGGCGGGGGTTTCAGTCGGGAACCGTGTTGTTGCGGAAGGATTTCTCGTGGGAGAAATCACCAGAGCGGATAGAGCATCTTCTGTCGCGACACTCTGGTCGCAATCGGGAAGATCGTTTGATGCGGCAATTCCCGAAAAGTTTTCCGGTCGTGCGGAAGGGTATGGCAGCGGTAATTTTTACATTCGTGTTCCTCGCGACACAAAGATTATAGAAGGAGATATTGTAACCGCGCCGGCATTGGGAGATTTTCTTTTGGGCAGAGTTAAGTCCGTTGTTCGGGATGAAAAAAATCCGTTCGTCGACGTGTATGCGGAAAGTCCGTTGTCCTTACGAACCGTCAGATTTGTGGAAATAGTGAAGGATAGAAAAATGTATTAAGTATTGTGTATTGCGTATTGGTATGGAGGGTCAAAAAACAAATAAAAAATGGATGAGCGCTCGCGTAGGGATAGACGCGGTGATTCTCGCGTGTGTGTTTATTGCGCCGTTTTGGTTCACTGCCATACTCGCGATTTTTTCGGCGCTCATTTTTCATCGCTATTATGAAATTGTTTTTTGGGGTATGTTAGTTGATGCGGTATATCTTCCTGCATTCGGGGGCGCAATCATCACGCCAATGACGCTCTCTGCAATCGGTGCGTATAGTATTTTCATATTTGTGAAGCCACGTTTACGCGCCTTTGCGTAAAGATATTTTGCGGACAGAGATTTGAGATTTGTATGCTGTACACTATCCCTCGCTTTTCCCATGGCATTTTTTAGAAAAAAAATTCCTATATATGAAATTGACCCGGATGAGGTGCTTTTGGATGCGCGCAATCTTCCGTCATTTGACGAGCATCAATTTGAGGGTCGGATAGAGCGTCCGATAGGGAAACGCGCGCTGTATCTTCTCGCATTCTTTTTTGCGATCGTAACAATCATATATGCTGGACGCCTTATACATTTGCAAATCGCGCAAGGCGCAGAATATCGTGAACTCTCGGAAAATAATTCGCTAAGGCATGCACCGATCTTTTCAGAACGAGGAATTATTTATGATCGCCGCGGAATACCGCTTGCATGGAATGAAACGGAAGAAGGAATAGAGACTTTTCCGCGTCGCGCGTACAGCGCCCTTTCCGGTCTTGCGCACACGATTGGGTATGTGAATTATCCGAAACAGGACGAAAAAGGAACTTTTTATCAAACGGAACTTATCGGTAAAGACGGTGTTGAGCGGCAGTACCAAGATATTCTCGCAGGAACGACGGGGATAAAAATCTCCGAAGTGGATGTGTATGGCGAAATTACGTCGGAGAGTGCAACGCGCGCTCCGGTGAACGGCACAAACGTAACGCTTACCATTGACGCAGAGTTACAAAGCGCGCTTCACGGCTATATCAAAGAACTTGCTGGAGAAGTCGGTTTTACTGGCGGCAGCGGAGTTGTCATGAACATAGAAACAGGGGAGATACTTGCAATCACGAGTTTTCCAGAATACGATCAGACGCTTATTTCAGAAGGGAAAGACGGAACACAGATCCGGCGCGCCCTTAACGATACTCGGGAACCATTTCTAAATCGCGCGCTTGCAGGTCTCTACACTCCGGGTTCCACGGTAAAACCGTTCTTTGGTATTGCCGCACTCGCGGAAAAGATTATTTCTCCGGAAAAACAAATTCTTTCCACCGGATCCATTTCCATTCCGAATCCCTATAACCCGGAATTGAAAAGCGTATTTAATGACTGGAAAGCGCATGGATATGTGGATATGCGGCGCGCGCTTGCTGTGTCATCCAACGTGTATTTTTTTGAAGTAGGAGGGGGGTATAAAAATCAAAAGGGACTAGGTATTGCAAAACTGGAAGAATATGCGCGAGTGTTTGGTTTGGGAGAGGCGACTGGTATTGACCTTCCCGGTGAAATTGACGGCGTAATCCCGAGTCCCGCATGGAAGGAAAAATATTTTCCTAATGATCCATGGCGTATTGGGGATACATACAACACCGCAATTGGGCAGTACGGATTTCAAATTACACCCGTCCAACTCGCGCGTTCTCTTTCCGCGATTGCAAACGGAGGAAATGTTATCACCCCGCATGTTTTTTTAAAAGCGGGTGATCAGACGGCAAAAGGCAATGATGTTATTCGGACTGTGCCGGTTGCAAGGGGAGACCTCGCTATTGTAAAAGAAGGAATGCGTTTGGGTGTTACGGATGGCATTGCACAGGCGCTCAACCTCTCCTTTGTGGAAGTTGCCGCAAAAACGGGGACGGCGGAAATCGGGGCGGCGAAACGATATGCGAACTCGTGGATATCTGGATTTTTTCCTTATGAAAAACCCAAGTACGCATTCGCCGTTGTTATGGAAAAAGGGCCGCGTAATAACTTGAAGGGCGCGGTGTTCACGATGCGGCGACTATTTGAATGGATGAATGTGAACAGGCGGGAGTATCTTCAATAAAACGACTGTAAAAAATGACGCGCCCTCTTTCGAGAATGCGCGTCACTCGATCATCCTACTTTCTTACTCGCTCCCGCCGATTCCTCTGGTTTTGTTGGGACGGATAATAACAACTCCTCTTTTTTCCTCGCGTGCCGCCTGCAGCATCTCCGCGACTTTTTCGAAGTCTTTTGAAATGCCAGGTACGGATTGCGGCGAAACTAAACACGTGTCGGGAATTCCGGCCGCCGCGTCACTCTTTCCTCCTCGAGCGATGTTCAAAAACTGCTTGAGATGGAATCCGGGAATAGTTCGCCGGTTTCCATGCGCCGATGCGACATAGTCAAACAGGGTCTGCAGACCCATTTTTTCAAACTTGATTGTCCTCATTGCACCACCTCTTTTCCGATTGAAGGGAATCCATACGCACATTACCTCGCATTGTTTCCATCGTCAATCGCCCCGT
>JBBUEZ010000045.1:0-2353 GCA_038056715.1 Patescibacteria group bacterium
GGTGTATTATTAGAAAATAATTATCGAGTGTCCTGATTGAGGGGTGAATTTAGGCACGGGAGACCATTTTTTATATATCATATATTGACTATTTTGTCAATCTCTTCTCTACCACATTCCAATCAATCGCGTTCATGAAGGCATCAATATAACCTGCGCGGTTTAGTCCATAATCAAGTACAAATGCATGCTCAAATACGTCCATGACGAGAAGCGGGGTCGCGCCCGCAAGATGCCCCGCGTCATGTTCATTCACCCACACATTAAATAATCTGTCTTGCCCGTCCTGCGAAGCAGGATTAGGGTCGTGATATAAGATCACCCAGCCGATTCCGCGCATTGCGCCCATCGCGCGAAAATCTTTCTCCCACATTTCGTATGACCCCCACTCGGCGACAATTTTTTTTCGCAGTTCGGAATCTTCGGAAAGCAGAGTGCCGCCCTTCACTATATTTCCAAAATAGAGTTCATGGAGCCGCATGCCATTCCACTCCCAACCAAAACGGCGATTCAGTTCCGCAAATTCTTGCGTGCCAAACTTCCCTTCTTTCTCCATCGCGACCAAGGTATCGTTCAGCATATTGAAATTCTTCACATATCCTTCGTAGAGTTTGAAGTGATTCTTTAAAAGAGTGTCGCTCATCCCTTTCGTACCGAGGATATGTTCAAAATTTTTTACTTCGTATTGCATATATGTTTTTAAAAATAAATATTATTGCATAATTTTCAGCACAGATTGGAGTACGATTGGCAATTCAGTTATCCCATCGTCTGGTCTGTTAAAGTGTCCTTTCCTGTGCTCAGTCATAATTTCCGAACCAAGTCTATCTCGAAAATCATCTTGATTATCAAGCGGCACAAAGGGGTCGTTGTCGGAAAAGATGGCTATACTTTTTGAGAGATGAGATTTCACTTTTTCGAAATCAAGTGGAGATTCAATCCAATGTTTATCAGTTTCTCTCACATCTGGGTCATCCTCAAGCCCCGTAAGTCGTTTGAAAAAACCAGCAACAAAAACCGCGCCACCAATTTTTACTCCCTCTGGTAAAGATTCCAGATAACGAGCTATTGTTTGGCATCCGATACTATGCCCAACGAAGTAAGTGTTCTCATCGGCAACACCGACAACTTCGCCGAGTTTCGGAACCCAATTGTATATACGGGGGTTTTCGGAATCGGGAAGTTGTGGAACATAAACTTCAAATCCCTTCTCTTCAAGTTCTTTTTTCAGCCAAGGAAACCAGTCGCCTTCAGGAGAACTGTCCCAACCATGTGCTATAAAAACTCTTTTTTTCATAGAATTGAAAGTTATTCGTAATATCTACTTCACTCCATTGAAATTGCGCGTGCTTTTTTAATCTCTCGGACAATGTGCGTAATATCTTTTTTCGTCGTACTGCGTCCGAATGAGAATCGCACTGCGCTCCGCGCATCATGACCATCGCCCAATGCTTTCACCACATATGATAGTCCCTCATCCTCGGACTGACAAGCGCTTTTTGTGCCGACAGAGATACCCGCGGCGTCTAATCGAAAGAGCATTTCCTCCGCATCGCATCCGATGAAAGAAATATTTGCAATATGCGACACAATTTCTCCCCCACCATTTATCTGATATGAGTCTTTCGGCAATGCACCCGCAAGAGATGTGAGAAAAAACTCACGAATACCGGAGAGTCGTTTGTATTCTTTTTCTCGCACGCGCGCGACGACTCGGACTGCTTCCTCCGCGCCAACAATTGCCGGGAAATTCTCCGTCCCCGGACGCAAACCTCGTTCGTGCGAACCGCCCGCAAAAAGCGGTGCGATAGGAACATTGCGGCGCGCGTAGAGAATGCCGACTCCTCTCGGTCCATAGAGTTTAGAAAGCGTGATGGTTATAAGATCTGCGTGGAACGTGTGTGTGGTAATCGGTAAAAGCCCCGCGCTCTGACATGCATCAATATGGAAAAGCGGGTATTCGCTTTTTTTATCTTTCCTGATTTTCAATATCGCACGCCCGATTTCAGCAATCGGCTGAACTGTTCCGATTTCATTGTTTGCATGCATCACTGACACAAGCATCGTATTATCACGAATCGCGTCTCGCACATCTTTTACTGAAACGTGCCCACTCGCATCAACGCCGACATACGCCACCGAAAGCCCCTTTTTTTCAAGCGCGCGAAATGCATCCAGCACGGACGGATGTTCAATCGCTGTCGTAACGGCGTGATATGTTGCAATGTTCCCCGGGAGCGCGCCGAACGCGCCAAATATGGAAATTGCGTTCCCCTCGGTGCCGCCAGACGTAAAAATAATCTCATCGGGGAGCGCATGAAGAAAGTGCGCGACAGTTTCGCGGGGCGCGGGG
>JBBUEZ010000045.1:2363-5749 GCA_038056715.1 Patescibacteria group bacterium
TTCGCGCGCGGCGTCTATCCGACGCCGCGCGGAGACCCCATCTGCATGGAGCGACGATGGATTTGCGAATATTTGTTCTGCCTGTTTTATCGCGCGCGAAACGCGGGCGTCAATCGGTGTTGCTGCCGCATAATCACAATACACGCGCTTTTTCATCCTCATCATAATATGGAACACGATAGCGCAAAATGCTTGTCTGCGCTATAATCGGATGCATGATAGCATTTGATCTCGCGACACTCGCTCCGTTCATGCCGCAGATTGCGCTCGGTCTTTTTTTAATCGCGTGCGCGCTCATCGCGTGGATTATCCATTTGGAACTGCGCATTCATCGACTCACGCGCGGCAAAACGGGCGCCGACCTTGAGGATGCCCTTTCATCCATTGAGGGAGATATGCGGTCTTTCGGAAAATTTCGAACGGACATGGAAGAATATCTTTCTGATGTTGAGCGCCGTGTGCGTAAGAGCGTTCAGGGTGTCAGCACGGTCCGTTTCAATGCATTTGAGGGAACGGGAGAAGGCGGGCATCAGAGTTTTGCAACGGCATTTTTGAACGAAGAGGGCGACGGCGTCGTCGTATCAAGTATCCGCGCGCGCGACCGCGTGGGTATTTATGCAAAGCCCGTTCTATCCCATACATCCGAATACGAACTCACGGAGGAAGAACACGCCGCCATTGCGAAAGCGCGCATAAAGTAAGCCCCCACACCTTTCGTGGCATTATTTTTTCTATACCTTTGCACGGAGTAGTAATCTGCTACCGTAGAATTATATAGTTTTGTGTGAAAATTGAAGTGGAAACAGAAGGGCATTATGCCACGAAAGGTGTGGGGGTAGTGAAGAACTGTCTTTTACTCTGATGTTGTCTGTGCTAGTGTAGCAACACAAATTGAGATCAGATTCTGCTTTAGGAGTCTGAACTCGTTTTTCTCATTACATGAACGGTCATATTGCACAATCGCATATCCCCCGCCCGCCCATTGTCGTCGTCATGGGGCATATTGACCACGGCAAATCAACACTCCTTGACTACATCCGTAAAACAAACGTAGTGGCGGGAGAATCGGGAGGCATCACCCAGCATATTTCCGCATACGAAGCATCGCATAAAACAAAAGAAGGAAAAGAAATGCGCATCACGTTTCTGGATACTCCCGGCCACGCGGCGTTCTCGGCAATGCGCGCGCACGGCGCGACCGCCGCCGATGTCGCGGTCTTGGTTGTCTCCGCTGAGGACGGCGTGAAGGCGCAAACGATTGAGGCGGTAAAAGCAATTACATCCGCGCAAATTCCCTATGTCGTCGCAATCAATAAGATTGACAAACCGAATGCAGATTCGGAAAAAATAAAGCGCGAACTTTCCGAACATGAAATATATCTTGAAGGATATGGCGGGGACGTTCCTGTTACCGCCATTTCGGCAAAAACGGGAGAGGGTATCCCCGACCTGCTTGATCTCATTGTGCTTATTTCAGAACTCGCGAATCTGACCGGCAATCTGTCGCTTCCCGCGGAAGGGTTTGTTATTGAATCGCATCGCGATCCAAAGCGCGGTGTATCTGCGTCTATTGTCATTACGAATGGAACTCTCACAAAAGGATCTTTCGTGTGTGCAGGAGATGCAATCGCTCCCGTTCGTGCCATTCAAGATTCTCTCGGAAAAATCGTGGCGAGCGCAACATTTTCCTCTCCTGTTCTTATTGCCGGATTTGATGCCATTCCTCCATCCGGAGCGCTTTTTAAGTCTTTCAAAGAGAAGTGCGGTGCGGAAGATGCTGCGGCGCGCGAAAAGGAACGCGCGCAAAAAGAGCGCGCGCGCATCATCGGCAACCCAAATGCGAAAGTCTCTCTTCCGCTCGTTCTTAAAACTGACGCGCAAGGCACGCGCGAGGCGGTTATTCAAGAACTTTCAAAAATTGAGCATCCAAAAGTGAATATCCGCATTGTGCACTCGGGAGTAGGTGACATTTCGGAAAATGATGTGAAGATCGCCGCAGGTTCCGAACACGCGCGTATTGTCGGATTCCGAGTCAGTGTGGACAAAAGGGCGCGCGAGACGGCGGAACGATCGGGAGTCTCGCTTGAGACATTCGCGATCATATATAACATCACCGACTATATTGAGTCGGAGGTCGCCAAGCGCGCGCCGAAAGAGGAAATGGAAGAAACACGCGGGGAGGCGCGCATTTTGAGAACATTCAGCGCATCGCGCGACAAACAAGTCGTGGGAGGAACAATGCTCTCGGGCGCTCTTGCCGTCAGAAATAAAATAAAAATTCTCCGGCGGGGCGTGGAAATCGGGCAAGGAGAAATTCTTGAGCTTCAGCAACAGAAAGTGAAAACAAGCGAGGTAAGGGACGGCGAGTTTGGTATTATGATAGAATCGCGCATGGAAATTGCTTCCGGTGACACTATCGCCGCGTTTATGATTGTTACAAAATAACATGTGGAAACAGGAAAAAACCGAATCGCTCTTTCAGCGTCTTGCGGCGGACTTTTTCCAAACAGTCTCAAACGGAACGTCTCTCATCACCATAACTGCATGCCGCCTTTCACCGGATGGAAAACATGCCGCGATCGTGATAAGCGTTTTGCCAGCGGCGGAAACGCCTCTTGCATACGAATTCGCGAAACGGCAATTACACGATCTTCGCGATTATATTCGCGCCCGCGCGCGTGTCCACAGAATACCGCGTTTTGATATCTCGCTCGCCCTCACGCAAACGCAATGAGATTTTTTTCTTCCTATGTTACTATGCCCTTTATCGGCATGGTAGCCAAGTGGATGAAAAGCAAACTGGTCTACTCCGTGCCGGACGGCTTTAGGACTTTGCTTTTCATCGGGTCGCCGAAGGCGAATGCGCGATATGAGCAGAGCGAATAGCGCATACGAGGAAAGGTTTACCCCGTTAGAAGCAGAACATCCTCACGACTTGTCGTGGGAAATGAATGCTAACTGGTTATCTTGGCGAGTGTTTGGCTTGACCCTTCCTTGGGCTTCTAACGGGGTTTACCTTAACACTTGGCGTCGCGGTGATTTTGTAAATAATCGGTGTTACAGTTTAGCATATCGGCCTGGTAGCCAAGTGGTAAGGCAGAGGACTGCAAATCCTCTATGCGCGGGTTCAATTCCCGCCCAGGCCTCATGGGAGAAATACGCCCGCGCGTATTTCGTCGGGAATTGAAAGCCGGAGCGATGCGCGACCAGCACATGGTGAAGTCGCGCCGCGAGACGGGGTCGCGACCAAGGAGGCGGAAGCCGACGAGAGTTGCGACCAATTCCCGCCCAGGCCTTCGTTGCTCGGGTGGTGGAATTGGTATACACGAGAGACTTAAAATTTCTTGCCGCAAGGCATGCGGGTTCGACTCCCGCCCCGAGCACCA
>JBBUEZ010000046.1:0-23660 GCA_038056715.1 Patescibacteria group bacterium
TATAGTTACCCTTATGAGGTTACAGAAAAAGAAAATTGGGGTTACAAAGGATAACCCTTGGACTAAAAAACTTATCTATACTCTTATACATCCCTTATTCGCGCGAATAAGCCTATATGGGATGTGAAATTTATTTTCACTCAATAGACCTAAAAACAAATAAAAAATGTCGTATTGGGTTGTCAGGGATAACTATCATTTTTTCTATTCTTAGTTATAGGTTATTGGTTACCAGTGCTTTCCACAACTAAGTTGCATACCGTCGCGCCTTGTGATACCATATCTTTCAAATGGAGTTATCTAGCATATTGCCGTATGCGCAAGTTGCGCTTTCTTTTCTTCTGATTGTCGTCATCCTCCTTCAGCAAACAGGAGCGGGTGTTGGCGGCGCATTCGGCGGCGCGGATAGCATGTCGGGATTTCATACGCGGAGAGGAGCGGAAAAAGCGCTTTTCTATGCAACGATCGTGATCGCGATTCTCTTTGCGCTCTCTGCATTTGCAGTACTCGTACTCTAGCATTCCATTCAACACGCCAATCCAAGCGTATCGTGCTCTCTTGTTTTCTTTTGTGGAAAAACCATCTTTACAATTTCTCAATACGTTTGCGGAGCGCGTTCGTACGCTCGTTCGGATATTAAATCCGCGCGAACGTATCGTGTTTTCAATTCTCGCCGTCGTTGCCATTTTTTCTTTCGCAGCGATTCTTTGGCAAGTGAACCGCTATTTCTTGGTGGAAATCCCCGCAGACGGCGGATCTCTCACAGAAGGCGTCATAGGCATACCCCGCTTTATCAATCCGCTCCTTGCCGTATCGGAAGCCGACCGCGATATGACTCTGCTTTTGTATGCGGGTCTCATGAGAGCGACGAAATCGGGGCTCGTCCCCGATCTCGCGGAGAGCTATGAAATATCCGACGATGGTCTTGTCTATACATTCACGCTCCGCGAAGGGCTGGAATTTCACGATGGATCTCCGATCACGGCGGATGACGTTGAGTTCACAATCTTGAAGGCGCAAGAACCGGCGCTCAAAAGTCCGAAACGCGCGAATTGGGAAGGTGTCACGATTGAGAAGATAGATGAGCGGCACGTGCGCTTTACCTTAAAGCAGCCCTATGCGCCATTTTTGGAAAATACGACTCTGGGTATCCTGCCGAAAATGATTTGGAAAAATGCCAGTGCCGATCAGTTTTCTTTCAGCGAATTCAACATCCGCCCCGTCGGGTCGGGGCCGTATGAGGTTTCGGACATCAAGCGAAATTCTTCCGGCATTCCGGAATATTATGATCTTGCGCCATTCGCGAATTACGCTCTAGAAAAACCGCATATCAAGAACGTGCAAATCCGCTTTTATAGCAATGAGGATGCATTGATTCGGGCGTTGCGCTCCGGGGACATTGAAGCCGTAAACGCAATCTCGCCAAATACGGCGCGGGCACTTGTTGAAGAAGGACTCTCCGTCTCTCGCGCGCCGCTTCCGCGAGTCTTCGGTGTATTCTTCAACCAAAACCAAGCGCCGATCTTTGCGGAAAAAACGGTGCGCAGGGCATTATCGGAAGCGATCGCGCGTGAAGAGATAATCCGCGATGTTCTGTTCGGATACGGCACGCCGATAGAAGGCCCCATTCCGCCAGGATCCCGCGGATTTAACGGAGAAATTCCGAAAAACGACGCGACTGCGGAAGATCGCCTTACCTCGGCGCGTGCTATCTTGGAGAATGATGGGTGGATATTGGGAAGCAGTGGCATATATGAAAAAAAGAAAAGCAAAAAAGAAACGATTCGCCTGGCATTCTCTCTTTCTACTTCCGATGTACCGGAATTAAAATCAGTCGCCGAACGGTTGAAGGCGGATTGGGAAAAAATCGGCGTGTCCGTGGAACTCAAGGTGTTTGAATCTGGCGATTTGAATCAAAACGTAATCCGTCCGCGCAAATACGACGCGATACTCTTCGGCGAAATTGTCGGGCGCGATTCCGACCTCTTCGCATTTTGGCACTCGTCGCAGAGAAATGATCCGGGGCTCAACATTGCAATGTATACGAACAGCGTTGCGGATAAATTGCTTGAAGATATGCGGAGAGCGACAGATCCGGAAAAGCGCAGAACCGCATACGAGAAATTTAGCGTAGAGATTGCAAAAGACATACCCGCAGTATTCCTTTATGCGCCGGAGTTTGTATATATACTCCCTGAAAAAATAAAAGGGTCGGCAATCGGAACGATTACAGTGCCTGCGGAGCGATTCTTAAACATTCATGAGTGGTATATAGACACCGACCTTGTTTGGAAAATATTTGCGCAATAACGAATTACGAATAAAATATACGAATATACAAATTATACAAATCAAAAAGCGTAAAACGAAAAAACATAGCGGCAGATTTATTATTTATTCACATTATTAAAAAATACAATTAACATGGACGAACAGAGACGACAGTACGGACAGGCGGGTGGAAGAGGTCCGCGACGCCCATTTCAGAGCGGAAGAAGCGGGCCCGGGCGAACACAACATCAAGGGCCGCGCCCAGGGAACCCCGGGAGTGTTTCGCGTAACACTGGCAACACACCGCACACACCACCAGCGGGGGCTCTCGGGCATGCGCATACTCCGGCGCGCGTCGGACAAGACAGACCGCACGGCGGGGCCGGCCGTGGACGCGGCGGGAGATCGTCACACCGCGCGCGGAGCCCTGAAAAACGGCTCGTGCATCATCGCGTATCAATAGAAGAATCCGCCGTCATTCCGCCAATCGGAGACTCGATTCGCATTATCCATTTGGGCGGCGTGGAAGAAGTGGGGCGCAACATGTCACTCGTGGAATACAAAGACGATATCATTGTTATTGACTTAGGTTTCCAATTCAAGGAAGAACATGCCCCGGGAATAGACTATATATTGCCCAATACAAAATACCTGGAAGACAGGAAGGACAAGATCCGAGCGGTCGTGGTGACACACGGACATTTAGACCATATTGGCGGTGCGCCCTATATCTTGGGAAAAATCGGAAACCCAAAAATATATGCCCGCCTCTTAACCACTCTCATGATTGCAAAGCGACAGGAAGAATTCCCGGACGAGCCGGCCCCTAATATGGAAGTGATAGAAAAAGATGCTGTTATCAAAATAAGCGACACTATGTCATTGCGTTTCTTTGCTGTCACACACACGATTCCCGATGCCATGGGCGTGATTATTGATACGCCGTATGGCAGTATCGTGCATACCGGAGACCTCAAACTAGATCACGTGAATGGCGTGCCCACAGAGGAAGAAGAGGCGCGCTTCAAACGGTTTGAGAAAGAACGAGTACTTCTTCTCATGACCGATTCTACCAACGTTGAGCGGCCCGGCTTCTCCATACCGGAGTCAACGGTGAATATCATCATAGAAAAAATGGTGAAAGAGATTCCGGGAAGAATTATCCTCGGTTCCTTTGCGTCACAGCTTGAGCGCGCAATGAAAATAATAGAATTTGCGGAACGCCATGGGCGAAAAGTTATCGTGGAAGGGCGCAGTATGAAAGCAAACATCGCCGTCGCTGAAGCCGCCGGATATCTCAAGCATCGAAAAGATACCGTGATAGGTCTTGAGGAAATGGACAACTATCCTCCGAGCAAAATACTCATATTGGCAACCGGGTCGCAGGGCGAAGAATTCGCGGCACTCATGCGCATTGCCAACAAAGCCCACAAACATATTCGTCTCAACAAAGACGACACTGTCATCCTCTCCTCTTCCATTGTGCCGGGGAATGAGCGGAGCGTGCAAAATCTCAAAGACCGGCTTTCCCGCCTCGGGGCGCACATTGTGCACTACCAAGTGTCTGATGTGCATTCATCAGGACATGCAAACGGAGATGAAACACTCTGGATACACAAAAAAATAAATCCAAAATTCTTTGTCCCTGTGCACGGATATCACTATATGCATACCGTGCACGCAGATATCGCCCAAAAAGCCGGCATACCAAGTTCCAATATCATAATCCCCGACAACGCGATGGTGATTGAGATCCAAGATAAAGGCGCGCGCATCGTGGCACTCAAAGAAAAGGCTCCTTCCAACATGGTCATGGTGGACGGATTTTCGGTTGGCGACGTACAACATGTAGTGCTTCGCGACAGGCAAACGCTCGCGCAAGACGGCATGTTCGTCATCGTGGCAATCGTTGATATGAACACGGGTCGCCTGCGCAAATCTCCTGATATCATCTCCCGTGGATTCGTTTACTTACGGGAATCACAAGAATTGCTTCGCGAGGCGCGCGGACTTGTAAAAAAGACCGTTGAACAGTCGCTCGCCGGCATGCATCCGATTAACTTTGATTATGTACGCGACAAATTGACCGATGACATGTCACGCTTCCTTATGCAGAGAACCGCAAAACGCCCGATCGTGATACCGGTACTCCTCGGCGTGTAAATAAAGAGTCTGATATAATACGTGTATGATTTCTCTTTCTGGAAAACACGACGGGCACATTTTTCATGTGATATACCTCGTCGGGTTTTTCTTCGCGCTTCATATGGCGCTTCCGGAGTATATAAGTTCGTCATTCATCGAGGAGCGCGCCGGCGAGCAGTGGGTCGGAATATTCTACACGCTTGCATCACTCGTAAGCATCTTCGCTATTATCGCCGCACCCTATGTACTGTCTCGGTTTGGAAATTATAAAATAATCGTTGCAACCTCTGTTGTGCAAACGTTCGTCTTGATCGGTCTTTCTACAAATCCGGGGCTTATACTGTCCGGGTTGTTTTTCATCACTTTTTTTGTCGGATCCGTCCTCATGTATTTCTCTCTTGATATCATCCTTGAACATAATACTGAAAACACAAAAACAGGACGTCTGCGCGGAGGATATTTCACGATATTGAATCTCGGGTGGGTTGTATCTCCATTCATCGTGAGCCTTGTCATGACCAACAACGATTATTGGAAAATATACGCCATATCGGCGGCACTCACGACACTCGTGGCAGGTCTTTCGCTTGTTCATTTCCGCGGATTTAAGGATCCCGCCTATGCTCGCGTCCCATTTTGGAACACGCTGTCTGTTGTATACAAAAGAAAGCATGTTCGCGGAATATTCCTGTCAAACATCCTGCTTCATTTTTTCTACGCATGGATGGTTATTTATATGCCAATCTACCTCCACGAACATATCGGGTTCCCGTGGAACGAGATTGGTATCATGTTCGGAATTATGCTGTTGCCATTCGTTCTCTTTGAACTTCCCGCGGGGCGCCTCGCGGATGAGCGATACGGAGAAAAAGGAATCCTCGCAATAGGGTTCTTGATCATGGCGGTGGCGACGGCAGTCCTCCCCTTTATAAACGGAACCGAGTTTATTCTCTGGACAGTAACACTTTTCGTAACCCGTATCGGCGCCTCTTTGGTTGAAATTATGAACGAAACCTACTTTTTTAAGCACATTGAGAGTGCTGACACAAATATTTTGAGTCTCTACAAAACGACGCGCCCGTTTTCTTATCTGCTTGCTCCCGCGCTCGGCGTCATAACGCTTTTGCTGGTTCCCTATAAATTCATCTTCCTCGTGCTCGCGGCAGTCGTGGCTCTAGGCGCGCTCGTCGCGCTTCGTCTCACGCATGCACATTAGGATTCTGTGGTCTCCCCGTCAAAATGTTCTTCATGAGCAAGTGCATCTTCTTTTGTACGATGAATAGTTTTGTCCTTGTGCTCAGGCGGTGCATAGAGCGTATAAAGTTTGAGATCTTCCTCCCCGGTGTTTACAATGTTGTGTTTTGTCCCGGCAGGAACAAGAACGATAGAGCCGTCTAAAAGTGGATAGATATGCCCATTGAGATATGCATTCCCTTCCCCTTTTTCCACGCGAATAAATTGGTCAAGTGTGTGTATTTCTTCCCCGATATCTTCTCCGGACTTCAAACTCATAAGCACTAACTGCATATGCTCCGCGGTGTAGAGCACGCGGCGAAAATCAGTGTTCAAAAGCGAATCGCGCTCAATATTTGTAGAAAACCCTTTCTTCATGCGTTCATTGTAACTTCACTGCACAGAAGTCGCAACCTATCCAAACGTAAACGCAAATGCCGATACGCCACTATCAAGAAAACGGATTTCCAAAATATGCTCGCCGTAATTGCCTTTGAGGTCAATAAGATTATAGAGATCATGCATTCCGAATGTTACAGTGCCTCTTTGCACCGCGTCCCCCGCTGTCTCGTCCGGTACCTTCTTGCCGTCAAGATATATCTCTGCGCGCACGGGATTTCCGGTGGCACCAGCAACAAGGTTCGCCTTGTTCGCGGAAAAACGAAGAAACACGGACCCGCCACCCCCTTCCAGAACCGCGCCCTCATCGTTTATTTTCCACGCACCCGAAAATTCAAACGTATTCAGCGCCGGATTCCCCAGAGACGCGAAATTGCATACGCCGTCCTTGCACCCCGATGTCGGAAGATTTGCGAGATACTGCACGCGCGATGCGCCGAAATACACTTCCGGCGTTTTTATTTTTGAGAAATCAGTTGCGTCCACGCCAGACACCGCGCCACCCTCTGTCGCAACCGCATCCGTCCCCAAACGCGCGGAACGCTCGTTTAGAAGTTCAATGATCTTTGCTTCCGTTTCTTCATATCCGCCTTCCCCGATGTGGTCATACACGACGAATCCGTCAATATCAATCAAATACTTGCGCGGCCAAAACCGATTCTGATATGCAGTCCATGTGGAATAGTCATTATCAAGCACCACCGGATATTTGATCTGGAGTCTTTGTGTCGCCGCAAGAACATTTTCATACACCTTCTCAAACTCAAACTCGGGGGTATGCAACCCGATGATGACAAGTCCATCGTCCTTATACTTTTCATACCACGCGTTCAAATACGGCGTTGTTCGCTTACAGTTGATGCAGGAATACGTCCATATGTCCAAAAGCACGACTTTCTTCCCGACAAACTCGCCGATACTGATCGTCTTGGCCGACCCGTCAGGGTTTAGGCCGGTATTGATAAAACCGTCGGGGGTTGTGATCTCTTTCGCAACCGGATACTTTTTTGTTTTCTCTTCTTTGTTCGCGGTCGTTTTCACCTCCACTTTTCCGCCAATCACATTGCGAGAAACTTTTTTTGAATCAAGATAGAAGATTCCTCCGATAACAGCGGCAATGAGCATGCCGGAAATGATGATTTTTTTAGAATCCATATTATGAGAGTGCTTCTTTCTTTACCGCGGTGGAGGCAAGATAGGAAAGAAAACCTGGGATAAGCGGCAGGATGCACGGACTTAAGAACGAGCCGACTCCGGCAAGAAATGATATCGCGAAGTTAAAGATCGTAAGCGAATTGATTCCGCCACCGATTGAGGATGTCAAATTGAGCGCAAGAAGAATATCCGTCAGAAATTGCAGATTTGCGACGCGGGAAAGAGTTCCGGTGAATACCAAGACGCCCAATGCGATAAGGACCACGCCAAAGAAATACTGGAAGTAAAGCAGTTTTTTGCCCATTCGGTTAATGAGCGTTTGCGCCTGGTTGGTGAAAAGCCCGACCAAAAGAAACGGAATGCCGAGTCCTAACGTATAGGCGACCAGAAGCAAGAACGCACTTCCCGCCGATGTTGACGCAAGCGCCAAGATGGCGCCAAGCGCCGCGGACACGCAAGGGGTCCATCCGACGGCAAACGCCGCACCGAACACAAAGGAGGTAAGGTAGTGCGAGCGAAACCGCCGTTTAACGAGGATCTTGTGATCTGTTTTTAAGAATGCCGGTGTGAACAAACCAAGTAGAAAAAATCCGAAGAAAATAATGATAACACCGCCCGCCCGACCAAGCCACTCCTGCACCGTATAGGAGGCGCTTGAAAGGACTGTCTGCAAGAGCACTCCGACAAGGGAGAACACGAGCGAAAACCCCAGCACGAAGAAAACACTTGAAAAGAAAATGCTCCAATCGCGCGGCTGTTTTGCGGAAGAAACGGGTTGATCCATAGATTTCGCTATTCTGTCATTATTGAGTAATCGCTTTGTTTATTTCATTAAGGTAGCGTGCCTTGTTCCATCCGTCAGGCGCTTTCAGAATCTGTTTTCCGTTCTTCACGAACACTTTCGTGTGCTGATACGGAACGCCGTATTGAACGGCAAGAGCCTTCTCATCGCTATCCGTGTCACTGTCTTTATAATTGATGCGAAAACCAATTACTTTGTCAGTCGTCAATTCGTTGAATGCGGGATAGAGCGCGTTTGCCGTCTCTTCTTTGCAGACCGGACACCAGTTAGCATAGAAGTAAAGCACCACCAACTTGTCTGACGCAATCGCCGCATCGTAGTCTGCTTTATTATAATCAAGAAGGGGTGCGGACTTCCCGGCAAGGACTGTTCCTGTGTACTTTGCCATCATCGCTCCCTCATCTTTTTTCATCGCCCCTTCTGGCTTCACCATAGTGCCATCAGGTTTGACCATTGTTCCATCCGGTTTAATCATGGTGTCGTCTGGTTTTACCATAGTGCCATCGGGCTTCACCATAGTTCCATCTGTCTTAACCATCGTCCCGTCAGGTTTGACCATAGTACCGTCCGGCTTGATCATCGTTCCATCAGCTTCGACTACGGTGCCGTCCGATAATGTCTTTTCAGCTGTTGGCGACTGTACTGTTTGTGATTGTTTTCGAATGGCGTAATAACCAACTCCCGCAACCACCACAACGAGAGCAATTATTGCAATAATCATAGGCGTCGCAAATCCTTTTTGTGAATTATTGTTTGTCATATTTTTAATTGAATGTTTTCGGTGAATAATGATTGGGAATGCGCTTTACCGAGACAGAAATGCCGATCTATTTCGCGGGCTATTGTGCTTTACCTTCCATCATTGCCGCGCCTCCCCATCCTTCTTTCGGCAAATCGCCGCACGATACAAAGACCTTTGCTTCATCCTTTGATTTGTGGACCATGACCGCGAGCGGCAATTTGCTGCCGATCGTTTCCCAGGGAACTTCAAGAATGGTTTCCGCCTTTCCGTTTACTACTGCGCTCAAGGGATAAAGAATCGCGCCCGGTGTCGGACATGAACCTGTGTGGATATGAGACGGTTGCGGCACTCCTGTTGCGCCTGAAGGGATTTCAACGACCACTTTGGTTTTGCCGCGCATATCGGAGAATGTCGCTTTTCCTCCCTGACCGGAAGCATTGAGCGCGCCCAATGTAACAACGATATCTTTCGCCATCATTTCCTCACCTTCTTTAATCATGGCATCGCCCTCTTTCATCATTGCCTCGCCCTCTTTCACCATTCCTTCACCTTCACCCGCCATATCCTCGCCTTTTTTCATCATGAGGTCTCCTTCGGGGCGTTGATTTACATAGATAATTCCGCCAATCACAACAAGCGCGATGATTACCGCGATAATCGGAGTTGCGGACATTTTTTTCTCTGGATTCATCCTGTTAGAGATAGGAAACCGATGGTTTCCGTATCTGATTAATTTAATAAACTGAAACTGCGCACATTATTTGTTTTTCCTTCCTGTTACCAATACATAACGATTGGATCTCTAACAGGATTCATAAATATAAAAAATTTACTATTAACCTATAATGGTGGAAGTATAAACTAACGGAGAAAGCATGTCAAGTCAACTTAACATGCTCTGTGGATAACTCTCCTCTCGTATCTGTCCCCGCCTACCTCTGCAACCTTCCCCACATATGCCCAAGCGCCTTTGCGACAATCATGCCGCCCAATGCGAGAAGAAGAAATTGATTGACATGGAACTCTGCAGCCGCTTCATACGCAATCGCGCCAAGGAGAATGAGAAGCCCTGCGGTATATCCAAACCGCGCCGCAACAAGTGCGTGATATTCTTCGCGTTCATCATGATACTCTTCGCGCCACACAAGACCCGCGAAGAGAAGGAAAAGTACCGCAAGTCCCCCGACTGCAATATACGTGATCGTGTCCGGCATCCAAAATCCGAATGGATTCCAAAGAACCAAAAGCACAAGCGTGGCGCAGATCGCGACAATGATTTCATGGATTATCGTTCGTTCATTCATCCCGTTAGAGATAGGTCGCGGTTGTGTCCGCTTCTATCTTGAAATTATCTAATAATACCGTATGTTTCATCATCTTATCATGAAGGGCACAAAGACCGCGATCTCTAACGGGATTCATGGTGATAAAATTATTTTTTAATAAAAAATATTTCCTCAACGGAAACTTTGAAAAAACGCGCTATTTTAAGTGCGAGCAATATGGACGGCGCATAATTCCCCTTTTCTATCGCAATCACCGTCTGGCGAGTCACCCCGATCGCATCCGCAAGATCCTCTTGCGTCTTCTCGGCCTTTGTCCTCATTTCATACACTCTGTTTTGCACAGTTTCAGCCATGGGAACCAGTATACAGGGGCTATATAAATTTCTCCACCCGCACACCAATAAGGCGCACGGCTTTTTTGTATGGATTTTCACGCGAATCCAGAAACGCCATGAGTAAATGAAGTACTGCGGTTTCAAGGTCGCGATGTGTTTGGAGCGCTACGCGCGATGTCTGCGAGCGTGTTTTTGTTTCAAAATCTGCAAACCGAATGGTAAGAACGACGGTACGAAAACTGGCGAATCCTTCTTTTTGAAATCGGTCAAACACATCTTTCGCAATACGTTTCGTCTCCGCAAAAATTGTTCTCATGCTTGAAATATCCTTATCAAACGTTTCCTGCGCGCCAATAGACTTCGCTTCTTCCGGTCCAGAGAGCACCTCTTCGCCCACGCCGCGTGCTTTTTCATACAAACCATTTCCCCATTTCCCAAGGCGACGAACGAGATCTTTGCGCTCGATCTTCCAAAGATCGCTCACGGTTTTGATATTTTTTTGCAGAAGTACTTCACCGGTTTTCGGCCCCACGCCCGGCAACTCACGCACGGAAAGCGGGGCAAGAAAATCCTGCACGTTTTCCGGCAGTACGACCGTGAGTCCTCGTGGTTTTTTAAATCCTGACGCAATCTTCGCGATCATTTTGTTCGGGCCGATACCTATTGATACGGTAAGTTTTTCTTTCGTACTTACCTCTTTTTGTATCTTCCTCGAAACCGCTTCTGCTTTTTTATACGAACCAAGTGACGAAAGATCCGCATACGCCTCATCAATTCCGGCGACCTCAATCTTTCCCGCGTATTGCCCAATAATTTCCAACACATGTCGCGACGCTTTCTCATATTTACTGAACTGCGGCGTCACAAATATCACGCGCGGTTTTCCGCCACGTTTCGCCTCTTCCGATAATTTCCACGCGCGCGAAATCGGCATCCCGGAGTGGATGCCGTATGCGCGCGCAACATAATTCGCTGTAGACACAACCCCGCGCCCTTCACCACCCTTCGGATCCGCGCCTACGACAATAGGGCTCCCTTTCAGTGCTGGAGTATCTCTTTCTTCCACAGACGCAAAAAATGCATCCAAATCAATATGGGTAATAATAGCCATAGGTACATAGTCTACCACTGCCGCCGCACATAACTATATCTCCAACAAGATTACTTATACTTGCGATAGCAAGTATAAGTAATTATAATAGAGAATGTAAGAACAGTGCTAAAAATACTCAACTTATGGCTCGCGGAATGGGACATGTTCAAAAGAAAATCTTACTATTACTCCTTGGCGGACTTGCGCTCGGGCTTTCCGGTTCGCCGAATCGTTACTTCTATATTCTCCGCACAATGAAAAAGGCGTGGAAAGAAATTGATGAGGAAAAGTTGCGCCGTTCTATCCGCTCTCTATATCACGCGAAAATGCTATCTGAAAATAGCAATCCCGACGGTACTGTTACGATTATGTTGACGGAGAAAGGAAAAAGAAGGGCGCTCACATATGATATTGAAAACATGAGCATACCACGACCAAAGAAGTGGGACGGGAAATGGCGAGTCGTGCTTTTCGATATTCCGGAAAAATATAAGAAAACGCGTGATCTCTTTCGTATCCATATACGCTCGCTCGGGTTTTATGAGTTTCAGAAATCTGTGTTTGTGCATCCGTTTGAATGTATAGATGAAATAGAGTATCTTGTAAAATTCCATAACATTGGTTCGCACGTGCGCTTTATTCTTGCGGAAGCGATAGACGACGAGACATCTCTCAAACATCATTTCGGACTCACGAGAAAATAGTTTATCCAATCCGACTTATACTTGCGATAGCAAGTATAAGTCGGATTGCTAGGATGCCAATGTTAGAAATGATAGTCATGCCTCATTATACTTTCCCAAATCGTTCAACATCCGATGTTGCGCAATCCCACCGGACAGGTTAAACCTTTCCGGTGTGAGTGGCTTATTTTGCTTCAATTTTTTCCTTGAGATACGTGGGGAGATCGGAAATGGGAACACGAACCTGCTCCATCGTGTCGCGATCGCGGACGGTAACATCGCCTTTCTCCAAAGAATCAAAATCAACGGTCACACAGTACGGTGTTCCAATCTCGTCTTGCCTTCTATATCGTTTACCGACATTGCCATTATCGTCCCACGCAGTTTCAGGAATCACCTTCCGCACTGCTTCGCGCACTTCGCGCGCCTTGGCAACCAATTCCGGTTTGTTTTTGAGGAGCGGCGAGACCATTACTTTCACGGGCGCGAGGCGTGTGGGCAGTTTCAAATACACACGCGTCTCTCCATTCACTTCCTCCTCGCGATACGCATCACAGAGAACCGCGAGAAGTGCGCGTTCAACACCGAAGGAAGGCTCTATCACATGCGGCACAAGCCGCTCTTTCGTTTCTTCGTCAAAGTACCCGAGATCTTGTCCAGAGTGTTTTGTGTGGTTTGAAAGATCATAGTCGGTGCGATACGCAAGACCCGAGAGTTCTTTCGTACCAAACGGATATTCATACTCAAAATCTATCGTGCGTTTAGAATAGTGCGCGCGATCACCATCCCCGATCTCTACTTCACGCACATGCGCGCGGTCAATACCAAGCGCGTCTATCCATTTCCCTGTCGCCTCTCGCCATTCTTCAAACACGCGCTCCCAGTCAGTAGGCTTCACAAAATATTCAATCTCCATTTGCTCCAATTCACGGATGCGAAAAATAAAATCACGCGGTGTAATTTCATTCCGAAATGCTTTGCCTACCTGCGCGATGCCGAACGGTAATTTTGGGTGTACGGAATCAACCACATTTTTGAAGTTCACAAAAATACCCTGTGCGGTTTCGGGACGCAAATATGACACGGCGGAACTGTCTTCCAATGCGCCTACGCGCGTTTCAAACATAAGATTGAATTGCCGTTCTTCGCCGAGCATGCCGCCACATTCCGGACATTTTTTCTTATCTTCCAAATGATCTGCACGAAATCGTTTCTTGCATTCCGCGCACTCCACGAGTGGGTCAGTGAACCCCGCGCCCGTGTGGCCTGATGCATCCCACACGCGTGCGGGCATCAAAATTGCCGCATCAATGCCCCACACATCATCACGTGCATCCACAAACATCTTCCACCACAGATTTTTAATGTTGTTCTTCAGTGCGACACCGTAGGGACCATAATCCCACATGCCCGCAAACCCGCCGTAGATCTCCGATCCCTGAAACACAAAACCCCGCCGTTTGGCGAGCGATACGATTTTGTCCAAAAGTTTTTCGTCTTTTTGCATGTGGTTTTTTATTTTATATCTTACTATTTATCTTCGCTTCGTACGATCGTTCCGTCCGTATTTGTGCGATAGATATATTCCACCCCGTCTTTCAACATTGTTACTTCATAGCCGGAAGTAATCGCCTGTGCGCAGAGTTCGCCTTCTTTGGAAAGTCCCAAACAAGAGTCGGACCATTCCTTTTCAAATGCGGTCAGAATGACGATTGTTTTCGGATTTTCTACATTCAAGCGTACCGCAAGCGCGCTCCGTGCCGCATCAACCGCGGGCGGCACTGGAAGGTCGTGCACGACCGATCCGGGCTCCGGATTATCGCCAGATGTAACGACGGTTTCCTGCGTATCGTCTACGGTATTTTGTGTAGGCACTGAAACTGGATGTTCAGATATTCCCGTCCACACAAAAAACACAACCGCAAGTACAATTGCAACAATACACGCGAGCATGGCCCAGCCGAATTTGGTCATATGTATAATATACGCAAAATAAGCCCAAAAGAAAAGGCGGCCTGTCCTTTGGGAGACAGGCCGCGCGCGACACGGAAATATTAATGTATGGTGGCCCCTCGAGGCCCCACATGCGGGTAGAGATCGGGGTCAGGATTGAGAAAGATCGGGCGGGCCAATTCGCTTTCGTGTCGCAACAAAACTCCTTCCGCAAAATCGCGCGGCAACCTTTCCTTTGCCGTTTGAGCGATCGTTCGAGCATCTTTTTCGTCGGGACCAAGAATGATCGTCCCCTGTTTCACCTCTTGAAGAAAGAGCCGGCACAAAAGAGCTTCAAATGTCCACACCGCAGGAACCCAGATGGACAGCGCGTCTGCCAGGCGATGATCCATCACCGTCTGCCATATCACCCGGCTCACCTTTCTCCCTGCAAGGGCAGCCACATCGAGAAGATCGTACTCTGGGCAACGCCTCATCAGTCGCCCTAGCGCTGTATCGGCGCCGACCATGTCGGCAATCGGCTGCACGGTCATACTTTTCCCTTCTTCAACCATTTCTCCAGACATATCGTAGAGGTGACGTATATGGCTAATTAAGAAAATTCTCTCACCGTCAGTAATCGCCTCGCGAAGTACCATGTTTTTCTCCTGTTTTGAACTATTTCTGTTATACCAGAAAAATAAATACGCGCAACTATGTACCTGCTTTCCGCTCGCGCGCTCGCACCTCCCCCTCACTCATACCAAAATAATGCGCGACTTCATGCCAAATTGTGTCACGAATAACTTGTCGTACCGCATCTTCTTCTGAAATTGTTTTTACATGCGCCACATGTTTCGCTTCCTCTTCTATCGGCGACTGAAAAAGCGTAATCGTATCGGGGAGTGTCGCGCCAACGCCGTATTCGCTTCCGCGCAACGTATTGGGAATGCCGCGATAAAGCCCAAGGAGTGTTTCGTCTTCCGAAAGTCCTTCTTCTTGCCGCGTCTCTTTATCGGGTTCCCACTCTACAATCGCCGCGACATTTTTGATACGCGCGCGAAAGCGCTCCGGCACCGCGCGCGGAAATTCTTCCGCAACTATTTTCTCGAATGATTCGCGAGGCATATCAATATACTAACATCTCTTTCAACGCTCAATGAATAGATAGTTGGCCATGCGTCACTTTTCTTATTCTAATGTTCTCAAGAACATTAGAATAAGAAAAGTGACGCATGGAGAGTGTAATTTACACACGCTTCTTCACATACCGTTCTTTCGCAATGCGTGCACGACGGCGCTGTATGAAAAACCACGCGTATAAGACACCGAGCAAAACAACATTCGGAATGAAAATATAGGGAGATGACCACGGCATGCCGTCTATTTTGAAATCGGAAACCGGCCAAAGAAACGGCGTCGGGAAAAATGCGTACGCGTGCGTCGGTATATCAACGAGGATATGCAGTCCCCATGCGGCAAGCGGCCAATATACCCTGCGGCGCACCACCCATACAATACCGAATACCGCCACAAAAACAATCAAACTGTGGGTGATATTGTAAAGTAAAAAAACATACGCGGGAATACTCTCCATCGGCGGCGGCTCGCCCAAGACATGCTGATTGAACTCAAAAATAACAGACGCAAACACAATACCGAACGAGAGAACGTCCGGCAATACGCCAAATGCAAATGCCGCCCAAAAGTCGCGCCTGGTTTTCCTACCCGCGACAATAGCGCCCCAGAGTCCGTGCGAAAGAGTGTCCATTTGAATCAGCGTCGTACAAAACCAAAACGAGAAACAAGCGCGGAGAATTCAAGCGCATCGTTTTGCACAACCCATCGATAGAGCGCGGGAGAGACGACGAGCGCAAAGAAGACCGTCCCCAAAAGATGCATTGCGGTAAACGGGATTTGTCCCGTAAGCGCGACCATAAACGGCTGACCCTGAAAGATGGGGCCGATTGTGAGTCCTGTCGCCGCATCGTAGAGAATGGTGCCGACAATGCCGAAACCGACGAAATTGGCGCGGCTTGCGGCGCGATTCCGAAAGAAAAAATGTGCGGCGATACCGAGCGCGCCGTATGCAATCGCGGTTACCACCGTCCAGACGCCGAATCCAGACGTGACCGCGTCAAACACGACGATACCTAAAAATCCGAACGTAAATGCGGAAAACGCGCCATATCCCTTTGCGTAGGGCATCATCGCGGCAAGCATCGGTTCAAAGTTGGGCGGACGGAACGGAATGAGACGAATAAGAAAAACGGCGACCCAGCCGATTGCAAGTTTTATAAGTCCGTTTCGCATGGTAAGTGTGCGCATGTATGCCGTCGCAGTATACCAAAAAATGGACTTTCCATAAACCGTTGGCACCGACCCCAAGAAAAAGGATGACCGAAAATATGTTCCGAATCTTGAGATTTTGGTGACTGCGAAATTCTTCCGGCGTCATGATGCGCGCTATACTACTCCTCTATCCGAACAATACAAGCGCGGCGATAAGCGCGCCAAGCCAAGAGAATAGAGAAATTGCGCCGCTTACGAAAAGCGGAACTCTTTCATTGAAAGAGAGTGTCCGAAACGGCCGCTCGGTCGCCACATGCATAAGCCGCCCAATTAATATCGCATTTATGAGAAGCGCAAGCACGAAAAGCATTTTTATGGCAAAGAGCGGCTGACCGAGCAAATACTCTCGTCTCGGCCAGAAAAGAAATGCGCCGGTCGCAAGAAGTGCGAGAAGTCCCGCCCACGCGAGCTGATGGAGCGTACGCGTCCATTTCGGGTCAAGTGTTTCTTTCTTCCCGCGTATCCACGCAAGTCCCTGTTTGTCCGCAAGAAAAATAACGCAGAAAGAAAATATCACGGAAAAAATGTGGAGCGTAAGCATACTCTACTGCGAAAGCAACCCGATTTTGTATGTCGCGAGCGTGTCTTCCTGTTTTTTCTGCCCACCGTGCTGATTTTTAAATGCCGCAGTTCCGTCAGTACCGCAGAGGGAGAGGATCGCTTCCTTACCGCCCGGATGCTGATTGACCCATGCTGTCAGGTCGTATACAGACCCGCTAATTGCAGTATAACAACTTGCCGCGGAATTATGTTTGGCAACTTCCGCCATGGTGATGCCGCCCGTAGTGTTTCCTGTCAGCGGATTTATTTGCGTCGTCTGTCCTGTTGTTCCTCCGGTTGTTCCCGTTGTACCGCTCGTTGTTCCTGTTGTGGGAATAGTGTCGTCATCTTCATCGTCCTCCCTTTCATCCTCATTTTCTTCCTCATCATCACCGGAAAGGGGGGTTTTTGACGTGGCAAGATTCGTGATGCTCGTTGTGGCGTCGGAAACCGCCCCCTTCACCACCAAAACCGCTTCGGGAATGATATTTTTTGCCGTTCCCGGATTTTTGACGACTGCAACAGTACCAACGCCCGCAATCGCAAGCATGGTAAGTCCGATAATACCGAAAAGAATTTGATTCAACATGGTTTGCGTATCATATCATACGCATGCGACATGATTAAATTCTCACGTTCAAAAAAATAAAGGGGGGTATGATGACCCCCCCATAAAGCGCGCTATTTTTACATGCTGGAACCGCGATGAACGCCGCGACCAAGGTTCGCATGAAGTGCCCTTCTACGTACATGTACTTTCCAAAGATCATAACGTACGATTGAATCTTCATGTTCTTCTTGAAAAACCTCCACCTTCAAATTGAATTCCGGAATCGCTGCGATTGCCCGCTGAACATCTGCGTACCCACGTGGACATTCAAACAGATTGCGCCTTTTCCCATCGGTACACTTCTTCCCATCGTGGGTACATTCAAGATTCTGCTTTCCGATAACCTCTACAAAATACTTATTCGTGTCTGGGTCATCGTTTACCGCCCATAGATACCACTTTGGCATAGCACACCTCCTCTTGATCTGGCTCGTTTTACATAGGGTAACCCTATGTAATGAAAAAACTGCTCTCCCTACACTAACGCAAAAATAGGAAAAAGGAAGGGCACTGATTTCTTTTCTGTTTAGGTATGCCTCACAATATAAAATGGTTTTGCCAGTCTATATCTCAATTTTTCTGCTTTCTTTCGACTTCGCGAGACAACTAATTTTGTTCTCCCGCGTGAACCAATAATATCCCGCAGTTTCTCTTCTATCTCTGCGTTTATATCTGTAGTAATGGTGTAGATATGCTCAATCGCTTTTGCTTGTGCCGGATCAATCCATACTTCAAGTATATAATCTCCGATCACACTCGGGTAATAATTATTTTTCGGGAAAAGCGGCGACCCGCGCATAAAATACTGACTTCGCTTGCCATCAAATTCTCTCTGAATAGTCCGGTCAAGCGGCTCTTTGCCGCCAGCCGTCAAGAGATACTGTCCGCCGTTCTTGATAATAAAATCACGAAGCCCGCGCTCGCTCTCGGGTCGTGCCAAGAAAAACCAAGAGTGCGGATTGTAACTCAACCATGGTCGTTTAGGATGTATTTCAACGAGCAAGTACAAAACATGATTCCAAAAAGCATCGGTTACCTTCAGATTACGAAATTCGTATTTAATCTTCTCCCCATCATCAAGGCCCAAGAAACTGCCACTCCGATCCGCGCTCGTATAGAAGTGTCCGGCAAGCGAAACAAACGACCCTACCTTTGTAAGCCATGCGAGGTTGAGCGAGATTTGTTTTTTATGCTTTAGTACAACCTCGGCTGAAATGAGTTTTCGTAGTACAGCATACATGCCCTGCTTGGTGGTTTTCGGTCTGCTTTTTCGCAACAACTTCAAAAGGTCCGCGCTGGAAATAGGCCCTTTTTGGAGATGCTCTATGGTGGATTGCCCGAGACTTTTACGTGTTAAGAAAATCATTTTGTTCGATAACAAAAGTAAAGATTTTGTTTACTTTTGTTATATAATACATGCTTTTAGTTGCTGTGTCAAACTTGTTCGGTTACAAAGAGTGGTATTATGAATAAAACAAGACATTGGAAAAATCTGGCACCAAAAATAGTTCGGCAAAGAGTCATCATTGAGGGAATAACCAAAGATCTGGTTATGCCAGACCAAATAAGAAAATATCTGAATGCGCTAGCAAAAGTAACCGGTATGGAAATCACCTTCCCTCCCATGGTCTACAAAGCCCATGAGTTAGGATATGGCGGATGGGTACGTTGGAGAACTTCCGGTTGTGTTTTCTATAGTTACTCAATGGATTCTCCTCTGCCGACTAAAAATCCTTTCTTTACCGTAGATTGTTATACATGCAAACCATTTGATGTGAAGAAGGCGGCGGAATTTACCCGCACATTCTTTAACGCAATTGAGTTGGTCTGGAAAGAGGTTGGGGTATAAATATTTCAACGCTCCCTAACACGGCGCGATGCCTCGTTATACAGTCGGTTTCTATTCTAGTCTTTTGCAAAACACTAGAATAGAAACTTAACAAAATTATTTACTTTTGTAATGCGTTCGGGTGCTGTCGCGCCCACGCATAAAGCGCGACTGCCGTTGATGCGGCGACATTGAGCGACTCGCATTTTGGATGCATCGGAATAGAAAGTAATTTATCGCATGCTTCGCGCGTTTTTTCGCGAATGCCAGAAGATTCATTACCCACGACGAAAAGTGTCGGTCGATCAAATTGTTCACTGTCTATCGTATCTCTCCCTTCCCCCGCGAGACCATATGTCCAAAAACCGCGCTTTTTCAGATCGGCGATCGTGTGATTCACGTTGCCGATGGAAATAAGCGGCACGCGAAACGCCATACCGGCGGAGACTTTCACCACCGCACCGGTTATCGGCGCTTGATTGTGTTCGGGGATAAGAACGCCGGACGCGCCAAATGCCGCCGCGGAACGGATGATCGCCCCCACATTATGCGGGTCCTGCACTTCGCCCAACAGCACGAGAACTGTGTCTTTCCCAATCGCGAGCGTATCAATAAATCTCTGATACTGCATTGTAAGCGCTCCAACAGACACAACTCCAATAACGCCTTGGTGCACCACATTCCCACTCACCCCTTCGGGGCCTCCTTTGCCGGCAGTAAGCGGAGCGACGGGAATATTGTGTTTCTTCACAAGCGCGCGAAGTTTCGCGTCGTCCATGTGCGCGGCAAAATAGACCTTTTTTATTGAATGGGGAGCTTCCATGAGCGCTTCCGTGAGCGCGTGCTTGCCGTAAATATAGATTTTATCGTGGGTCATGGCATTCGCATTTTACCATAGAAAAAACCCGCGCGTCCCGCTTTGCGGGACGCGCGGGTTTTTTGTTTTATATTTATTCAATGACGCGCTTGCGGGAGTTGGCGGAGTTTGCGGCACAGGCGCAAATATTTTCTTTCCTGACGCGTTCCACCGTCGATAGAGGTGCGCGGCGGCAATCACATACACAACTGCCGCGAGTGTAAACACAATACGGTTTGAAGAAAGGGACATTCCGATATTCGTCCCCAAAAATCCCGTGATTCCGAGATTGAAACCGGTTATGATGCTCACCAAAAAAGCAATGATATCGCGCTGTTTCCTTCCGCCGAATATCATCTTCCCACCCGTCCAAAAACGATAGAGCATGTACCCAGACGCAACACCCGAAATAATCCACGCAAGCGTAAGTAATGACCCCGCAAGACTATACAGTCCCGAGATTGGCAGGATCGCAAGCACGACAGGCACGCCTCCCAAGAGAAGCGCGATCGCGCCTAGAATAAGGCGCGCTTCCGACCACCAAAAACTATATGTTTCCAGCATGTCCGGCGTTGTGTGTTGTTTTAATTCCATGTATGAAATGTTAATGGGTAATATGTTTATAAGTATAGCACCTTTGCCGCCGCCCCGCCCTTTGTGCCGTCAGAAACCCTGTGCGATACTGTCTTTATGTGGAACCTCTCCAAAGAAGAACTTGCGACCTTAAAACGCTTGGACACCCCGCAAAAAATTCAGGATTTTCTGGACACGCTTCCCATCAATTTTGAAAAAGGCGGCGACACGTGTCTCTCGCCGCGCCGTGTCCTCCGTGAAAAGAAAGCGCACTGTATTGAAGGCGCGTTCCTCGCCGCCACGGCGCTCTGGATTGCCGGAGAACGGCCGCTCCTTCTTGATTTCAAAACGGTGCCGGAAGACGAAGACCATGTTGTCGCGCTCTATAAGAAAAATGGATACTGGGGAGCGCTCAGCAAAACAAACCACGCGGTCTTGCGTTTCCGCGACCCAATCTATCGTACCGTGAGAGAATTAGCGCTCTCCTACTTCCATGAATACTTTATGGTGGAAACTGGAAAGAAAACTCTCAAAAGTTTTTCGCGCCCGTTTTCGCTCACACGTTTCGGCACAACGTGGATTACAAGTGAGAAAAATCTCTGGCACATTGCAGAAGCACTTGACCGTTCACCACATTTTCCAATTGTGCCGAAGAAAAACCGCACACACATCCGCCGCGCCTCTAAAGTAGAGCGAGAAGCATTTTTAACAACTGAATGGACTAGAAAAAACAAACGGACGTAGGGATGTCTGTGCGAAGGGTGGGTTCTAGAGGTGTGTCTATTTACTTTTTTTATGATATGCGGTAGGTTGATAATGGACTATTTCTCACCACGGAGAGTCACGATGAACAACACGATGAACAAACCGTTGACACCAGTAGAATTTGAGCGTCTTTCAAAAGATCTTTTCAACAAACGCATTGGAGGGTTCCTATACATTCATTACGAAGCAAACCCGCAATGGATTTATTTCATCGATCTGCAGGAAAATATGGTACAGTACGGCGGCCAGGGTAACAGCACTGATGTCATTGTCCGGATAACGAACGCATCACGTCCAGTTCTTGAGCCGAGACTCATGTCATACCTCCGCGAACTTGTTGGACGTCACGATGAAACACTTCACGAGGAGGGGGAGCGGAAATTCCATGGTGTAACGATTATTCTTCCATACAAATTGATGTCCGTATTTCCTGGGTTCGAGGTAACCATTCACACTGGTTCGGGACGCTGTTACGACCAAGATGAAATCGCCTTTGAAGTGATGGGTGCACTTTCGGACGTTCCTGTGCTTAAGGCAATTGCGCCAATTAACTCGTGAGCGGTCTGAACCACCGTACTTATAGTAGCCTAGTAGCCGCTCGCAAGGGTGGCTATTTTTATGTTGGGGACTTAATATTCTCACAGATCGAACGTGAAGCGCACTACCTTATCAAGCGGAGCGAAACGCATTTCTCACAACCGAGTGGAAAAAGAAAAACCCGCGGACATAACAGCAATTTTACTCTACTGTAAACCCCATCATCATCCCCGCTTCCAGATGCTCGGCGATGTGGCAGTGCGCCATCCACTCTCCAGGATTTGAAACGTCAAGAAGGATATCAACATATTGACCGCTCGGTATAAAAACCGTGTCTTTCCAGACGAGGTTTGTTTGCAAAATTCCGTCACGCGCCACGACCAAAAATCTTTGTCCGTGGAAATGAATCGGGTGTTGCATCGGATGCGCGGAATTCGGATTGTTCTCTATGCGAATCTTCACCGGCTCTCCTTTTTTAAACGTCCAGTCGTCAATGCCCATATTCTCTTTGCTGGTGTCTTCGTCAATGATTTTCCACTTCGTGTTTTCCGTATTGGACATTGCATTCATCATCTGATTTGTATCTTCCCATTCAATACCACCTGTGGTGAGCGCCGTCGAACCATCTTTTGATTCTGCCTCCATCATCATAGAACCGCCCGACATCATATTCTGCATTCCTCCCGCGAGGTTCACTGAAAGTTTAATGCGCTTGTCCGGTTCCTTCATGAAAGACGCGCGAAACGGGTCAATGCTTTTTATTGTCGCCGCATTGCTTTGAGGCGTGTTCCATTCTTTTTTGTAAGAAACATCCGCGCTTTCTCCTCTTGCGGAAATAGTACCGAGCGAGTATGTTCTGTCGGGAGTTTTATTTTGAATCTCATACGTTCCGACATCGGGCAAAAACACATCCGCTATCGCTCTCTCCGACGGATTGAGAAGCACACTCTCTACAAATGACGCTCTTTCATACGCGCCGCTATCCCCACCCACAAGTTTGAGCTTCAGCCCCTTGATTGTGAAATTAAACGGTCGAGCATTCGCCGCGTTTATTACATACAAACGTATCACTTCTCCCTTTTTCGCCTGCAAATCAAACTTTTCTTCACCGCTTGTAAGCATCACGTTGCCATAATTCCCCATGAGCAAATTCCTGCTCTTTTCCTTACCAAGCGCGATTACGCCATTTTCAATCGGCAGATCGGAAAGAAAAAGCGGCATTTCGCGATTGACCGGAGGAAAATATCCGGGATCGCTTGGTGTTACGATAAACGCTCCGTAAAGTCCGAGTGGCTGTTCAAAAACCTCTTTTGCGTGCGGGTGATACCAATATATTCCCGCGTCCAGAAATTTGAGTTTATACGCAAACGATTCCCCCGGCGCCATTTCTTTTTGTTGCAGTTGCGAGCCGTCAAAGGCATTATCCATGCGCACGCCGTGCGAATGGAGAAGCCCCCGAAGGTCCGTATCATTTTTGAAGTTGACCGGTATTTACGCGCCTTGCGGCACACGAATCGTCCGTC